>NZ_JPQB01000026.1:0-292693 GCF_000740665.1 Vibrio sp. B183 | reverse complement strand
TAGGTTTATATTGTTAAAGAGCGTTCTTCTTTGTGACTCACATCACTTCGGAAGAGGCGGCCATTCTAGCGAGATAAACTGAAGTGTCAAATACTTTTTTCAAATTTATTTCATTTTCTTTTTGGCCTATCGATTTGGCTTAGAACCCTTGCGAGCCCTTGCCCTGTCGACAAGGAGGCATTATAGAGATCGGCATCACATTGGCAAGTGATATTTTGAAAAAATTACAAAAATAACGCTTAACCGTCCAATATTCATCCAAAGCTTTATTTATCCCTATTTACTCATAATATGCACATAGCTTAACCACAGAGTTATCCACATAACATAGCCTAAAGTGCATAAAAAGACCGCCAAAGCGGTCTTTCTACACTAATACTTCAAAATAAAGCTAAATACCTGAGCCATCTTGCTCGCTGTCATCCTCATGGAGCCCACATTCTCGTTTCAGGCCGAAGAATCGAGTTTCCTCTTCACTCATTCCAGGTTCCCATTTTTTGGTTGTATGAGTGTCGCCAACCGACAAATACCCTTCATCACGTAATGGGTGGTAAGGCAAACCATGTTGCTCTAGATAGTAGTGTACGTCTTTGTTTGTCCAATCAATGATAGGCAGAAACTTAAACACGCCATTTTGAATCGTCAAGATTGGCAGGTTTGCTCGAGACTTAGATTGCTCACGGCGCAGCCCTGAAAACCAAGTACCCACTCTAAGTTCATCCAAAGCGCGACGCATAGGTTCCACTTTGTTTAAGCGATTGTACTTTTCAATTCCCTCTATACCTTGATCCCACAATTTACCGTAACTTGCCTCCTGCCATGCTGCGCTCTGTTTTGCGCGATAGACTTGCAGGTTAAGGTTAAGCTTTTCCGTGAGGTCATCAATAAACCGGTAAGTTTCAGGGAAGAGATAGCCAGTATCTGTCAATATGACCGGGATATCAGGCTTAGCCTGCGTAACCAAATGCAGCATCACTGCGGCCTGAATGCCAAAGCTTGAGGAAACAGCGTGTGTTCCTTCCAAATTTTCTATCGCCCAGGAGACTCTTTCCTGAGCCGTTAGCTTTTCGAGCTCTATGTTAATTTCCGCAAGACGGAGAATTTGCTCCGTCTTCGTTGCCGTTAAGAGCTCTGCTAACTTCGGTTTTGAAGCCACAGAGTTAAGCATAAAAGTCCCTCTTGGAAACAAACACTTCATCGATAATGCCAGCTCTGATCGTGAAGTCACCAAAGCACTCGCCGTCGTTACGCTCTTTGGCCCATCTACCGACTAGCTGATCGATTTCTTCAAGAATCTGTTTATCTGTGATGTTTTCTTTATACATCTTAGGTACGCGTGTACCGCCACGGTTACCACCTAGGTGCAAGTTGTAACGGCCCGGTGCTTTACCTACCAGACCAATTTCCGCCAACATCGCACGGCCACAGCCATTCGGACAGCCTGTCACACGTAAGATAATGTTGTCTTCTTCTGGTAAGCCGTGCTTTTTGAGAATACCTTCAACGTCCGTAACAAACTCTGGCAAGAATCGTTCAGCCTCAGCCATTGCCAACGGACAAGTTGGGAACGCAACACACGCCATTGAATTCTTACGCTGCTCACTAACGGTTTCATCCATCAAACCATGCTCAACAGCGATTTTCTCAATTTTCGCTTTGTTGCTCTTGGAGACTCCAGCAACAATCAGGTTCTGGTTCGCCGTCATGCGGAAATCCCCTTTGTGGATTTTCGCTATCTCAGCCACACCTGTTTTAAGAGGCTTACCCGGATAATCCAGCAAGCGACCGTTTTCAATAAACAGAGTCAGGTGATGCTTTCCGTCGATTCCTTCGACCCAGCCAACTCGATCGCCACGTTCAGTAAACTCATACGGACGGCTTGCTTCAAACTCTACCCCAGCACGCTTTTCCACTTCTGCTTTGAAGACATCACTGCCCACTCGGTCAAGCGTGTATTTAGTTTTGGCATTTTTACGATTTGATCGGTTACCCCAATCACGCTGGGTAGTAACGACTGCCGCTGCAACATCTAGCGTTTTATCTAAAGGGATAAATCCGAAATCATCGGCACGTCTTGGGTAAGTAGATGTATCACCATGAGTCATGGCTAGGCCACCACCGACCAATACGTTAAAGCCCACCAGCTTGCCATCTTCAGCAATCGCGACAAAGTTAAGGTCATTCGCGTGCACATCAACATCATTTTGTGGCGGTATCACAACGGTAGTTTTGAACTTACGTGGTAAGTAGTTGCTACCCAGAATTGGTTCATCATCCTGGGTCGTCTCTACCTTATCACCATCCAACCAGATTTCTGCATACGCTTTGGTCTTTGGTAAAAGATGCTCACTGATCTTCTTCGCCCACTCATACGCTTCTTGGTGTAGCTCCGATTCAACCGGGTTTGTGGTACACAATACATTACGGTTAACGTCGCCCGCTGTTGCAATGGAGTCGATACCAATGCTGTTAAGCGTCTGATGCATCAGCTTGATGTTTGGTTTTAACACGCCGTGAAACTGAAACGTCTGACGCGTCGTTAGACGAATACTTCCATACAGAGAGTAATCTGTTGCGAACTTATCAATCGCTAACCACTGTTCCGGTTTGATAATCCCGCCTGGCATACGTGCCCGTAACATCACGTTATGCAGTGGTTCCAATTTCTGTTTGGTACGCTCATTGCGGATATCACGATCGTCCTGCTGATACATGCCATGGAAACGAATCAGCTGGAAGTTATCTGCAGTAAAGCCACCGGTAATACGATCTTGCAGATCTTGCTCAATCGTGCCACGTAGGAAATTACTTTCTCTTTTCAGGCGCTCGTTATCCGCAAGGGGCCCTAACTCTTCGCCTAAGACAACCTGTTTATTATTTTCGGTAGAAGCACTCATTAGTAAACATCCCTTTGGTAACGTTTCGCTTTGCGGAGTTCATTGATAAATTCTTCGGCATCATCACGTGATATTTTGCCGTGCTGCTCTGCGACGTGAATCAGCGCTTCATGGACATCTTTCGCCATGCGTGTCGCATCACCACAGACATAGATGTATGCCCCTTCCTGAATCCATTGCCATACTTGTTCAGCGTTTTCCAGAATACGATGTTGCACGTAAACTTTTTCTGCTTGGTCGCGGCTGAAGGCCACATCAAGACGATTGAGCAAACCTGACTTTAAGTACTTCTGCCATTCAACCTGATAGAGGAAATCTTGAGTAAAGGTGCGGTCACCAAAGAATAGCCAGTTCTTACCATCAGCTCCTCGGTCATCACGCTCTTGGATAAAGCTTCTGAACGGAGCGATACCAGTACCTGGGCCAATCATGATGACAGGGGTATTGTCATCTTGCGGTAGTTTGAAGTTATTGTTGTGTTCAACGAACACCTTCACTTCACCGCCCTCTTCTAAACGATGAGAAAGGAAACTAGACGCGCCACCAAAACGCTTTTCATCTCCCTTGTCATATTCAACAAGGCCAACCGTTAGATGGACTTCTTCGTCCACTTCACTCTGACTGGAAGCAATAGAATAGAGGCGAGGCGTTAATCGGCGCAGCAAACCAACCAATTCTTCAGCGGATAGTTTGGTTTTCTTCTCTGCTAGAACATCGACCACTTGAGTGTTGGTCGCGTATTCGCGTAGCTTGTCTTTATCTTCCACCAGTTTGAGTAGTTTCTTGCTACCCGATAGCTCTGCAAATTTAGTGACAAGCTGAGGGTTTGCTGACGTTATCTCGTACTTACTTACTAGCGCACTGTGGATGGAAATGCTCTCACCATCAACATCAATACTTTCCACACCTGACAACCCTGCTTTGGCTAAGATCGCATTCGCAAGGTCTGAGCTGTTCTCGAACCACACACCAAGTGCATCACCCGGCTGATATGTCAGACCTGAGCCATCCAAATCGATCTCGACATGGCGGACATCTTTACCTGAATCCCGACCAGTAATCTTCTGGCTCGTGAGCAAGGTTGCTGTGTAAGGGTTTTGCTTATTGTAAGGCGAATGGCCCGGTGCCGCTTGACCGACTGGTAGTTGAACGACTTCAGCTTCATTACCTGACGCTAACGCTTCTTTGACTTTATCCAGTGCGTTTTGACGCCACTCACTCGCTGGCGCTTCGTAATCAACATCACAGTCAATACGTTCAATAAATGAGGTCGCGCCAAGTTTAGATAGGTAAGAATCGAAATCTTTACCTGTCTGACAGAAGAATTCATAACTCGAGTCACCCAGACCAATCACACCGTATTTCAGGTTTGGTAACTTAGGCGCCTTCTTAGACTGAAGGAATTCATGCAGCTCAATCGCATTATCTGGTGCTTCACCTTCACCGTTGGTAGAGGCCACAATAATGACGTGCGTTTCCTTGGCGAGGTTCTTTCCTTTGTAATCGCTGGCATCAAACAGCTCAACAGCGATTCCTTGGGCCTTGGCTTCTTGCTCCAGAGCTTCAGCAACGCCTTTCGCGTTACCCGTCTGAGAAGCAAAGATAATAGAAAGCTTGCCTGCCGGTTTTGCGGCAACAGCCGCAGCTGCCTGACTAATAGGTGCAGCAGCACCAGTCGTTTGAGGCTGAGCTTGAGATAGCCCCCAAAAATAACCGCTGACCCACGCTAACTGTTGAGATGACAGCTCTGAGACTGTTTGTTGAAGCGTATTCAGTTGTTGATCATTTAAAGGAGCTGCGATTGACGGTAGTTCTTGTGGTGTGTTTCCTTGAGAGGACACGTTCTTGTTCAAAGACATGGTCTCGACATCCCTATTCATTGCGTGATGATAGATTAACCACTCCCTTTAATAACAAGAAAGAATAGAAATGAATGTTTTATAACTTTTGGAATTAAAGAAAGCCGAAAGTTTAAGCAAGTTTGGCTACTTAGCCTCGACACGTACCTGCCTGAAGCCAACAGCCATCGCGGACTTTGAGGCCAAATCCAGATCCAGATAGTGGCACTCTTCCCCATGAGAATCAGTTAATAGCACAAAACCACCACGAGCATGGCGAAACTCAACAATCCAACTCCCTTCCTGAGCAGAAGGTTCAATGATGGCTTCAACTAACTGATTTTCTCTATAAAGATTTCTAAGTTCATTGATAGTCATGAGAATCCTTTCTCTGAAGTTATTGATAAGAACCCTTAATAAGCATGGTCGAAAGACAAAAAACTGCTAAAAGAAAAATGAAGATATAACGAATAGGCATAAAAAAACGCCGCGATATTACGCAGCGTTTTTTGGAAAGACTCTTGCAGTTTAGAAACTGTATTCAGCACCGAGGAAGAAACCGTTCGCCATAATAAAAGGCTTGCCTAGCGTGCTGTCTTCAAGGGTTGGCTTAAATTCATCAGACTCAAGATCAATCACTCGGTAGCCCCCGCGGAAAGTGATTGTGGAATTATTCAGTGGCACTCTATATTGCATACCTGCCATCAGGTCGGTGCTCTTAATACCACTGCTATCACCAAAGTTCATTTCACCGATGATATCAAAGTTAGTGTCTGGCACTGTGATTTCAGCGTAACCATAGAACGCCCACAGCAGCTCGTTAAAATCTTTAGTTTGGCCAGTTTCTGCATTCTTGTACTTTGTATTACTCATATCGCTAAAGGTAATACCCGCATCAAAGTGCAATAGATCGTGTTCCATCACTTGGTAGTAGAGCGTCAGATCCAGCTTATCAAATGCCATGAACTCGTTATCAACGCTGGCTGTTCTGATACGTGCACTCGGCACATACTTAATATCGTGCTCAATCGCCGCATAAATACTTGGAGTAACTTCTTTATCACGGCGGATTTCATTAACTTCTGTGTCCACCCACCATGCTTCAGCACCTACTTTTGCAACTACAGAATCTTCTGCCATTGCTGCTGAACTTGCCATCGACATCGCAGCTGCAGTCATAACCGCCAGTGCTGATTTGTTCATCTAATTTAGCTCCTGAGCTCATTGAGGTTCGAGATGTTGGAGCGATAGTATCACATTCTGCACAGCGGTTAATGTCAAATTCCTGCTCGGATTAACGGTGGCTATACACGTAGTTTTTGAAAAACCAAATACCCACAGCAATAACAATCAACCACGGGATAAGTTTAATCACCGCCCCGACCATACCGAGTAAAACCATCACCATCAAAGCAAAACCCGCCGCAGCAAACACCGTGAACATAGTAAGACCCGTCACCAGCAGCGTTGCAATAAAGACCAATACAAAGATGAGTTCAAACATATCTTTCTCCTTAGTTACCTTTCGCTTTGCAGAAAGTAAGCCAAGTTAAAGAAAAACATATAAGCATCTGATTTTAATAAAATAAAAAAGAGACACTTTATAAAGCGTCTCTTTTATTGATTATCTTAGTTGGTTAAATTCACTAACCAAATACTATTAGGTGGTGAAATTTACACATTCAGCTCTTTAGGAATTTTACTCAGCGCCGTCTCTACAACTTCGATACCTGAACCAGGCTTGTGAGCATTCTCACTGATGTAACGACGCCATTGACGCGCCCCCGGCATATTCTGGAACAAGCCCAACATATGACGAGTAATGTGACCGAGATACGCCCCTTTCTCCAGCTGGCTTTCAATATACGGATACATCTCTTCCACAACTTGAGTACGCTTCTTAACAGGCTTATCTAATCCAAAGATCTGCTGGTCAACTTCCGCCAGAATATATGGGTTCTGATAGGCTTCACGACCAACCATAACGCCATCTAGGTGCGTCAAATGCTCTTTGGTGTCCTCAAGTGTCTTAACGCCACCATTAATAGCAATATTAAGGTGCGCAAAATCTTTCTTCAGTTGATAGGCACGCGGGTAATCAAGAGGTGGAATCTCACGGTTCTCTTTCGGGCTTAAACCAGACAGCCAAGCTTTGCGCGCGTGAATAGTAAATTGATCACAGCCACCCTTCTCGGAAACAATCGATACAAAGTCGGTCAGAAACTCATAAGAGTCTTGGTCATCAATACCGATACGGGTTTTCACCGTAACTGGCACATCCACCACATCGCGCATTGCCGCAACACATTCAGCCACCAGCAGTGGCTCTGCCATCAGACACGCACCAAAGCGACCGTTTTGCACACGGTCAGACGGGCAGCCAACGTTGAGGTTGATTTCATCGTAGCTACGCTCTTGTGCCAATTTCGCACACGTTGCCAAATCCTGAGGGTTTGAGCCACCTAACTGAAGTGCCACTGGGTGCTCTTCCTGGTTATAGGCCAGAAAATCACCTTTACCGTGAATAATCGCGCCCGTCGTCACCATTTCGGTATAGAGCAAAGTTTCGCTCGTCAGCAGTCGATGGAAGTACCGACAGTGTCTGTCAGTCCAATCGAGCATGGGTGCAATGGAAAAGCGGTTGGCCGCGTATTTACTAGTATTGTCAGGTTTCATAAGGTGTTACTCGAAATCTTACTACCACAGCTATATATGAATATTCACGCCCACAGATCCTAGCAATCTTGCGCTAATGCGATACTCATCATGGAGTGGTCAAAAATAATCCGGCGATTATACACAGAGAATCAAAAACATTCAGGAAAAAAGAACTCGCTAGAACCTACGGAAATAGAAGGGTTAGAGAGTTCGTACACCCGAGCTCACACCAAAACAATCCGCAGCAAGATACTTACTTCTCGATAGATTTATTGAAGAGACTGATCTGTGGGAAGAAACAATCAGCACATCGTTAGACTGTTTTTGGCTGCGGCGCTGCCAAAGTCGAAAGTCACCATCTAAGAACGAGTAACCTAGTCAAACGCTGTTAGACAAAAAAAAGCTGGCCCAAAAGTGAGTTGGAGGCCAGCACCGTTCCATGAAGCAAATGAAATGATTGACAAATTACCCATAGGGACTTTTATCGTAGATGAATAAAATATGAAATCAATTTCATATTTTATTTTTCCTGTACACATCGCAAGCTTTTGCGTGCCGCCCCTAGGTTTAGAGTAATTAGCCCACACTCACCACTTTCGATATGTGATCTGGTTCAATCCAAACTATGTTTAAAATTCACGCAAAAAAAAAGCTGGCCCTTGGAGTTGGCAGCCAGCGTAAATGTTTGAATTGAAAATGAAAGATACATGAATGTTACAGTTTCATATCGTCCCGGTTAAGGACAGATGCAACCATACGGTAAGGAAAATACTAACTCAAGTGCACATGAGAGGATATTTAGTTCAGAAACGATGTTTTTGCCGTTTTCACTACTCATCACACAAATCAGGTGGTATTTAACTGATTGAAAACATTAGATTAATACAAACAGACTTATCTATTAAGGCCTTGAGAAATAACCACTTTTGAGCTGTTCTCTACGCATTTCGTAAGCTCGAAAATGGGAAATGTACTAATAGGGTAATCTTCCAAACTCTGAACAAGACTTTGATCAGCAAACTTGTACGTACATCACTGTTCAATGATTAGACTCATCTGATTAGCAGATTAACGCTGCAACTATTTATAAATATTCACTATTCTATCTGTTGAAACATATTAAGAGCGCATAGTAGAAGGATTTACGCGTATGGCCTCTGATCCATTAGACAAACCAACCATACTGGTGGTCGATGATATCCCAGACAATATCCATACTTTGTCTGGCATTCTTTCCGATGAATTTAAAATCAAAGCAGCCACCAGCGGCGCGAAAGCTCTCAAGATTGCCAACAGCTCTCCTCGTCCTCATTTGATCTTGCTCGATATCATGATGCCGGAAATGGACGGCTACGAAGTGTGCTCGATTCTAAAGTCCAACCCTTTGACTTCCGATATCCCCGTGATCTTTGTAACAGCCAAGGCAGAAGTGGTCGATGAGCAAAAAGGCTTCGAGATGGGAGCAGTCGACTACATTACCAAACCTGTCAGCCCACCAATCGTTAAGGCTCGAGTGAAAACACACATCGCGCTGTACGATCAAAACTTGGCGTTATCGGTTCAAGTAAAACAAAGAACCGAACAATTGGAGCGCAGCCGCCTCGAAATCATTCAACGCCTAGGCAGAGCTGCTGAGTACAAAGATAATGAGACAGGCATGCATGTTGTTCGCATGAGTCATTACTCGCGCATTCTTGCTGAGCAGCTGGATGTCAGTAAACGTTGGGTCGAACTTGTCTTCCAGGCTTCTCCCATGCATGACATCGGAAAAATCGGTATCCCCGATAACATTTTAGGCAAGCCCGGTAAGCTAGATGGTGATGAATGGACGGTGATGCAAAAGCACGTCAACTTCGGCGCAGACATTATCGGAGAAAGTGATTCACTCCTGTTGCAAATGGCGAAAGAGATTGCTCTTTATCACCATGAAAAATGGGATGGCAGTGGCTACCCTCATGGTACTCAAGGAGAAGCAATCCCTTTAAGTGCTCGCATTGTGGCCATTGCGGACGTGTTCGATGCCCTAACCAGTGAACGCCCATATAAAAAAGCGTGGCCAGTTGAAGATGCCGTGGCACTGCTTAAAGAAGGTGCAGGCGCACATTTTGACCCCAACTTAGTGCCCATTTTCATCAGTCAGCTAGATGAAATCCTCAAAATCAAAGAATCCTTTAAAGACGAATTTTAAGTGCTTCGGCTAAGGTAGAGAATGAATCAAGTACAGAACTACGCGCTCGACTCTAAGCGCATTCTTACCGGCTTTGTTATTGCTTCTGTGATGTTACTGATTGCCGGTAGCATTGGCTGGATGAGCCTTAACCAGCGCTTTAATACAGTCGATCAGTACGCGAGTAATGCCCAGCTATTATCGACCTTAGACAGCGTTAAGATGCTCGAGCAAAGCTATATTCGTCTGCCTCAGGATGAGATCTCTGATGACATTTATCGCCAGATAGATAAAGCTCAGACGATATCAGACGTTGTCATCGCCAATGGTATTGATGCACAGATTACCGACTTGCTTGCGGATTATCGTCAGGACTTTACCCAGTACATAGCGCTCAGTCAGAGTGAAACCACAACTCGTGAAGAAATGACCATCATTGCCGAGGAGGCTGCCGATACCATAGATGTCATTCAGCAGTTGCATGAAGACTTCGTTGAAAACGGTATCATGAGTATTGAGGAGCTTAGAGAGCAAGTAGATGAAGATTCTGATAACGCGATTCGTGCTCACTGGCTTGTGGGATTAATTGCAAACTCACAAAACCACCAGAAATCATACGTGCTTAGTAAAGACCAACAGGAGCTTAACCAAGCACAGTTTGAACTGAAGAAAATCGACCAACTCATCACCTTACTCGATGGCAAGCTGACCGAGCAAACCAGTGTGAATAAACTGATTCTGGTCAACAATGCTAAAAATCGTTATCTCACCTCACTCGTCCAGCTAAGAAGCTGGTCTAATATTGGTGAAAAGCTCCAGCAAAGCATTCTCAATCAAGTAAATCGTTCTGGGGACGAGTTGGCACGCTCAGCCACCGACTTACGTAATCATCTTCAGGATATTCTCCGAGCATCGCAGCAAGCCGTTTCCAGTACTCAAATCGCTATTAGTGAGCGTCTGGCTGTCAGCTCTAATCTACTTGTTCTTCAATCTTCAATCAGTGAAGCACAACAACTCGATCGCGACTATTCACTGTCACTTTCACCAACGCGCCAGCAGGCGATTGCTGACCAAGTAAATGATTATCTGGAATACTCACTGCGCCTTCTCGATAGCCTGTCAGCTCAAGTACCGACCGATGAAGAAAAGATCAATGTCGACAAAATACAAACACTGACTAACAGCTACTACACGCTGTTCAATCAATTAACTTCAGCACGCAGTATTACCTCACAGCAGATCGCCCAGTTGGAAACAACATACGACCAACTACAATCGTTCATTCAACCCGTTTACCAAGAGCAGCTCAATACGGTAGAAAATTCCGGTGCGATTACCAGCTATCTAGCGATTGGAGGCGGTATCTTTGCGGTGACTTTACTGCTGCTGGGGTTGCTAGCCAATAAATCTCACGCAGCGCTGGAGCGTTTTGCCGATAAGCTGGCATTAGCAAGAGATGACGCCGATGCAGCAAACAAAGCAAAGTCAGACTTCTTGGCTAACATGAGCCACGAGATCCGCACACCAATGAACGCCATTATCGGCATGAGCTATCTTGCACTCAAAACGGACCTTTCCAAGGCTCAACGCAATTACATTCAGAAAGTGAAGCTTTCCGCCGATTCCCTGCTCGGTTTGATCAACGATATCTTAGACTTCTCAAAGATCGAAGCGGGCAAACTGGATATCGAAAACGTCGACTTCCACCTAGAGAATGTTCTCGACAATATTTCCAATCTAGTTGGTTTACGCGCGTCTGAACGCGGGTTGGAATTATTGATCCATATTGATCGCGACGTACCAACTGCGCTAGTTGGCGATCCTCTCCGCCTGGGGCAGATCCTAATTAACCTAGCCAACAACGCGGTGAAATTTACTGAACAAGGTGAGATCAAAGTTAGCATTGCTCTGGAAAAGAAAGACGGTAACGATATCACCCTCAAATTCTCGGTGACTGATAGCGGTATTGGCATGACACCAGAGCAGTGTAATAAGCTATTCAACAAGTTTACTCAGGCCGATAGTTCAACCACACGCAAATATGGCGGTACCGGACTTGGGTTGGCGATCAGCAAAGAGCTTTGTCAGTTGATGGGCGGTGACATTGGTGTCACAAGCGAACAAGGTAAAGGATCAACGTTCAGCTTCACCGTTCAATTAGGTGTCAGCCATGCCTTGAAACAAGAACAATTGTTGGTCCCGAAAGAACTCGGTCAGCTGAAAATTCTGGTGGTCGATGATAATGCCAGCGCAAGGCTTATTGTGGAAGATATTCTCGAATCCCTACAGTTTGAAACCACCAGCGTTACCAATGTTGATAGTGCGCTTGATGAGTTAGAAGAAGCCATCACCAACAAACAACCTTATGATTTGGTGATTTCTGACTGGCAGATGCCGGTCAAAGATGGCATCGATTTAGCTGAAATCATGTGGGACAGACTGGCAGAGCGTGAGCAACCAAAACTCTTAATGCTGACGGCTTATGGCCGTGAAGAGCTGACCGATGCCTTTATCAATCGCCAGTTAACGCCACCATCAATCCTAGATAAGCCAGTCACCTCTTCACATCTGTTCGATGCCATAGTGACACTTTATGGCGTTGAGGGCAGTCGCGTAAGCCGGAGCGATGTCGAAGAGCAGACACAACTTGCCAATGCCCAACAACTGGCTGGCGCTCAGTTGCTGCTGGTCGAAGACAATGAGATTAACCAAGAGCTAGCCACTGAGCTACTTGAGGGCCAACAAGTACATGTCACGATTGCTGAAAATGGTCAGGTAGCGATCGACCTGTATAAGAGCCATGACTTCGATGGCATTTTAATGGACTGTCAGATGCCAGTCATGGATGGCTATGAAGCCACGGAATTTATACGTCAAAAACTGGATGATAAACAAATTCCAATCATCGCTATGACGGCTAACGTCATGGAACGCGATAAAGAAAAAGCGAAGAATGCGGGTATGAATGACATCATCGCTAAACCGATTGATGTCGGTGCGATGTTCAGTACTTTGGCGAAATGGATTACACCTAAACATCCACAACAACTGGTGGCAGGAGCGGAACACTCTACTGAGCAAGTCCCCAACATTGCCGGTCTTGATATTACTTCAGGCCTAACCCGTGCGAGTGGTAATGCCGATTTGTACACCAAACTCATTCTGCGCTTTGCCAGCACTTATGCCGATACCAACGCTGTGGAAACCGCTGTCACCGATGAAGACAGTGCTACACGCAAACGCAATATTCACTCTCTCAAAGGGGTTGCGGGCAATATAGGGGCGACTTCGCTGCACGAGCTTTGCCAAGAGCTGGAACACGACAGCACAAATCAAGACTTACGCCAAAGAATGCTTAAATCACTCACCGCACTGGTCGAGAATATCCACGCCAGCGAACTCCACAGTGAAAAGCCTGCGGTATCTTCTGCAAATGGTATTTTCAATCAGGATTTGTTTGATCAGCTCAAACAAGCCATAGATGAAAACGACACTCAGGCACTGTCTATTATGGAAGATATTGCATCAAGCTCTTCGGTTGGGTTGTCTGAATCTGACTTCGCCCAGCTAAATAATGCGTTGGAAGAGTTTGATTTTGACTTAGGGCAGGAGATTTTATCCAACAGAGCGCACAAAGTGAGTAATACCAATGCGCCGTAGCAGTATCGTTTTATTAACAGATAAGGTAACTTATAACACTCAAAGCAGATCCAGTTACCGTAACCGCGATTCGATAGGTTAACTCACTGACTGTATTATCAGAAAATGCCTCTTGATAAACGAAATCCATCAAGAAATGGTATATTATTACTAAAGTCCAATGGTTATGGTGAAAAATTTGGACCACAAGCTAATAAAGCAGATTGAAGAAATGTGTGCAGCGCGGGGAGTAAGACTGACTCCTCAAAGAAAGAGGGTTTTTGAGCTAATTTGTTCCAGCCCTAAAGCATCAAGTGCATACGAATTACTGGAAGAGCTAAAGAAAAGTGAACCGCAAGCGAAACCACCAACAGTGTATCGCGCACTCGACTTTCTCTTAGAGCAAGGGTTTATCCATCGTGTTGAATCCACCAACAGTTTTATTCAATGCAGCTCTTGCAATGCTCATAAGCACTACTCACATTTACTGATTTGCGATAAGTGCAGCAATGTTATTGAACTTCAAGATGATAGTTTGGTAGCCTTACTGAAGAATAATGCTGAAAAACATGGCTTTACGATCACAAACCACGTGATTGAATCTCATGGAGTTTGTCAGTCATGTTCAAATGAACAGACGGAATAAGAATAGAAGAAGATTATGCGCGCTGAATTTGTAAACCCGTTTTTAGCTTCTCTGATGAACGTTCTAAAAACGATGGCTTCTCTGGAATTGAAGCCACAGAAACCTCGAGTGAAGAAAGATGAGATCGCTCGTGGTGATGTTTCAGGTTTAATTGGAATGGTAGGTCAGCAGACACGCGGTTCTATGTCTATCACATTTGATGAAAATCTGGCTCTGGAAATCATGCAGAACATGTTAGGTGAACGCCCTAATGGTCTAAATGACGAAATTACCGACATGGTGGGTGAAATCACTAACATGGTCGCTGGTGGCGCAAAACGTATCCTTTCTGAAAGCGGCTTCGATTTCGATATGGCAACACCAATCGTAGTATCAGGCAAGGGCCACACTATCCGCCACAAATGTGAAGGCGCGATCATCATCATGCCATTCACATCTCAATGGGGTAACGCGTTTATCGAAATTTGTTTCGAATAAGTCGTACCTTGCAAATAAAGAAAAAGCTTCCCTTGGGAAGCTTTTTTGCTTTATGCAATGATGTTTCTTTGCTTGAGCGCGGTTAAGCAATCCTCCACCAACGCATCGATAGATTTCTCACCCGCAAGTAAGTCAATTTCAGGGGCTAGTGGCGCTTCATACTCAGAATCAATCCCAGTGAAATTAGCGATCTCTCCCGCACGAGCTTTTTTGTATAGCCCTTTAGGATCACGCTGTTCACACACTTCCAATGAAGTATTGACGAAGACTTCGAGGAACTCTCCGTCTGGCAGTAAATCTCTTACCAGTTGACGCTCTGCACGATGCGGTGAGATAAAAGCCGACAAAACAATTAAGCCCGCATCAGCCATCAGTTTGGCTAGCTCACCAATACGTCGGATGTTCTCACGGCGATCTTGCTCGGAGAAGCCTAGATCACTACACAAACCATGACGCACATTGTCACCATCGAGTAGATAAGTGTGATAACCCTGCTCTGCCAGTTTGTTTTCCAACGCTCCTGCAACCGTTGATTTCCCTGCGCCAGATAAACCTGTAAACCAAAGCACAACCGGTTTTTGTTGCTTTAGTTCGGCTCTGAAAGCCTTATCAATATTATGCTGATGCCAAACAATGTTTTCATCTTTGGTCGGCGTGTCCGTGGTCATAATTCTATCCTTAAAACGGGAAAAATTGAGGAATCAAAGCCAATACCAGCACCGAGTAAACGATGGAGACTGGAATACCGACTCTGATGTAATCTGCAAGCTTATAGTTACCTACGCTGTAAACGAGTAAGTTGGTCTGATAACCATAAGGTGAAATAAAGCTGGCACTGGCACCAAACAGCACCGCCATAATGAATGGCATTGGGTCGACGCCATACCCCATTGCCATACTGTAGCCAAGCGGAAACGCCAGTGCTGCAGCAGCATTATTGGTCACCAGTTCGGTCAGTATTAGCGTAAAGAGGTAAGTCGCGACCAAAGCTCCAAATGCCCCCCAACCATTGAATGTTTCCATAAACATCGCGCCCAATGTGGCGGACAAGCCAGAGGACATCATCAGTTGGGCAATAGATAAGGCAGAGCCGACGATCACAACGATATCGACAGGAAAACGACGTCTAAGCTCTCCCATCTGGATGACACCAAAAAACAGCGCCGCAAGAAGGAAAACCGACAAACCTTTAATCAGTGGGAAGACGTTCAGCAATGCAGCAGCAATTACGCCTGCAAACCCGAGCAGCACTAGACTAGATTTATTCGCATCAAGGCGAGCGCTCGAATCCAAGTCATTCACCAAAACAAACTCTTTGCGGTGTGCCTTGCGCTCCTGCTCAAAACGTTTGCCTGGTACCAAGACTAAGGTATCACCGGCATTGAGTTCTATATTACCCAATCCACCCTGCAACCTTTCGTGGCCACGACGAATCGCGACCACAACAGCATCAAAGCGATCACGAAAATGGCTGGATTTGAGGGTCTTGTTACAAAAGCTAGCTGAAGAGCTCACCACCACTTCAACAAAGCTCTGGCCGTTAAGGTGGTGCTGACCAAACAGCGTTAGTCCTTGAATTTCCTGCAGTGTGGCTACGCTTTCAATATCACCACAGAACAATAAGCGATCTTTGGCCTGCAAAACAAAATCTGGTTCCACCGATGCCATGGTTTCGCCACCACGTATCACTTCCGCAAGGAACAGTTTTCTCAATGCACGCAGGTTGTTTTCGCTGATACTTCGCCCCACCAAAGGTGAGCCTGGCTCCACAATCGCTTCAAGAAAATAAGGCAACTCTTCCTGATTTTGATCTTCATAGTTCGGAAGTAAATAGCTCAGAGGGATCAAGATCAAAAGACCTGCTACCAGCACAGACAACCCGATCATAGTTGGAGTAAAAAAGCCAAGACTCGGGAGTCCTGCATCTTCTACAAAGCTGTTAATGATCAAGTTAGTTGACGTACCGATCAAGGTCAATGTGCCGCCAAGAATCGCCGCATAAGAGAGTGGGATAAGCAGCTTAGAAGGAGCATGGGACTGGTTACGCTTGATCGCACCGATCAAAGAGACAACCACAGCGGTATTGTTGGTGAACGACGACAGGAATGCCGTCGACAAACCAAGCTTGGCAACCACTGTACCAAGCTTGCCCGTCGATAAAGAACGACTGACCCAGCTGATCAGTCTGGTTTTTTCCAATGCGCTGGAGGCAAGAATCAGCAACACCAGCGTTAACAGAGAGGAATTAGTAAAGTTAGTGGCAACATCGCCAAGTTCAATCATGCCAGCGAGAAACGCTATGAACGCCGCTCCTGCAAATATAAAACTTGGCTTAATTCGTGTTGTGATCAGGCACGTAACGATACCCAACAACACTGCCAACACGAATCCTTGCTGCCACATCATACTCTACCTGCTCCGCTCGGTTAGATTTTCGCATCCCACTCAGGGAAGTGTTTAAGAATCAGAGCTTTTAGCTCAGTTTCAAAAGCACCCATACGCTCCTGAGGAGAACGCTGACGCTCAGCCAGAGCATCACGCACCAAACCTGCACCTACGGTCACGTTAGTCAGGCGATCGATGATGATGAAACCACCTGTATCCTGCACGGCATCGTAGTTGTCAATGGCTACCGACTCATTCAATGTCCACTCACACAAACCAATACCATTCAGCGGTAGCTCTTCTGCTTTGTGCATAGACAGGTTGTTGATGTCGTACTGGTGACGAATGGCTTCAACGCGACCTACAGTCTTCTTGCCCGCAATCTTCACATCGTAATCACGGCCAGCCTGCAATGGCTGCTCTGTCATCCACACCACATCAGCAAGCAGTCGGTTACTTGACTCAACTTGAGCATGTTCAAGTACGATCAAGTCACCACGGCTGATATCGATCTCATCTTCCAATGTCAGCGTCACCGCTAGGCCTGCTTGAGCTTGTTCTAGGTCGCCATCAAAAGTCACAATACGCGCCACTTTCGAACTCTTACCTGAAGGCAGAGCTTTAATGCGGTCACCCACTTTGACATTGCCTGAGGCAATCGTGCCCGCAAAACCACGGAAGTCGAGGTTTGGACGATTGACATATTGGACAGGGAAACGGAAATCCCCCTCTTCTTTAACCTGGTCAACATCGACGTTTTCTAGAAGTTCGAGTAGAGACGGCCCTTCAAACCAACTCAGGTTATCACTCGCCTCCACCACATTGTCGCCCTCTAGCGCAGACAGTGGAATGATCTGAATATCGGTTTCACCTTGGAGGTTTTCTGAAAACGACAGGTATTCGTCACGGATCTCTTCAAAGCGTTGTTGTGAATACTCCACCAGATCCATCTTGTTCACTGCCACTACAAAGTGCTTAAGGCCAAGCAAGTTTGAGATGAAAGAGTGACGACGAGTTTGATCCAATACTCCTTTACGCGCATCAATCAAAATGACCGCAAGATCACAGGTCGAAGCGCCTGTCGCCATGTTACGCGTGTACTGCTCATGCCCCGGCGTGTCGGCAATGATGAACTTACGCTTCTGGGTAGAGAAATAGCGATACGCGACATCAATCGTAATCCCCTGCTCACGTTCAGCCTGCAAACCATCAACCAACAACGCTAGGTCTGGACGTTCGCCGGTGGTGCCGACACGCTGACTATCCGAGTGAACGGCGGCCAACTGATCTTCATAAATTTGCTTTGAGTCGTGGAGTAGACGACCAATCAATGTACTTTTACCATCATCTACTGAACCACATGTGAGGAATCTAAGTAGCGATTTGTGTTGATGCTGAGTCAGGTAACCTTCGATACCAAGTTCAGCTAATTGAGCTTCAACTGCACTGTTCATAATCTTTCCTTAGATCCTTTAGAAATAACCTTGTCGTTTCTTCAATTCCATCGATCCCGACTGATCGTGGTCGATCGCACGGCCTTGTCGTTCACTCGAGGTCGCAACCAGCATTTCTTCAATAATGCCCGTCAGTGTATTGGCGTCTGATTCAATCGCACCGGTCAGCGGGTAGCATCCTAAAGTACGGAAACGGACGTTTTTCTCTTCAATCACTTCACCTGGTTGTAGCTTCATTCGCTCATCGTCCACCATGATGAGCATGCCATCACGCTCAACGACTGGGCGCTTATCAGCTAGGTAAAGTGGAACAATTTCGATGTTCTCTAGATAGATGTATTGCCAGATATCCAGCTCAGTCCAGTTGGATAGTGGGAACACACGAATGCTTTCACCTTTATTGATCTGGCCATTGTAAGTACGCCATAACTCAGGACGTTGATTCTTCGGGTCCCATGTATGGTTCTTGTCACGGAAAGAATAGACTCGCTCTTTCGCACGAGATTTCTCTTCATCGCGACGCGCACCACCAAAAGCCGCATCAAAACCATACTTATTCAACGCTTGTTTAAGACCTTGAGTTTTCATGATGTCAGTATGCTTGGACGAGCCATGTTCGAATGGGCTACATCCCATCGCAAGACCTTCTGGGTTCTTATGAACCAAAAGCTCAAAGCCGTATTTTTCTGCAGTTTTGTCGCGGAATTTGATCATCTCCTTAAACTTCCAGTCGGTATCGACGTGAAGTAGAGGAAACGGGATCTTACCTGGGTAAAAAGCCTTACGAGCAAGATGCAGCATGACTGAGGAGTCTTTACCGATGGAGTACATCATCACCGGATTATCAAACTCTGCAGCAACTTCGCGGATGATATGAATACTCTCCGCTTCTAGCTGCTTGAGATGGGTTAAACGTTCTTGGTCCATGTTAGTGCTTCCTTTGCGGCTCACTGGGAGCGTCTGACAAATTCTAAATAAATGGGCATTACGCGAATTGGCGCTGTTGTAATGGTTCTTGCTGTGTTCCAAACCACGTTAATTTTTCTGATAAAGACACCACTTCCCCAATCACGATCAGTGACGGCGACTCAGCATCTTGAGCAAGAGTTGCCAGCTGTGACAGCTGACCTTTAAAAACTTTCTGACAGGATTGTGTTCCGCGCTCGATGATCGCAATCGGAGTGTCTGGTGAGCGGCCATGCTCAATCAACTGACCTTGAATGTACTCAGACTTCATTAGCCCCATATAAATCACCAGAGTCTGATTACCGCGAGCCAGCGTTGACCAGTCCATTTGATCACTTTCAGCTTTAAGATGACCAGTGATAAACATCGCTGTTTGCGCATAATCGCGGTGCGTCAATGGGATGCCTGCATAGGCGGTAGCACCAGCAGCAGCGGTAATTCCAGGCACAACGTGGAACGAAACGCCCGCATCAGCCAAGACTTCCAGTTCTTCACCACCACGGCCAAAGATAAATGGATCGCCACCTTTAATACGCACAACACGATGTCCTTGTTGAGCAAAGTCCACCAGTAGCTGATTGGTTTTTTCTTGAGGAACACTATGATGGCCAGCACGCTTGCCAACACAGACTAAAATCGTATCGCTCGGTACCAGTGCCATGATTTCATCGGAGACTAAATAGTCGTAAAGTACGACATCCGCCTGCTGTAAAAAGCGCAGTGCTTTGATGGTCAGCAATTCAAGATCCCCCGGACCGGCACCAATAAGAGCAACTTCACCAGAGTTCAATACACTCTTACCAATATTCTCAGTAGAAGACT
Source organism: Vibrio sp. B183 (assembly GCF_000740665.1). Classification (NCBI taxonomy): domain Bacteria; kingdom Pseudomonadati; phylum Pseudomonadota; class Gammaproteobacteria; order Vibrionales; family Vibrionaceae; genus Vibrio; species Vibrio sp. B183. The sequence goes on along the minus strand of NZ_JPQB01000026.1, from coordinate 272,744 downwards.
GCGCTTGTGCTGCTCGCGGGTTATGAAGTGGAAATTGAGAAATTGTATCCTTGCTCGCCATCATGTTGTTCCTTTCCTGTCGTTGAAAGCATTATGGCGCTCTATATATATTACCTGAAATTCTAAAATTTCATTTTTTATACCTTTTTCTGATAAGAGTAGAATGCAATGTGGTTAATGGTTGAACACAGATGAGATCTACTGAGCAGAACGGTATAAAGTAATTGTTCTAGGTCACAGTTTGTTACTGAGCGAAATATCTGTTGCACGGCGTTTTGCTACATTATGCAACGTCTCAAAATAACGCTATCGGAGCTTACAAAATGAAAGTCGCAGTGAAACCCCTTTCGCTTGCTGTACTGGGTGGCATGCTAACTATGGCTGGCCCAGCAATGGCTGAAACGATCAAATTACGTATCGTAGAAACCACGGATATTCACACTAACGTCATGGACTACGACTACTACAAAGATAAACCGACTCAAAAAACCGGTCTGACACGCACAGCTACGCTGGTTAAGCAAGCTCAGGCCGAAGTAAAGAACAGCGTACTGGTTGACAATGGTGACCTTATCCAAGGTAGCCCTATGGGTGACTACATGGCCGACAAAGGCATCAAACCAGGTGAAGTACACCCCGTTTACAAAGCAATGAACCAGCTAAACTACGATGTCGGTAACATTGGTAACCACGAGTTTAACTACGGTCTGGAGTTCCTTGCAGAAACCATCAATGACGCTGACTTCCCATACATCAGCGCCAACGTGTTTGATAAGAAAACAGGCAAGCACTACTTCAAGCCATACATCATCAAAACTCACACTTTCAAAGATGTTGAAGGTGTAGAGCATGAAATTAAAGTGGGTTACATCGGCTTCGTTCCACCACAAATCATGGTATGGGATAAGAAAAACCTAGAAGGTAAGGTATTTGCCAAGGACATCAAAGAGACAGCAGAAGAGCTCGTCCCTCAGATGAAAAAAGAAGGCGCGGATGTCATCGTTGCCATTCCACACTCTGGCGTAGCATCTGACCCTTACAAAGCAGGCGCAGAAAACTCAACTTACTACTTATCAGAAGTCGAAGGCATTGATGCAATCGCCTTTGGTCACTCACACGCGGTCTTCCCGGGTAAAGGTTTTGACAACATCCAAGGTGTCGATAACCAGAAAGGTACCATTAACGGCGTCGCTTCGGTTATGCCTGGACGCTGGGGCAGCCACGTCGGTGTTATCGACCTAGAACTGAAAGAACAAGATGGCAAGTGGTCAGTTGTGAAAGGTCAGGCAGAAGCCCGTCCTATCTACGATAAAGTGGCTAAGAAATCTCTTGCTAAAGCCGATCCTGACATGGTGAAAGCACTAGAAGCAGACCATAAAGGTACGCGCGATTTCGTTAACCAGCCAATCGGTAAAGCAAACGACGTGATGTACAGCTTCCTTGCTCTAGTACAGGATGATCCAACCGTACAAATCGTTAACCTTGCACAGAAAGATTACGTGGAACGCTTTATTCAAGGCGACCCTGATCTGTCAGATATTCCAGTCCTTTCAGCAGCCGCTCCTTTCAAAGCTGGTGGTCGTAAGAACGATCCAGCAAACTTTACTGAAGTCGAATCCGGCCAGCTGACGTTCCGTAATGCAGCAGATCTTTACCTTTACCCGAACACGCTTGTCGCAATGAAGGTCAAGGGTAAGGAAGTAAAAGAGTGGCTAGAGTGTACTGCTGGTCAATTCCAACAGATTGATGTTAACAGCACTGCACCACAGCAGCTTATCGACTGGGATGGCTTCCGTACTTATAACTTCGACGTCATTGACGGTGTTGAGTACCAGATTGATGTAACTCAGCCAGCGAAATACGATGGTGACTGTAAGCTAGTCAACGAAGGCGCTGAACGTATTGTTGGTTTGACTTACCAAGGTAAGCCAATCGATATGGAACAAGACTTCCTGATCGCGACCAACAACTACCGTGCATACAGCAACAAATTCCCAGGCACTGGTAGTGAGTTTGTGGCGTTTGATTCTCCAGACGAAAACCGCTCTGTTATTGCGTCTTACATCAGCCGAGTAAGTAAAGAAAAAGGCGAAGTAACACCAAGCGCAGACAACAACTGGACATTCGCTCCAATTAAGTCTGACAACAAACTGGACATCCGCTTTGAAACCTCACCAAGTGAGAAAGCTGCGGCCTTCATTGAGAAGAAAGGCCAGTATCCGATGAAACAAGTCGCAACTGACGATGTGGGTTTCGCGGTTTATCAGATCGACCTACAAAAGTAGGCATGTGATATAGTTTTTAAGCCGCGATATTTATCGCGGCTTTTTTTTCATCACAAGTTAGCGAATCACACTTGATCGGTTTAGAATTCTAAGCATGTTTTAGTTGATGATAAAAAGTTCATGCAGCCCACCGAACGCTTTATGGAACAGCTCCAAGCCACAGGCTTCAATCACGATGAAATAGCCCAATTGCTTGACTCTGCTCAGCTTATTGAGCTCCCGACCCGACACATATTGCTTCATCAAGGTCAGCTTGCCGAGGAGATATTTTTCCTCATCGAAGGGATTTGCCACTCCGCCTACCTCACTGACAAGGGTAAAGAATTCAGCAAGGAATTTTACTGGGAACACGACTGGATCATCGGCTTTGAAAGTTTAATCAAGCAGCAACCGTCACCCTACCTGCTCGAATCTCTGACCTCTTGTGTGCTCTTCTCACTTCCAGTAGAAACACTTCGTCAGTGGCGCAGTCAAAAACATAGCGTGTATCTGAAGCTGCTCGAAACTCAGTTGATGTACAAAGAGAACAAAGAACGCTTTATGTTGTTGTACACCCCAGAAGAACGTTATGAACTGTTCTGCCAGCATTACCCGCACTTACCTGAAAGGCTAACCGACTATCAGATAGCCGCCTATCTAGGTATTACCCCGATTAGCCTGAGCCGAATTAAAAAGCGAATGCAAAGTTAACATTTGTTAATGCTGCTAGGGTTCATCACTGTTAACTTAGGTCTTCATAAGAACGAAACCGAGCAGCGCTATGATCACCTGGCAACTTCTTCCTTTTGACCAATTGTCTACCCCTCAGCTATACCAACTCCTCAAACTGCGTGTTGATGTGTTTGTCGTCGAACAAACCTGCCCCTACCCTGAACTGGATGGCAAGGATAGCTTAGAGAACGTACACCATTTAATGGGCTACAAAGATGACGAACTGGTTGCTTGCGCGCGACTTCTGCCGCAAAACGTCAGCTACCCTTCAGTCAGTATTGGTCGAGTGGCTACCGCGCAAGCCCATCGCGGTGACGGGTTAGGCCATCAGTTGCTTGAACAAGCGCTATTAGAGTGCGACAAGCTGTGGCCGGGACAAGATATTGAGATTGGTGCTCAGGAGCATCTAGAAACGTATTACAACCGCCATGGTTTTCAGCGCACCTCAGAGATGTACCTAGAGGACGATATTCCACACATCGACATGAAGTTTAGTCGGTAGTTATGACCGGGCTCTCTCCTCAAGCCATTGCTCTGTGGTTACTCATTGCAGGTAATCTCACTGCATCACTGTCAGATGTGATGGTCAAACTGCTTGATGGCAGCGTGAGCCCGTTTCAGTACATATTTATCCGTCAGTTAATCTCAGTCGCGGTGATCTACCCGCTGTGGAGAAAAGAAACACAGGCCACACGCCAACTGAGCTCACCCGGCCTCAATATCTTTCGCGCTCATCTCGTTTTGATTGGCAGTGGTTGCATGGTGGTTGCCATTACTCATATGACATTAGCCAGTGCGAATGCTGTGTTCTATGCCGCACCTTTGTTAATGCTGCCCATTTCAGTGTTGATGATGGGAGAAAAACCTTCTCGTTCCAAAGTGCTCGGCACACTATTAGGCTTTGTTGGTGTGCTGATTGTTCTCAGACCTTCACAATTTCATTGGGCTGCCTTTTTTGCACTCGGTACGGCAACCACGCTGGCGTTGTTTAATGTTTCAGCACGTAAACTTCCCGAGCAACAATCCATGATCAGTACCTTGTTTTGGACTTCACTGCTATCACTTCCCGTTGCAGGCATTCTGGCTGTTTGGTCATGGCAACCAATCAACGCCTCCCAATTGGGACTAATCGCTGCCGGAGCACTTTTGATTCTTGTTTATAATGGTTTGGCTGTTCTGGCTTACCGAAAAGCGCCAGCTGGGGAGATAGGCTTAGCAGAGTATTCTGGATTAGTGTTTGTCACTCTGTTTGGAATCTGGTGGTTTAACGAAATTCCGGATTGGATTACTGCCATGGGTATCATGCTGATCATCGCCCCTTTACTACCAATCAGAAGGCGATTTCGACAGCGTATTGTAAACAGTTAACTACTTACTGCGTCCAAATCCACCATCCGATAGACGGAAGAACATAACGGATTTAGCACTTTTCTCGAGCTGGAGGATATCTAAGCTGCCGTCATCCGCGAGTTTGAAACGAACCAACTGGCCAGCCTTAATATAGCTAAGCGGCTTGTCGCTACCTTCAACGCGCACTAACGCATTCAAATCAGCCATTGCCAGATTATTGTTGCGGAAGACTTGCGCCAAGGTGTCACCTCTCTTCACCGTATATTCCTGCCAGAGCTCCGACTTTAAACTTTCCTGTTGCTGAGAAGGCTGCTCACTCAATCCAGTAGTATTGATATTAACTTGAACGCGCTGTTTTGCTGTTTGAGGGGACGAAGGCTGTTCAACTGTCGGAGCTGGTGTTGGGATAACCAATAAAAGCAAAACCACTGGCACGAGTACCATCAATGCACGCTGATGCAACTTAGGCAGGTGAGCCCAAGCCCGCTTTGCTTGATCGGCGATACCCTTCCAATCTACCTGCGAAAACTTCTGCTGTACCAGTTCTGCATAATCTACCTGTTTTACTTTTCTCTTTCTGCGATTCATTACGCGAGGTCTCCCAGGGTCCACGAATACAAGTATAAAAACGAAGCGCACTGTAGTATAGGAGTTTTCAATGTGTTAAGTGATGTGCAGGTCAAATTTGTCAATCTCCGCTTAAAAGTAAGACGTAAATCTCACATTGCAACACTTGTTGTTGCTTCAAAGCGGGACCATTTCATCCCAGCACTAATACTGGTATCCTGTGCCACCTGAATACATCAAAAATAGAGAGACATCATGTCTGAAGTTAAATTTGAAACTGTAGAACAAAAAGCAAGCTACGGCATTGGTCTACAGATGGGTCAGCAACTGGCTGGTTCTGGTCTAGAAGGCCTGAGCGTTGACGCAATTGCAGCGGGTATCGCGACTGCTCTAGTAGGCGACATGCCAGCTATTGAAATCGACGAAATCAACTCTGCACTTCAAGACCTACACCAACGTGCAGAATCTGCTCGTCAAGAGTCAGCTAAAGCAGCTGCTGCTGACGGTGAAGCGTTCCTAAAAGACAACGCTCTTCGCCCAGAAGTCACAGTCCTTGAGTCAGGTCTACAGTACGAAGTTATCACAGAAGGTACTGGTGAAATCCCTACGTCAGACAAGCAAGTACGTGTTCACTACCACGGTGAACTGACTGACGGCACTGTATTCGACAGCTCAGTATCTCGCGGTCAACCAGCAGAGTTCCCTGTAACTGGCGTAATCAAAGGCTGGGTTGAAGCACTTCAACTAATGCCTGTTGGTTCTAAGTGGAAACTATACATCCCTCAAGACCTAGCATACGGCGAGCGCGGCGCAGGTGCAGCGATTCCTCCATTCGCAGCACTTGTATTCGAAGTAGAACTACTAGACATTCTGTAATTCGAAACGAACCCACAATTCTTAATAAAGCGACGCATTGCGTCGCTTTTTTTGTCTACACTGGTAGTGTTTCGCTTTGCCCTTAAGGAATCACTATGACTAAAGCCCTGACACTACTCCCCCTTCTTCTCTCAACAAGTTTCTCAAGTTACGCGTTTCTCAATCTAGGAAAAGAGAGCCCCGACTCGATCGCGTTAACTAGCATCATCAGCGAAAAGTTATCGAACACACAAAGCCAATCACCACTGACTGACGCATTAACCAGCAACCTGTCGATCAGCGGAGAACAAGCCGCAACAGGCTCGGCAGCGCTGCTATCTTTGGCTCAAAATCAACTACCTGCAGATCAAAGCGAAGAATTAACAGGTGCTATACCAGGTTTATCGAGTTTGTCCTCACTGGGTGGGATAACGGGTCAAGTCCAATCAATGAGTGCAGTGAGTGATATTTTCGCGAAGATAGGGCTAGATCCATCAATGATCAGCCAGTTTACTCCAGTCATACTAGAGTACTTATCGGGACAAGGAGCCAGCTCGGGACTAATGACATCTCTTGAAGAGCTGTGGAAAGAATAATAAGAATTGAATAAACAGCAGATACAAAAAAGCCGAGCTAATGCTCGGCTTTTTTGTTCGTACGAACCTGATTACTCAGCAGCTTCTTCAGCTGCTGGGCGATCTACAAGCTCAATGTAAGCCATTGGAGCTTTATCGCCAGCACGGAAACCAGCTTTTAGGATACGAGTGTAACCGCCCTGACGAGCAGCAAAACGTGGACCTAGTTCGTTAAATAGTTTTGCAACTACTTCGTTGTCACGAGTACGTGCAAATGCTAGACGACGGTTAGCAACGCTGTCAGTCTTAGCTAGTGTAATCAAAGGCTCAACTACGCGACGTAGCTCTTTAGCTTTTGGCAAAGTAGTCTTGATAACTTCATGACGTACTAGAGAGCTAGCCATGTTGCTGAACATCGCTTTGCGATGTGAGCTATTGCGGTTGAGTTGACGACCACTCTTACGATGGCGCATGACCTAATCCTTCTAACTAGTATCGATTAATCTTCAGCGATAGACGCTGGTGGCCAGTTTTCTAGGCGCATGCCCAGAGACAGACCACGTGATGCAAGTACGTCTTTAATCTCAGTAAGAGATTTTTTACCAAGGTTAGGCGTTTTAAGTAGCTCAACCTCAGTACGCTGTACAAGATCACCGATGTAGTGAATCGCTTCTGCTTTCAGACAGTTAGCAGAGCGAACTGTTAGTTCAAGATCGTCTACAGGACGCAGTAGGATCGGATCGAATTCTGGCTTCTCTTCCTTCTCCTCAGGTACACGTACATCACGAAGATCTACGAACGCATCCAATTGCTCAGCTAGAATAGTAGCTGCGCGACGGATTGCTTCCTCAGGGTCTAGAGTACCGTTCGTTTCCATGTCGATAACAAGTTTGTCTAAGTCTGTACGCTGCTCTACACGAGCTGCTTCAACAGAATAAGCAATCTTGTCTACTGGGCTGTACGTAGCGTCAACCAGTAGGCGACCAATAGGACGCTCATCTTCTTCAGTATGGATACGAGCTGAAGCTGGAACGTAACCACGACCACGTTCAACTTTGATACGCATTGCGATCTCAGCGTTGTCATCTGTTAGATGACAAATAACGTGTTCTGGGTTAGCGATCTCTACATCACCATCATGGGTGATGTCACCTGCAACCACAGGGCCCGAGCCTGATTTGTTAAGCGTAATAAACACTTCATCTTTGCCTTCGGCAACGCGCACAGCCAAACCTTTAAGGTTTAGAAGAATTTCAAGAATATCTTCTTGAACACCTTCTTTAGTGCTGTATTCGTGTAGAACGCCTTCAATTTCTACTTCTGTAACTGCGCAACCTGGCATAGAAGATAGAAGAATACGGCGAAGTGCATTACCTAGAGTGTGACCAAAGCCACGCTCTAATGGCTCAAGAGTTACTTTTGCGTGTGTCGTGCTAACTTGTTCGATGTCAACAAGACGTGGCTTAAGAAATTCTGTTACAGAACCCTGCATTGTGTCCTCTCTTTAGTTTAAACCTTACTTAGAGTAAAGCTCGACGATCAGTTGTTCGTTGATGTCAGCAGATAGATCTGAACGCTCAGGCAAACGCTTGAACGTACCTTCCATCTTACCACCATCTACTTCAATCCAAGTTGGTTTTTCGCGTTGTTCAGCAACTTCTAGAGCCGCTTTAATGCGAGATTGCTGTTTAGCTTTCTCACGGATAGAAACAACGTCGTTAGCCGCAACTTTGAAAGAAGGAACGTTTACAACTTTACCGTTAACTAGGATAGCTTTGTGGCTAACTAGCTGACGTGCTTCTGCGCGAGTTGCGCCAAAGCCCATGCGGTAAACTACGTTATCAAGACGACCTTCAAGAAGCTGAAGTAGGTTTTCACCAGTGTTGCCTTTTAGGCGAGCAGCTTCTTTGTAGTAGTTACGGAATTGTTTTTCTAGAACGCCGTACATACGACGAACTTTTTGCTTCTCACGAAGCTGAACGCCATACTCAGATAGACGACCGCGACGAGCGCCGTGTACACCTGGTGCGTTATCAATTTTACACTTGGTATCGATCGCGCGTACACCAGACTTAAGGAATAAGTCAGTACCTTCGCGACGGCTAAGCTTCAGCTTAGGACCCAAATATCTTGCCATGATCTTTCTCCAGTAATCTAAAAAACGTTATACGCGACGTTTCTTAGGTGGACGACAACCGTTATGAGGGATTGGTGTAGCATCAACAATGTTTGTGATGCGGAAACCAGCAGCGTTCAGTGCGCGAACAGTAGATTCACGACCTGGACCTGGACCCTTAACCATAACTTCCAAGTTCTTTAGACCGTACTCTTTAGCCATTTCAGCACAACGCTCAGCAGCAACCTGTGCAGCGAACGGAGTAGACTTACGAGAACCACGGAAACCTGAACCACCGGCAGTAGCCCATGCAAGAGCGTTACCTTGACGGTCAGTGATGGTTACGATTGTGTTATTGAAAGATGCATGGATGTGCGCAACGCCATCTGCAACTTGCTTGCGTACGCGCTTACGAGCGCGAGTTGGTTGTTTAGCCATTGTACTCTACCTTCCCGATTATTTCTTGATCGGCTTACGCGGACCCTTACGGGTGCGAGCATTGGTTTTAGTACGCTGTCCACGTAGTGGTAGACTGCGACGATGACGAAGACCACGGTAACAGCCAAGGTCCATAAGACGCTTGATGTTCATAGATACTTCACGACGTAGATCACCTTCTACAGTGTACTTAGCTACACCATCACGCAGTTGATCGATCTGCTCTTCAGTTAGTTCACTGATCTTAACATCTTCAGCAATACCCACTTCAGCTAGGATAGCTTGAGAGCGAGTTTTACCGATACCGTAGATCGCAGTAAGTGCGATTACAGCATGTTTTTGATCAGGAATGTTAATGCCTGCAATACGGGCCATTATTCACTCCTAGTGTTTCATAAAAGAATTAGCCGCAGCAAAGCCCGTTATGGATACGCTGCGGAATACTACTTCTTTTGCACGCAAAAGGTAGGCCGAGGAATATACTCGACGCTACCTTATATTTCAAGTAAAAATTTCTGCTAATTAGCCTTGGCGCTGCTTGTGCTTTGGCTCACTGCAAATCACGCGAACAACACCGTTACGCTTGATAACTTTACAGTTACGGCAGATTTTTTTAACGGAAGCACGAACTTTCATTGCTAAACTCCGTAAATGAAACCTGAATTAACGGCCGTAGCCTTTCAGGTTTGCCTTTTTCAACACAGAATCATACTGTTGAGACATCAGATGAGTCTGTACCTGTGCCATAAAGTCCATAATTACAACAACTACGATAAGTAGTGATGTACCGCCGAAGTAGAAACGTACGTTCCACGCGACCATCATGAACTCCGGAATCAGACAGATAAAGGTAATGTAAAGCGCACCGGCTAGGGTTAAACGCGTCATTACTTTATCAATATATTTCGCTGTCTGCTCACCTGGGCGGATGCCGGGTACGAATGCACCAGACTTCTTCAGGTTATCTGCTGTTTCACGCGGGTTGAATACCAACGCCGTGTAAAAGAAACAGAAGAAAATAATCGCTGCAGCATAAAGCATTACATACAAAGGTTGACCTGGGCTAAGAGCCAATGACACGTCAGTTAACCAACCGAACGTGCTGCTCTCACCATTCTGACCAAACCATTGTGCCAGTGTTCCTGGGAACAGGATAATGCTTGATGCAAAGATTGCTGGAATAACACCCGCCATATTAATTTTAAGTGGCAAGTGAGTGCTTTGTGCAGCAAATACCTTACGACCTTGTTGACGCTTCGCGTAGTTGACAACGATTCGACGCTGACCACGCTCCATGAAAACAACGAAGTAGATAACTGCAAAAGCAAGTACAACAATCAACAGCAGAAGAAGTACATGCAATTCACCTTGACGCGCTTGCTCGATTGTTTGACCGATTGCAGAAGGCAATCCAGCAACAATACCTGCAAAGATTAGTAACGAAATACCGTTACCAATTCCACGCTCTGTAATTTGTTCACCTAACCACATCAAGAACATGGTGCCGGTTACTAAACTTACGGTAGCAATGAGCGTAAACATGGTTTGGTTGATAACAACCAGATTGTCGACCATGTTTGGTAAGCCCGTTGCAATACCAATAGCTTGGAATGTTGCAAGTACAAGCGTGCCGTAGCGTGTATATTGGCTGATCTTACGACGGCCTGCTTCACCCTCTTTTTTGAGTTCAGCTAACGCTGGATGAACTACAGTTAACAGTTGGACAACAATCGATGCCGAAATATACGGCATGATGCCCAACGCTAATATAGATGCACGCTCAAGAGCACCACCGGAGAACATGTTAAACATTTCTACGATGGTACCTTTTTGCTGTTCGAACAAATCGGCAAGTACAGCAGCGTCAATACCAGGAATCGGCACAAAAGAGCCTGCTCGGAATACTAAAAGTGCACCAATTACGAATAACAAGCGCGACTTTAGTTCACTTAAGCCGCTCTGAGCACTACGAAAATCTTGTCCTGGTTTCTTAGCCATCTGTACCTCGTTCCTCGAGATTATTCCTCGATTTTACCGCCTGCAGCTTCGATTGCAGCTTTAGCGCCTTTAGTCACACGTAGACCTTTAACAGTCACTGCTTTGTTAATTTCACCAGATAGAACAACTTTAACAAATTCGATGTTCTTAGTGATAACGTTAGCAGCTTTAAGGCTGTTTAGATCAACCACGTCACCAGTAACTTTCGCTAGCTCAGCTAGACGAACTTCAGCAGACACTAGGCTCTTACGAGAAGTGAAACCGAATTTTGGTAGACGTTGTTTCAGAGGCATTTGACCGCCTTCAAAACCTGGACGAACTGAACCGCCAGAACGTGACTTTTGACCTTTGTGGCCACGGCCACCGGTTTTACCAAGGCCAGAACCGATACCACGACCTACGCGCTTCGCAGAAGGCTTAGAACCCGCAGCCGGTGATAGAGTATTCAAACGCATTCTGATTACTCCTCAACTTTAACCATGTAGAAAACCTTGTTGATCATGCCGCGTACACACGGAGTATCTTCAAGTTCTACAGTATGGTTGATTTTACGAAGGCCCAAACCCTTTAGGCACGCTTTGTGCTTAGGTAGGCGACCGATTGAGCTTTTAGTTTGAGTAACTTTAATAGTTGCCATGGTGTTCTTACTCCGAAATAGATTCAACAGTTAGACCACGTTTAGCAGCAACCATTTCTGGCGACTTCATGCTACCTAGTGCATCGATCGTAGCACGAACGATGTTGATAGGGTTCGTAGAACCGTATGCTTTAGATAGTACGTTGTGTACACCTGCCACTTCTAGTACTGCACGCATCGCACCACCTGCGATAACACCCGTACCTTCTGCAGCTGGCTGCATGTAAACTTTAGAGCCCGAGTGGCGACCTTTAACCGGGTGGAAAAGAGTGCCTTCGTTAAGCGCGATAGTAGTCATGTTACGACGCGCTTTTTCCATTGCTTTTTGAATCGCTGCAGGTACTTCACGAGCTTTGCCGTAACCGAAACCTACGCGACCGTTACCGTCACCAACTACTGTTAGTGCAGTAAAGCTCATGATTCGACCACCTTTAACCGTCTTAGAAACACGGTTAACTGCGATTAGCTTTTCTTGCAAATCATTCGCTTGAACTTGTTGTTCTTTAGCCATCTTCCAACCCTACCTTAGAATTTCAGACCAGCTTCGCGAGCAGATTCTGCTAGCGCCGCCACTCGACCGTGGTATTGGAAACCAGAACGATCAAATGCAACTGAATCTACGCCTTTTTCAATAGCGCGTTCTGCAACAGCTTTACCCACTGCTTTAGCTGCATCGATGTTACCAGTGTTCTTAACTTGCTCACGGATCGCTTTTTCTACAGTAGAAGCTGCTGCGATAACCTCAGAGCCGTTTGATGCGATAACCTGAGCGTACACGTGACGAGGAGTACGGTGTACTACTAGGCGAGTTGCACCCAGTTCTGCAATCTTACGACGTGCGCGTGTAGCACGACGGATGCGAGATGCTTTCTTATCCATAGTGTTACCTTACTTCTTCTTAGCTTCTTTAGTACGCACATTTTCATCTGCGTAACGAACACCTTTGCCTTTATAAGGCTCAGGCTCACGGTAAGAACGAATGTCAGCCGCAACCTGACCAACTAATTGCTTGTCACAACCAGTGATCACGATTTCAGTTTGGCTTGGACACTCAGCTTTAATACCCGCTGGCAATTCATGCTCAACTGGGTGAGAGAAGCCAAGAGTTAGGCCTACAGCGTTGCCTTTGATAGCAGCACGGTAACCAACACCCTTAAGAGTTAGCTTCTTAGTAAAGCCTTCAGTAACGCCAACAACCATGTTGTTAACTAGAGCGCGAGCAGTACCTGCTTGTGCCCATGCGTTAGCAACACCTTCGCGAGGACCGAAAGTAAGATTATTTTCTTCCTGAGCAACAACTACCGCAGCGTTAAGAACGCGAGATAGTTCGCCTTTAGCACCTTTTACAGTGATTTCTTGGCCGTTTAGTTTCACCTCTACGCCAGCTGGAATAGCGACAGGTGCTTTAGCAACACGAGACATAGTCTACTCCTATTAAGCTACGTAACAGATGATTTCACCACCAAGACCTGCTTTACGTGCAGCGCGGTCTGACATAAGACCCTTGGAAGTTGAAACGATTGCAACACCAAGACCACCCATTACAGAAGGAAGTTGATCTTTCTTCTTGTAAACACGTAGACCTGGACGAGAAACACGTTTAAGTTGCTCGATTACTGGTTTAGCTTGGAAGTACTTAAGAGTAACTTCTAGCTCAGGTTTTGCTTCGCCTTCAACAGCGAAGTCAGTGATGTAACCTTCAGCTTTTAGTAGTGCAGCAATTGCAACTTTAAGCTTTGAAGAAGGCATTTTAACAGCAACTTTGTTTGCTGCCTGACCGTTACGAACGCGGGTCAGCATATCCGAAATCGGATCTTGCATGCTCATATGATTTACTCCAAATGATTAAGTGGCAATTACCAGCTAGCCTTACGAAGTCCTGGAATCTCGCCTTTCATGCAAGCTTCACGAACTTTGATACGGCTTAGACCGAACTTACGTAGGTAACCGTGTGGACGACCAGTTTGGTTACAACGGTTGCGCTGACGTGATGCACTTGAATCACGTGGAAGAGATTGCAATTTAAGAACTGCGTTCCAACGATCTTCTTCAGATGCGTTTACATCGCTGATGATAGCTTTAAGCGCAGCACGCTTTTCAGCGAACTTAGCTACTAGCTTCGCACGTTTTGCTTCACGTGCTTTCATTGAATTTTTAGCCATAACAGTAACCCTTCACCTTACTTACGGAATGGGAAGTTAAAGGCAGCCAGCAGAGCACGGCCTTCCTCATCAGTACCAGCAGACGTCGTAATAGTGATGTCTAGACCGCGTACTCGATCAACTTTATCAAAGTCGATTTCCGGGAAGATGATTTGCTCGCGAACGCCCATGCTGTAGTTACCGCGTCCGTCAAAAGACTTAGCGCTAACGCCACGGAAGTCACGTACACGTGGAAGAGCGATGTTAATTAAACGCTCAAGAAAATCCCACATACGTTCGCCACGCAAGGTTACTTTACAACCGATAGGGTAGCCTTCGCGGATTTTGAAACCTGCAACAGATTTACGCGCTTTAGTGATAAGTGGCTTTTGACCAGAGATCGTTGCCATATCAGCAGCTGCGTTTTCTAGCAGTTTCTTATCGTTGATTGCTTCACCAACACCCATGTTTAGGGTGATTTTCTCGATTCTAGGGACTTGCATGACGCTTGTGTAGCTAAACTGTTTGGTCAGTTCAGCGACTACAGACGACTTGTAGTAATCATGCAGTTTCGCCATAGTAGAACTCCAAATTACTTCTATTAGTTAGAAACGATTTCGTTGTTAGATTTAAAGAAACGAACTTTCTTACCATCTTCAAAACGGAAACCGATACGGTCAGCTTTACCAGTAGCTGCGTTAAAGATTGCAACGTTAGAAGCATCAATAGCTGCTTCTTGTTCAACGATGCCACCTTGTTGACCTAGAGCCGGAACCGGCTTTTGGTGCTTCTTAACAAGGTTGATACCTTCTACGATAACTTTACCAGTTGCTAGAACCTTAGTTACTTTACCTTTCTTGCCTTTATCTTTACCAGCAAGAACGATTACTTCGTCGTTACGACGGATTTTAGCTGCCATTTCTACGTGCTCCTTACAGAACTTCTGGAGCCAGTGAAACGATCTTCATGAACTTATCGCCACGAAGTTCACGTGTCACAGGGCCAAAGATACGTGTACCGATTGGTTGCTCAGTGTTGTCGTTCAACAATACGCAAGCATTACGGTCGAAGCGAATGACAGAACCGTCTGGACGACGAACGCCTTTGCGAGTGCGCACGACAACCGCCTTCAGAACATCACCTTTCTTAACTTTACCGCGAGGAATTGCTTCCTTAACAGTAACTTTGATGACGTCACCGATATGTGCATAACGGCGGTGTGAGCCACCCAGGACCTTAATACACATTACCTTGCGCGCGCCAGAGTTATCAGCTGCGTCAAGTGTACTTTGCATTTGGATCATTGTTAGTGCTCCGCTAAATATTAATAACTAGACCCATCACGGGTCGGGCTGCCTCTTTAAAAGGGACGCGAATTGTACCACCCTTTTTTGTGATTGGGTAGTCAAAAAATAAACGGCCCCAAAATAAATTTGGAGCCGTTTAACATCATAGAATTAGCTAAAGGTTAGCCTTTCGCTTTTTCTACAACTTTTACCAGTGTCCAAGACTTAGTCTTAGACAGTGGACGACATTCACGAATCTCAACAGTATCGCCTAGGCCACACTCGTTGTTCTCGTCATGTGCGTGAACTTTAGTCGTGCGCTTTACGAACTTGCCGTAAATTGGGTGTTTAACCATGCGCTCGATAGCAACAGTGATAGACTTATCAGCCTTGTTGCTAACTACACGACCAAATGAAGTACGAATTTTGTCGCTCATTATGCGCCTGCCTTCTCAGTCAATACGGTTTTCACACGTGCGATATCACGACGTACAGCTTTCAGAGTATGAGTTTGCTGTAGCTGACCAGTTGCAGCTTGCATGCGCAAGTTGAACTGTTCGCGTAGCAAATTCAATAGCTCAGCGTTAAGCTCTTCAACGCTTTTTTCGCGTAGATCTTGTGCTTTCATCACATCACCTGCTTAGTTACAAACGTAGTTTTGAATGGCAGTTTACGCGCCGCTAGACGGAACGCTTCACGAGCCAATTCTTCAGGTACACCACCCATTTCGTACATAACCTTACCAGGTTGGATTTGGGCTACCCAGTACTCAACGTTACCTTTACCCTTACCTTGACGAACTTCAAGTGGTTTTTCTGTGATAGGTTTGTCTGGGAACACACGGATCCAGATTTTACCTTGACGCTTAACGTGACGTGTCATTGCACGACGTGCCGCTTCGATTTGACGAGCAGTTAGACGGCCACGGCCAGTTGCTTTAAGACCGAATTCGCCGAAGCTTACATCAGTACCTTTAGCTAGACCACGGTTACGACCAGTCTGAACCTTACGGAACTTAGTACGTTTAGGTTGTAGCATCTGTCGACTCCTTACTTACGGCCTTTGCGCTGCTTCTTAGGCTTGTCGCCTTTAGGCTCTACAGCGTTAGCTGCTGGCATGCCGCCTAGGATCTCACCTTTGAAGATCCAAACTTTAATGCCGATTACACCGTATTGAGTGTGAGCCGAAGAAGTTGCGTAATCAATGTCAGCACGTAGAGTGTGTAGAGGTACACGACCTTCACGGTACCACTCTGAACGTGCGATTTCAGCGCCGCCTAGACGACCACTTACTTCTACTTTGATACCTTTAGCACCTAGACGCATAGCGTTTTGTACCGCGCGCTTCATAGCACGACGGAACATCACACGACGCTCTAGCTGAGACGCGATGCTGTCACCAACAAGTTGCGCATCTAGTTCAGGCTTACGTACTTCAGCGATGTTAATTTGCGCTGGTACACCTGCAATTTTAGCTACTGCTGCGCGTAGCTTCTCAACGTCTTCACCTTTCTTACCGATAACAACGCCTGGACGAGCAGTGTGAATAGTCACACGGATGCTCTTAGCAGGACGCTCGATAACGATGCGTGATAGAGACGCTTTTTTCAGTTCACTTGTAAGGAACTGACGTACCTTGAAGTCGCCGTCTAGGTTGTCAGCGAAATCTTTGGTGTTAGCAAACCATGTAGCATTCCAAGGCTTAACGATGCCAAGACGAATACCATTTGGATGTACTTTCTGACCCATTGCTTACTCTCCTAGTCTCTTAGCGATCTGCTACAACAACAGTGATGTGGCTTGAACGCTTCAAGATACGATCCGCACGACCTTTAGCACGAGGCATAATACGCTTCATGATAGGGCCTTCATCTACGAAGATCTTTGCGACACTTAGATCGTCAATATCTGCACCTTCGTTGTGCTCCGCGTTCGCGATAGCTGACTCAAGAACTTTCTTAACTAGGTCAGCAGCTTTTTTGTTGCTGAAAGTTAGGATTTCTAGAGCTTGGTCAACTGATTTACCACGGATTTGATCCGCAACTAAGCGAGCTTTCTGAGGCGAAATGCGAGCAAAGTTATGTTTAGCTAGTGCTTCCATCATCTACTCCTTAACGCTTCTTAGCTTTCTTATCCACGACGTGGCCGCGGTAAGTACGAGTTGGTGCAAATTCACCCAGCTTGTGACCGATCATTTCTTCGGTAACGAAAACTGGTACGTGCTGACGACCATTATGGACAGCGATGGTCAAACCGATCATCGTAGGGATGATCATTGAACGACGGGACCAAGTCTTAATAGGCTTTTTGTCTCCGCTTTCCACCGCTTTCTCTACCTTCTTCAGCAAGTGTAGGTCAATAAATGGACCTTTCTTGAGAGAACGTGGCATGGCGATTCCTCTTTATATAGATTACTTGTTACGACGACGTACGATGTACTTGTCGGTGCGTTTGTTCTTACGAGTCTTGAAGCCTTTAGTTGGCTGACCCCATGGTGAAACTGGGTGACGACCACCAGAAGTACGGCCTTCACCACCACCGTGTGGGTGGTCTACTGGGTTCATCACAACACCACGAACGGTTGGACGAACACCACGCCAGCGGCTAGCACCAGCTTTACCAAGTTCACGTAGCATGTGCTCAGAGTTACCAACTTCACCGATTGTTGCACGGCCTTCAGAAAGTACTTTGCGCATTTCGCCAGAACGTAGACGGATAGTTACGTATGCACCGTCGCGAGCAACGATTTGAGCATATGCACCAGCCGAACGAGCTAGCTGACCACCTTTACCAGGCTTAAGTTCAACGTTGTGTACAGTTGAACCTACTGGGATGTTACGCATTGGAAGTGCGTTACCAGCTTTGATTGGTGCGTCTGCACCAGACTGGATAGCATCACCCGCGTTAACACCTTTAGGTGCTAGGATGTAACGACGCTCACCGTCTGCGTACAGAACTAGAGCGATGTTAGCGCTACGGTTTGGATCGTATTCTAGACGCTCAACTTTTGCTGGGATACCGTCTTTAGTACGTTTAAAGTCAATTACACGGTAGTGGTGCTTGTGACCACCGCCGATGTGACGTACTGTAATACGACCGTTGTTGTTACGACCACCATTCTTAGAGTTTTTCTCTAGAAGAGGTGCGTATGGCTTGCCCTTGTGTAGGTCAGCGTTAACAACTTTAACAACGTGACGACGACCAGGGGAAGTCGGCTTACATTTAACAATAGCCATTTCTCAACTACTCCTGTTATTCCGCGCCGCCAACGAAGTCAAGATCTTGACCTTCTTTCAAAGTAACGTACGCTTTCTTAACGTCGCTGCGGCGACCTTGGCGTAGACCTTGACGTTTGGTCTTACCCTTAGTGATAAGAGTATTTACAGACTTAACTTCAACTTCAAATAGCTTTTCTACAGCTGCTTTGATCTCTTTTTTAGTAGCATCTTTAGCTACTTTGAAAACGATAGTGTTCGCTTTCTCAGCTGCCATAGTTGCTTTTTCAGAGATGTGCGGAGCACGTAGAACTTTTAGGATACGCTCTTCAGTGATCATGCTAGCATCTCCTCAACTTGCTTAACTGCTTCAGCAGTAATTACAACCTTGTCGAACGCGATTAGCGATACTGGGTCGATACCAGCAACGTCACGTGCGTCAACTTTGTATAGGTTACGAGCAGCTAGGAATAGATTCTCATCTACTTCGCTAGTCACGATAAGCGCGTCAGTTAGCTCAAGCTCTTTAAGCTTAGCTACAAGCTCTTTAGTCTTTGGTGCTTCTACTGAGAAGTTATCAACAACGATTAGACGTTCTTGACGAACAAGCTCAGAAAGAATGCTCTTCATAGCACCACGGTACATTTTTTTGTTTACTTTTTGGCTGTGATCTTGTGGTTTCGCAGCAAAAGTAACACCACCTGTACGCCAGATTGGGCTACGGATTGTACCAGCACGTGCACGGCCAGTACCTTTTTGACGCCATGGCTTAGCGCCACCGCCAGCAACTTCTGAACGTGTTTTTTGAGCACGAGTACCTTGACGAGCACCTGCTGCATACGCAACAACTACTTGGTGTACAAGAGCTTCGTTAAACTCACGTCCGAAAGTAGTTTCGGAAACAGTTAGTGCATCAGCACCTTTAACCATTAGTTCCATTACTTACTCCTGAGACGTTATGCTTTAACAGCTGGTTTAACGATCACGTTACCGCCAGTTGCGCCAGGGACTGCACCTTTAATAAGAAGCAGGTTGCGCTCAGCGTCAACACGTACGATCTCTAGGTTTTGAGTCGTTACACGCTCAGCACCCATGTGACCTGCCATTTTCTTGCCTTTAAATACGCGACCTGGAGTCTGACATTGACCGATAGAACCAGGAGCACGGTGAGACAATGAGTTACCGTGAGTCATATCTTGAGTAGAGAAGTTCCAACGCTTAACAGCACCTTGGAAGCCTTTACCTTTAGATGTACCAGTAACGTCTACTTTCTTAGTTTCGTTGAACAGTTCAACAGTTAGTTCAGCACCAACTTCAAACTCTTCACCGTTTTCCAAACGGAATTCCCAAAGACCGCGACCAGCTTCAACACCTGCTTTCGCAAAGTGGCCAGCTTCTGGCTTAGAAACACGGTTAGCTTTCTTAGCACCAGTAGTTACCTGGATTGCTGCGTAGCCGTCAGTTTCAAGTGTACGAACTTGAGAAACACGGTTAGCTTCAACCTCAACAACTGTTACTGGGATAGAAACGCCTTCTTCAGTAAATACGCGGGTCATACCCACTTTACGACCGATTAGACCAATCATTCTTCTAATCTCCCTTAACCTAGGCTAATTTGTACGTCAACGCCCGCAGCAAGGTCTAGACGCATCAGAGCATCAACAGTTTTGTCTGTTGGCTCAACGATGTCGATTAGACGTTTGTGAGTACGGATTTCGTACTGATCACGAGCATCTTTGTTAACGTGTGGAGAGATAAGAACTGTGAAACGCTCTTTACGAGTAGGTAGTGGGATTGGACCACGAACCTGTGCGCCAGTGCGCTTAGCTGTTTCAACGATTTCCGCTGTAGAAGCATCGATTAGTTTGTAATCGAAAGCTTTTAGGCGGATACGGATACGTTGGTTCTGCATGAGACAGAGCTCCAATATTAAAAATTACACAAACAATATCGCCACTCACACTCGCAAAAGCGAGAGAATGCCGATTGATTTATGTGAAACCGTAACTTCCAAGATTAGGAAGTATTGTCAGTTAATTTTCGATTAACTACCCCTACATGCCAGAATCACGTCTGGGGATAGTTATTCCGAAGAATAAGTAGCTAATTGTATTAACCGCGAACATAAGCTGAGTCTACATTACCTGAAATATCAAAGAGATAAATCAGCTCCTCTTCGCTCATTGGTTCACAACTGGCTTAACCAGTGCGCTGCATTATACAGATCACAGTTTGACATGCAAGGGCTGTGTGAAAAATAAACGAAGAGAGCTCAAGCTTACTCATTTGTCATGCTGTGGCTTACTGCCAAATTAAAAAGCGCAGGCTGAACAAACAGCCTGCGCTTCATGTCAATCAAACCAAATGACTAACTAAGCCAGTCTCTGGCGAACGGCCTCAAACAGACACACACCTGATGCGACTGACACATTCAAGCTCGACACACTACCTGCCATTGGGATCTTGATTAGATCATCACAGGTTTCACGTGTCAGGCGGCGCATGCCATCACCTTCAGCTCCCATAACGATAGCAAGAGGACCAGTTAACTTAGCCTGATAGATGTCATGTGTCGCTTCGCCGGCCGTACCAACAAACCAGATCCCCTGCTCTTGCAACGCACGCATAGTGCGAGCAAGGTTGGTTACACGAACCAAAGGCACCGTTTCTGCTGCGCCACATGCGACTTTGCTTACCGTAGCCGTAATGTTTGCGGATTTGTCCTTAGGAACAATCACCGCAGCCACACCCGCTGCATCAGCATTACGTAGACACGCGCCTAGATTATGCGGATCAGTGACTCCATCCAATACCAGCAATAATGGTGCGGAATGTTGACCAAGGATGTCATCGAGGTCATTTTCATTTAGCTGCTTGGCAGGCTTCACCTTGGCCATAATGCCTTGGTGGTTAGCACCACGAGCTTTGTCATCCAGAGTCTTACGTGTCATTTGCTGAATCGACACGCCACACATCTGGAGTTCATTTAAGATCGGCATTAAACGGTCATCTTGACGACCTTTTAATACAAAGGCTTCAACAAAACGCTCTGGCTCTTTTGCCAGTACCGCTTTTACTGCGTGAATGCCGTAAATAAATTCATTACTCATTAATTTATCCGATTACTGTTTTTTACCACGCGCTTTCTTCGCTTTATTACGTGTTTTTTTCTTACGCGCTTTATCTGAAGGTTTCTTCGAGGCTTTGCTGC
This sequence comes from Vibrio sp. B183, assembly GCF_000740665.1. Classification (NCBI taxonomy): domain Bacteria; kingdom Pseudomonadati; phylum Pseudomonadota; class Gammaproteobacteria; order Vibrionales; family Vibrionaceae; genus Vibrio; species Vibrio sp. B183. The sequence continues at coordinate 251,360 of NZ_JPQB01000026.1, read as the reverse complement.
CTTTACCTTCTTCCTGGCTACCATCCGGGCGTTTAGTTGGTTCGACCATAGGCTTAGCTTTGTCTACTGAACGTCGACCATTCGCTGCCGCGTTTTTTTTCGCCTTAGCTTTTTTCTGTGCCTCGGCTGCGCGTTTTTTGGCTGTTTTTCCTTTGCCGCGTAGCTTACGACTAGTTTCGACTAATTCAAAGTCAATTTGTCGATCATCTAGATTTACAGACAGCACTTTCACTTTCACTGCATCACCTAGACGATAGATGGCACCGAAGCTTTCACCGATCAATCGCTGTCCAATTGGGTCGAACTGGTAGTAGTCGTTTGCCAATGTAGAAATATGCACTAGCCCGTCAATATGCAGTTCGGTTAATCGAACAAAGAAGCCAAAGCCAGTCACATTAGCAATCACACCTTCCAGCTCTTCGCCTACATGATCTTGCATGTACTCACATTTGAGCCAATCAGACACTTCCCGCGTTGCATCATCGGCACGACGTTCCGTCATCGAACACTGCTCACCGTAGAAATCCATGTCATCAAAGGAATAGTGGAAGCCGCCCGTAGGCGTCCAACGGTCTTTCAGCGTGCCGTTCTCTTTTGCGATTAAATATTTGATCGCACGATGAAGCAAAAGGTCCGGATAACGACGAATAGGTGAAGTAAAGTGCGCATAGCGTTTCAACGCTAGACCGAAGTGACCACAGTTATCGGCGTTGTACACCGCCTGCTTCATTGAGCGAAGCAGCATAGTCTGGATCAATTCTTTATCTTGGCGTTGGCCAATCTGTCTAACTAAATCGGCGTAATCTGTTGGTGATGGCTCCAAGCCTCCTTTCAGGTCTAACCCAAGCTCACTGAGAAAATCACGGAACCCGGTCAAGCGCTGTTCGCCTGGAGATTCGTGAATTCGATATAGTGCCGGCTCTTTGGCTTTTTCAACCAAAGACGCTGACGCGATGTTAGCCAGAATCATACACTCTTCAATGATCTTATGAGCGTCATTGCGAATCACTGGTTCAATACTGTCGATCTTACGCTCTGCATTGAAGATGAATTTGGTTTCAACAGTTTCAAACTCAATGGCGCCACGGTTGTCTCGCGCATGCTTAAGCACTTTGTACATCTTGTGCAGTTCTTCAAGATGAGGAACCAAAGGTTGGTATCGCTGACGCAGTTCTTCGTCACCTTCAAGAATATGGTGCACTTTGTTGTAGGTCAGACGCGCATGCGAGTTCATCACTGCTTCGTAATGCTTATATCCGGAGAGCTTACCTGACTCAGAAATGGTCATTTCACACACCATACACAGGCGGTCAACTTGTGGGTTTAACGAACACAAGCCGTTAGACAGCACTTCCGGTAACATTGGCACCACTTGTGATGGGAAATACACCGAGTTACCGCGATTGATAGCTTCCTTATCCAACGCAGAATCTGGGCGGACGTAGTAACTCACATCGGCAATCGCAACCCAAAGGCGCCAGCCACCACTTTTCTTCGCTTCACAATAGACCGCATCATCAAAGTCACGCGCATCTTCACCATCAATAGTGACAAGCGGAAGCTCACGCAAATCGACACGACCTTGCTTGGCCTCTTCCGGTACTTCTTCACCTAGCCCTTCGATTTGCTTATCCACTTCTTCAGGCCACTCGTGAGGAATTTGGTGAGTGCGAATCGCGATCTGTGTTTCCATTCCCGGCGCCATATTCTCGCCCAGAACTTCGATCACTTTGCCCATCATGCCACGCGAACGAGAACCGCGCTCGGTGATTTCAATAACGACGACATTGCCCATTCGAGCACCTGCACGCAGCTCATTGGGGATGAGAATATCTTGGCTGATACGAGAATCATCTGGCACAACGTAGGAATAGCCATACTCCATAAAGAAACGACCCACGATTTGCGTCTGACGCTCCTCAAGTACCCGAACTAAACGACCTTCTTTTCTTCCTCGCTTCGAGTTCGGTGTTGGCTGGACTAAAACATAGTCACCATGCAGAACACTTTTCATCTGATGGTGAGGCAGTACTACATCGTTATCTTTGCCCACACTCCCTTCAGGTCGCACCCAGCCATGACCATCTTTGTGTCCGATAACGTAACCTTTCACCATTTCGAGTTTTTCTGGCAAGGCATAGCACTGACGACGCGTGAACACCAGTTGACCGTCACGCTCCATCGCTCTTAATCTGCGGCGTAAACCTTCATACTGCTCTTCACCTTCTAGATGTAGAGCTTCAAACAGATCATTGCGATTCAAAGGAACACCAGCTTGTTCAAGAAATTCAAGAATGAACTCTCGACTTGGAACAGGGTTTTCGTAGTTCTCTGATTCGCGAGCTGCAAATGGATCGTTTGGGGTGCTTTCTGACATAGGCGCGCCTAATTAAACAAGGAAGGTAATTAAAGCTAGTATATCCGACTCACTTACTAAGCTACAGGAGAGTTAGATTAAAAAGCCAAATTCTAGCTCTATTTTCATAACTTACCATCTATGGTCACAATCTCTTACAACGTACGCTAAAGGTCACACATTAGTGAAAATGACAAAGCAAACGATTGCAATGGTAAAGTTTAACTTTATTATTCAGTCAAATTTTACTTTCCATATTTAGGTTTCGTTATGAGTATTAAACGTTCTTTACTCGCTGCCACAATCGCGGGGTTATGTTCTTTGTCTGTTTCTGCGGCTGAAAAAGTCGATTTAATGATCACAGATGCGATGGTTCTGACCATGAACCAGGAGAAGCAAGTGTTCGAGAAAGGTACGGTTGTCATCAAAGGTAACCAGATCCTAGCCGTTGGTGACCAGTCGCTTGAAAAACAGTACCAAGCAAAGAAAACCCTCGATGTGGATGGCGACATTGTGATGCCAGGGCTAATCAACACCCATACCCACGTTTCAATGACGGTGTTCCGTTCACTTGCGGATGATGTACCCGATCGCCTGCACCGTTATATCTTCCCGCTGGAAGCTAAGCTCGTTTCTCGCGATATGGTACGCATTGGTGCCAATCTCGGTAACGTCGAAATGGTCAAAGGGGGCGTAACAACCTATGCCGACATGTACTACTTTGAGGATGAAGTGGCTAAGACTGTCGATAAAATCGGTATGCGAGCCATTCTTGGCGAGACAGTGATTAAATTCCCTGTTGCTGATGCGGCCAATGCAGAAGAAGGGATTCAATACGCACTCAACTTTATTGAAGAGTACAAAGACCACCCACGTATTACACCTGCTTTTGCACCGCATGCGCCTTACACCAATACAACAGAGACTCTGCAGAAGATTGCCAAGCTGTCCTTGGAGAAAGATGTACCGGTCATGATTCACCTCGCAGAATCGCATCGTGAAGAAGAAAAAATTGCAGAGCGAGCTGAAGGCATGTCTCCCGTTGAGTACATGGATAGCATTGGTGCGCTTAACAAAAACTTGGTTGGCGCACATATGATTCTGGTCGATGACAAAGACATTGAACTGGTTAAGCAGTCGGATATGGGCGTTGCCCATAACATGAGTGCCAACATCAAGTCAGCGAAAGGCGTATCACCAGCGCTTAAGATGTACGATGAAAATGTTCGTATCGGTCTAGGTACTGACGGCCCAATGTCAGGCAATACTCTAAGCACGATTGATGAGTTCAACCAAGTTGCTAAGGTTCACAAGCTGGTCAACAAAGACCGCGCCGCTATGCCACCGATTAAAGTCATCGATATGGCGACCATGGGCGCAGCGAAAGCACTGCATATGGAAGATAAGATTGGTTCTCTAGAAGCGGGCAAGCTGGCAGATATCATCGTTGTCGATACCAAAGCACCGAATATGGTTCCAGTCTACAACCCATACTCTGCCTTGGTTTATTCAGCGAACTCAGGCAACGTTCGTCACACCATCGTTGACGGGAAAATCCTGATGAAAGACCGCTACATGCTCACAGTCGATGAAGACGCGATTCGCAAAGAAGCGCTGGAGTTTACCAAAGTCGTACGTGAAACCGTGATTGAATCAGGTGAAGTGGTTCAATAATCACCTGCTCCAAAAATAACAACGCCCAGCATATGCTGGGCGTTGTTGTATAACCTGAGTGCAGTCAGATTACCGCTTTACCAGAAAGTATCGCGTTTTTTGGCTCTGGCGATAATATTCTGTGGCATTCGCCGCTCTAGACCCTGCCGCAGAATTGAAATTCGTTTGTGCGTGCGCTGATCCGCCGTCACCGAGTTATACAGCCAGCGATACGCATCTTCATAATCCAACGGGCTACCATAATCACGTAGCAGCAGTTCCGCCAAATGAATGCGAGCATTCAGGTTACCCATCGCAGCCGCTTCACGCAGGTATGGGATCGCGCGCTCTTTGTCCTGCTGAACTAAGGTTCCGCGCGAGTAATAGCGACCAAGCTGCTCCAACGCTGCAGGTAACCCTTGGTGCGCCGCATTTTCCATATAGTACAAGCCCAGTTCGACATCCTGCTCGACACAGACCCCCCACGCCAGCATGTCACCGTACAAAAACTCGTAGGATGGCAGGCTGATCCGGGTCGCACGAGCGACGATATCTTCAACTAATTGGCAACTGTCTGCTTTAACTTGTTCTAAATGTTTGTTTTCGTTGATCAGTTTTATCAGTTCAGCTTCGGTATATATGGGAATAGGCTCACCGATCTCAGCAAGCTCATTGGCATTAGCCATAGAAGCCCCAAACAAAAATACCATCGAAGCAGCTAACTTTCTTAGCTTCATTGTCTGCACTCTTTGACTTCGATAATGTCTCCACCTGTCTACTCACCAAGACAGGTTATACAAGCTGGGTTCTTAGCAACCTGTATCTTTAGGATTAACCGCATAAACGGCAATCTTGATACCTGTATCGGCAACGGCTGCTAACTCTTTAATCAAAATTGCCGACGACTGGCAAAAACTTGCCACTGTCAGTATAGATAATGCATGAAAATTGAGTATAAAAAAACCAGCGCTAATGCGCTGGTTTTTACAATCATTGATAACAATCAGAATTAAGCTTCGTAAGGGTGAACCTTGATGATTGTTTCGTTACGGTCTGGGCCAGTAGAGATAATATCCACTGGAACACCCGTTAGCTCTTCGATACGTTTAATGTAGTCTAGAGCTGCTTGTGGAAGCGCGTCGATAGACTTAGCACCAAATGTTGTCTCAGACCAACCTGGCATTGTTTCGTAGATTGGCGTTGCTTCTTCGAATGACTCAGCTGCCATTGGAGAAACTTCTAGGATAGCGCCATCTTTCATCTTGTAACCAGTACAGATCTTGATCTCTTTCAGACCATCAAGAACGTCTAGTTTAGTCAGACACATACCTGTTAGTGAGTTGATTTGGATTGCACGGCGCATTGCCACTGCATCAAACCAACCGGTACGACGTAGACGACCAGTTGTTGCGCCAAACTCGTGGCCAACATCGCCTAGGTGTTTACCTACTGGATCTTGCTTGTCTTGACCATCGTAAAGCTCTGTTGGGAAAGGACCTGAACCAACACGAGTACAATACGCTTTAGTGATACCAAGGATGTAACCGATATGACGAGGGCCAAAACCAGAACCTGCAGCAACACCACCAGCCGTCGTGTTAGAAGACGTTACGTATGGATAAGTACCGTGGTCGATATCGAGTAGTGTACCTTGAGCGCCTTCGAACATGATCTTGTCGCCGCGCTTACGTGCTGCGTCTAGTTCGTCAGTTACGTCCATTACCATTGAAGTAAGAAGGTCTGCGTAACCCATGCACTGCTCAAGTACTTCTTCGTAGCTTACTGTTTCTGCTTTGTAGAAGTGCTCCAGCTGGAAGTTATGGAATTCCATCACTTCTTTTAGTTTCTCAGCGAACATTTCTTTATCGAAAAGATCACCAACGCGTAGACCGCGACGAGCCACTTTATCTTCGTAAGCTGGACCGATACCACGACCCGTTGTACCGATAGCTTTCGCGCCACGAGCGATTTCACGCGCGTTGTCGATAGCGATATGGTACGGAAGAATTAGAGGACAAGCTTCAGAAACGAAAAGACGCTCGCGTACTGGAATACCGCGCTCTTCAAGAGGCTTCATTTCTTTAAGGAGAGCTTCAGGCGATAGAACTACGCCATTACCGATAACACATTTTACATTATCGCGAAGAATACCTGATGGAATTAAGTGAAGAACGGTTTTTTCACCGTCAATGACTAGAGTGTGACCTGCGTTGTGACCGCCTTGGTAGCGAACCACGTATTTTGCATCTTCAGTTAAAAGGTCTACGATTTTACCTTTACCTTCGTCACCCCATTGGGTGCCCAGAACGACTACGTTATTTCCCATCTTTCCAAGTCTGATTGCTAGTTAAAAATGGATTCTAGCACTGAATCACACTTCTTGCAGTCATTTTTTAATCATAGAAGTGTAATGAAGCACTAACCCTTTGTTAGTGCTACTATTAGGGGTCGTTTTGACCCTACTCATCGGCATAAATCTTCACTAGCAGGCTGCCATCTGTGCCAATGCTCGCTCGGTACATACCACTGCTGTTCATTGCAAAGTGAACACGTCCATCACCATCAATGGCGATCAGCCCCCCTTCGCCACCCATGGCCTTCAACTCGCCTTGGACCACAGTCTCGCAGGCCGTATGCACATCTTCCTTGAGATAACGCATCCGTGCTGCCACATCACTCGCGACAGTCTTGCGAATAAAGTATTCCCCCATTCCGGTGGTCGATACCGCCACGTTACCATTTTCGGCAAACGTACCCGCGCCAATGATGGAAGAATCCCCCACTCGACCGTACTTTTTGTTGGTCACACCACCAGTACTGGTGGCTGCCGCTAAATTGCCTTGCTTGTCTAGAGCAACAGCGCCGACTGTGCCGTATTTCTTGTCATCCGGGTATTTCGACTCGGATAAGGCAAATAGGCCTTTCTCTTTCATCGACTGCAACTGGTCATAGCGTCGATCAGTGAAGAAGTAATCTTGTTCGGTGTATTGATGGCCCTGCTCAAAGGCAAACTCTTCGGCCCCTTCTCCGATCAACAGCACATGGTTACTGTCTGTCATCACATCACGAGCGAGCTCAATCGGGTTACGAATATGGCGCACGCCAGCCACTGCGCCTGCATTTGCTTCTTTACCGTGCATGACAGAGGCATCCATCTCAACAATTTCCTTGTGCGTTAACACTGAGCCTCGACCAGCGTTAAAGTTGACCGAATCCTCCAGCACCTTCACTGCGGCAACGACGGCATCCAAAGCATCACCGCCACGAGCAAGAACCTCATGACCAGCACGAACGGACTTTTCTAAATCGTTGAGAATGTCCGCCTTTAACTCGTCACTCATCTGTTCACGTAAAATTGTCCCTGCGCCGCCATGAATCGCGATTGAAAATGGTTTGCTCACGTCCTACTCCTTTGCAGTGTGCTTTGCTCCCATCACACCTTAGATAAATAAAAAGCGCAAGCTAATCACTTAGCTTGCGCTTTAAAATCAACACCTGAGCACAGTACTCAGGTGGTTTTTTCTCTGTTAGTGAGAACCGCAGCTACCGCCACCGCAGCAGCCGTCTTTCTTCTCTTCAGCGTGGTCATGGTCGCCGCCACAACAACCGCCTTCGTGATCGTGTGAGCCAGCTTGGTGAACATGGCCGTGTTCGATCTCGTCCGCTGTCGCTTCACGTGTTGCAACAACTTCAACGTCGAATGTCAGCGTTTGGCCTGCAAGCATGTGGTTGCCGTCAACCACAACTTCATCACCGTCAACTTCTGTCACTTCTACTGGGATTGGACCTTGGTCTGTATCCGCTAGGAAACGCATGCCCACTTCAATCTGGTCAACACCCTGGAAAACATTCGCTGGTACACGTTGAACAAGCGCGTCGTTATGATCGCCGTACGCTTCTTCTGGAGACACTGTTACTGAAAACTGAGCGCCCGCTTCTTTACCTTCCAGTGCAGTTTCAAGACCTGTGATCAGGTTGTTGTTGCCGTGTAGGTAATCCAGTGGTGCTTCTGCTGTTGACTGATCAACCACTGCGCCATCTTCCAGTTTCACCTGGTAAGCAAGGCTTACTACTACGTTCTTTTCAATTTTCATAATGACTCCAAGGAGATAAAGAAACGGAGCAATTGAATTGCTCCGAATAACAATTTTTTATGTAGGGTATTATGGGGATCAAATAAAGAAACTCAATCAATCCGGCTTAAAAATACCGATCATCTCTTGTTGCGAGTGTTCAGTTTTCTCCACAGACTGCGGTTTGCGCTGATCCTGATATTCACATTCAACACACTCAACTAACTCAATATTATTTTCTATCCACCAGCGTAAGGTGTCTTGCTGAGAACATTTTGGGCAGCTCGCTCCAGCGATAAATCTTTTTTTCATTTGTTCATTCCACAACATAAACCTTCACCAGCGTTAAATGTTTACCATGCTCGGGGAAGGTTTGGATTTAATCCCAGAAGTTCTTTGATTGCTGATCTTTTTCCATCTCGCGACCAAAGATTTCTTCCAGTTCTTTTCGGGCTTCTTTGGCTCTCATGGCCAATTGCTTGTCTTCATGATGCTGAGGCAGTAATTCTTTCAGCATCGCATTATCTAACTTTCTAAAGTGTGCTTCGGCTCGCTTGGCTTGATATGGGTGCATACCGAGCTCAGTTAACGCTTGACGGCCTAGGTCCAACGCCCCAAGGAAAGTTTCCCTTGAGTAGTTATCTACCCCGTGGCTCAGAAGCTGATAGGCTTCAACCCGACTTCGTGCCCGCGCCAGTAATTTAAGATGCGGGAAATGGTACTGACACAAATCGACGATCTTCATGATCTCATCCGGCGAGTCAGTACAAATCACCATAGCTTCCGCTTTATCCGCTCCAGCAGCGCGCAGTAAGTCTAGCTGCGTGGCATCACCATAAAATACCTTGTAACCATACTTCCTAAGTAATTGGATCTGACTGGCGTCACTTTCAAGTACCGTCACTCGAATTTTGTTGGCGTACATCAGTCGGCCAACAATCTGACCAAAACGACCAAATCCGGCAATAATCACTCTTGGTTCACGGTTAACGACATCGGTGCGCAATGCCCCTGATTCATCAAAGTTCAAACCACGGGCATACCACTTGCTTTGCGCCATCAATAATAACGGAGTGGTGACCATAGACAAACTCACCACAACCAGTAGGAAAGCGGTTTGTTCCTGTGCCAATAAGCCTTCCGCGCTTGCTGCGGTAAAAATGACAAAGGCAAACTCACCACCCTGACTAAGAATGGCCGCCATCTTACTACGAGCTTTGGGTTTACTGCCTGCCAAACGGGCTAAGAAGTAAAGAATGACCGCCTTGACAGCTACTAGCCCGAACACCGCCATCAATACATTCCATGGCTCCAGTGCGAGCAAGCCTAAGTTCACCGCCATACCGACCGCAATGAAGAATAAACCTAACAGTAGCCCTTTGAACGGCTCGATGGCAATTTCCAGCTCATGACGATACTCACTCTCTGCAAGGAGGACACCAGCAAGGAAAGTACCCAGTGCCATGGAAAGGCCGAGTTGCTGCATCAGCAGTGCAATTCCGATAACTAACAGCAGTGCTGCAACGGTAAATAGTTCACGAACTCCACTTAGCACTACATAGCGGAATAAGGGGCGAAGTAAGAAGTGACCGCCGACCAGAAGGCCAATGACTCCGCCGAGCATCCACATCGCATCGAGCCAGTCGCCTGCGGTGTTTCCTGCCAGAACGGGGAGAATTGCCAACATGGGGATGACCGCAATATCTTGAAACAGCAGAACGGCAAACCCTGACTGCCCCGCTTCACTGCCTGCCAAGCCCTGCTCTTCAATCACTTTCAGAGCAATAGCAGTCGACGACAGAGCCAGCCCCATACCAATCACTAAACTGGTTTGCCAATTGACTCCTGCTAGATTGGTTACGCTCGCCAATACCGCGGTGGTAATCACAACTTGCGCACCGCCGAGCCCAAGAATAGGCCCTTTCATCTGCAATAACTTTTTAGGGTTCAGTTCTAAACCGATCAAAAACAGTAGTAGAACGACACCAAATTCCGCAAAGTGAAGAATCGCTTCAACATCGCTTATAAGGCCTAGCCCCCATGGGCCGATAATAATGCCTGCCAGCAAATAACCCAGTACTGAGCCGAGACCTAAGCGTTGGGCTAATGGCACTGCAACGACTGCTGCGGTAAGAAAGATCACGCTGCTCTGAAGAAAATCATTTTCAAGTGCCATGAATTTCTCCTGAGGTTGAAGTCATAGTCGGGTTGAGCAGCCACTGGCGATACTTCTCTGCGTGCTGATAACGATCCATATCAGAAACATTGCGGGCCCAGTAGAGCACCAGCGGCTCAATCCACGCCATCTGACATAAGGCTGCAGTCAACTCAAACGGTTGTAAAATTTCTGCCAATGGATACTTGTTGTACCCCTCACTGCCAAAAGCTTCTTCATTACCGCCCGTAGTAATCACACTGCGCCAATATTTACCCTTCAATGCTTCGCCCTTTCCATAAGCGAACCCCTTACCCAATACGCGGTCCATCCACTCTTTAAGTAGCGCTGGGCAAGAATACATATATAAAGGATGCTGAAAAACGATCACATCATGATCAAGTAGACGCTGCTGCTCGGCATCCACATCAATAAAAAAGTCTGGGTAATAAGCATAGAGATCATGCACAGTGACGTGATCAAGCGCAGTTATCTTCTTAATCATCACTTGGTTCGCGACAGAGCTTTGCGATTCAGGGTGAGCATAAATCACAAGCACTTTCGGTTTTTCAGGCGACTCAGTATTTAAATCGTTTACAGCCATTCCGTAAGCAGCCATCCTTTTGTTTTCAATACCTAAGTAGGCGTTAGGTATAATTTTATCGTTATCGGTTTGTTATACGTTGTTGTTAAGCATAACGCAATGATCGACATTTTATCTCATTCCCCCTACTATTCGACGCGATACGAGCAAGAATAAAGCGCAAGATTATGATTACCTTTTCTGACATCCAGCTGTTGCGTGGCGGTAAGCCACTACTGGATCAAACCTCAGCAACCATTCAACCGGGCGACAAAGTCGGCTTAGTGGGAAAAAACGGCTGCGGTAAATCTACCCTGTTCGCATTAATTAAAGACGAATTGTCGATTGATGCCGGCAACTTCAGCAAACCTTCACATTGGGAGATGGCCTGGGTAGCACAGGAAACACCAGCACTGGAACGTCCGGCGCTGGAATACGTCATTGATGGTGATCGAGAATATCGTGCACTAGAAGCACAGCTCCTCCAAGCAGAGCAAGCCGATAACGGTACACTGGTTGCCGAATTACACGGCAAGATTGAAACCATTGGGGGCTATAGCATTCGCGCTCGCGCGGCAGAATTACTTGATGGTTTAGGCTTTAGTCAGGAACAGATGAATTGGAATCTGACTCAGTTTTCAGGTGGTTGGCGTATGCGCCTCAACCTTGCCCAAGCACTTTTATGTCGCTCAGATTTATTGTTGCTCGATGAGCCAACCAACCACTTAGATCTTGATGCCGTGATGTGGTTAGAGCGCTGGCTGCAAAACTACCCGGGCACACTTGTTCTGATCTCGCACGACCGTGACTTCCTCGACCCAATCGTTGGCCGCATTATTCATATCGAAAATGAGCAGATGAATGAGTACACCGGCAACTACTCCTCGTTTGAAGACCAACGTGCCCAGAAACTGCTCCTGCAACAAGCGCAATTTCAGAAACAGCAGAAGCAAATGGCGCATATGCAAAAGTATATCGACCGTTTCCGTTACAAAGCCTCCAAAGCCCGCCAAGCACAAAGCCGCATAAAGGCACTGGAGAAAATGGAGAAGGTTTTGCCTGCGCAATTTGATAACCCGTTCAGCTTCGAGTTCCGTGACCCGGATGCGTTGCCCAACCCAATCATTATGATGGATGAGGTCTCAGCGGGTTATGGAGACAACCTGATCTTAGAGAAAATCCGCCTCAATCTTGTCCCCGGCAGCCGCATAGGTCTACTCGGACGTAACGGCGCGGGTAAATCAACTCTGATCAAACTGCTTTCTCGTGAGTTGAACCCGCAAGGTGGCGACCTGACTTACTCTCAAGGAGTAAAGATTGGTTACTTTGCTCAGCACCAGCTAGAAACCTTGCACCCAGAAGAAACGCCCCTCCAGCATATGATGCAAATTGCGCCAGACAAGAACGAACTTGAGCTGCGTAACTATCTGGGCAGTTTTGGATTCCAAGGTGACAAAGCGCTGGAAAAAGTGGCTCCTTTCTCCGGGGGCGAGAAAGCTCGCCTCGTGTTGGCGTTAATTGTCTGGCAAAAGCCAAACTTATTGCTGCTTGATGAACCGACCAACCACTTAGACTTGGACATGCGCCAAGCCCTGACGCTGGCGCTACAAACATTCGAAGGCGCAATGGTGATTGTCTCGCACGACCGTTACTTGCTGCGTGCGACCACTGATGACCTCTATTTGGTGCATGATCGTCAGGTCGCACCGTTTGATGGCGATCTCAATGATTACTACAAATGGCTGACAGAGCAGCAGAAAGCTGAACGCCGCGAAGCACAATCTGTGCAACCAGACAAGAGCACTACCAACAGTGCTGCCGCCAAGAAAGAGCAGAAGCGTCGTGAAGCAGAATTCCGTAAACAGACTGCTCCTGTTCGTAAAACACTCACCAAGCTTGAAGCTAAGATGGAGACCCTAGGTCATCAATTAGCGGAAGCAGAAACGCAATTATCTGATAACTCACTGTATGAAGCGGAAAATAAAGCTAAACTTAATCAGGTATTAACTGCTCAGAGTCAGGCTAAAGCCGAACTGGAAGACGTCGAAATGGAATGGATGGCACTGCAGGAAGAGCTGGAGCAGATGGAACAGGAGTTTAACGGTCAATGAGCTCAAAGCACGTATCAGTTTCGCTAACTCTAGAACGCTTATGGCAGTTCAGCCTGCAATATTACAGTGTTCGAGAAGTGAAAGATGCGTGCCTCAATTTACAAAACCAGTTCAAAGGTAATGTTAACCTGCTGCTGCTACTCAAATGGCTTGATGAGCAGCAGGCTGCCTTTCTCGATGAAGACTGGCACAAAGTCGAAGAGTGTCTAGGTCGTTCAGAAACTCTGTTACACAGCTATCGAGACCTACGCCGTAAACTCAAATCCCATGTACCGGATACCCTCTACAGAGAATCCTTACAGTTCGAATTACAACTTGAAAAGCAACAACAGTCTGATCTGGTCGATTGCATCAACAGTATAGAACTACAGACTAACCAAGCTGAACCGCTGACGTTGAGATATTGTCGTCAGCTTGGCGGAGAACATTTGCACGACGTTTTTGCCCATTCCATCGATGGCCTCACCCACTGATAGGCGTTCTTATGACTCAATTTATTGCTGCCAAAGGATTAGCCAATCCGCATCTGCAAACTCTGGCACCGCGTTTCATTCGTAAGAAAGCACTGTTTGAACCGCTTTGGCAGACCCTGAATACTCCGGATGGTGATTTTCTCGATCTAGCTTGGAGTGAAGACTGGCAAACTGAGCAGGCTAAGAAAAAACCTGTTTTTGTCTTGTTTCATGGACTAGAAGGCTGCTTTTACAGCCCTTATGCCAATGGCCTGATGCACGCTTTTTCTCAACATGGCTGGCTGTCTGTGATGATGCATTTTCGCGGCTGCAGTGGTAAACCAAACCACCGTGCACGTGCGTATCATTCAGGTGAAGTAGAAGATGCACGTTTCTTCCTTGAGCAGCTAAATCAACAGCTACCAAATCAAACCAAAGTCGCAGTAGGGATTTCTCTTGGTGGCAACATGCTGGCTAACTATCTGGCGCAGTACAATCAAGAGCCACTACTTTCTGCAGCGACCATCGTCTCGGCACCGCTCGATCTATCGGCCTGTTCAGAGCGCATCGAGAAAGGCTTTTCCAAGGTGTACAAAACATACCTACTCTCATCTTTGAAGAAAAATGCTCTGCGTAAACATCACCTGATCAAAGGTGAACTCGATGTCTCTTACCAAAGCATTAAGCGTGTCACCAAACTGTTTGAATTTGATGACTTGATTACCGCTCCTTTACATGGATTTAAAGACGCACAAGATTATTATCAGAGGTGCTCCGGTATTCATCGACTCAAAGACATTCGCATACCGACACAAATCATTCATGCCAAAGACGACCCTTTCATGACAGATGCCGTGATCCCTAAGTATGTCCTCCCTGACAACATCGACTATCGACTGTTCGAACAAGGCGGACACGTAGGCTTCTTAACCGGCAGCGCGCTCAAACCGAGATTCTGGCTAGAAGAAGCGTTACCAGCCTACTACCAAAGTCTGGCGGTTTCTGGATAATAGCCGTCAACTTTTCGAGCATAAAAGACAGAGGTATTTATGATCGTTCCATGGCAACAAATTGACCCAGACACACTGGACAACCTGATTCGTGAATTCGTCCTGCGCGAAGGCACGGACTACGGCGAACTGGAAATTTCCCTGCAAGACAAAGTCGACCAAATCAAAAACCAGCTCGAATCAGGTGAAGCTGTTGTGGTGTTTTCTGAGCTTCACGAGACCGTCGACATTCAGCTCAAACAAAAGTTTTAATTTAAAGCACATCATACCGTGCCCTTCCAATAAAGCATGTTATAGTGACATGCAACAAGGGACAGTTATTTACAGACAAGGTTTGTCATGTCAGCAAAACATCCAATCATTGCCGTCACCGGTTCTTCTGGTGCAGGCACCACAACGACATCTGAAGCGTTCCGCAAAATGTTCAACATGATGAACGTGAAGCCCGCTTGGGTAGAAGGTGATAGCTTTCACCGCTTTACTCGCCCAGAGATGGATGTCGAAATTCGCAAAGCCCGTGAACAGGGGCGTCACATCAGCTACTTTGGTCCACAGGCGAACGACTTCCCAGCACTCGCTGAGTTTTTCCGCAAATACGGTAACGAAGGGACAGGCCAGGTACGCCGTTATCTGCACACGTTTGATGAAGCCGTACCTTACAATCAGATGCCGGGTACCTTTACTCCATGGCAAGAACTGCCAGAAAACTCTGATGTACTGTTTTATGAAGGCTTGCACGGTGGCGTAGTTGATGGTGATGTGAACGTTGCTCAGCACGTCGATTTTCTGATTGGCATGGTACCCATTGTTAACTTGGAATGGATCCAAAAGTTCGTTCGAGATACCCGAGATCGTGGTCACTCTCGTGAGGCCGTGATGGACTCCATTGTCCGTTCGATGGACGACTACCTTAACTACATCACTCCCCAGTTCTCGCGAACTCATATCAACTTCCAGCGCGTTCCAACAGTCGACACATCTAACCCACTCAACGCCAAAGGCATACCGAGCCTAGATGAAAGCTTTGTCGTGATTCGCCTGCGCGGAATTAAGAACGTCGATTTCCCTTACCTACTGGCAATGATTGATGGTTCGTTTATGTCTCGCCACAACACGCTCGTGGTGCCGGGCGGCAAAATGAGTTTCGCGGTCGAGTTGATTGTTCGCCCGATCTTGCAACAGTTAATCGAAACCGGAAAAATTGGCTAAGACTCGCGTTATAAACACGATTACTTTTCATACCGTGATCATGTGCACATTTTTGCGTACAAAATCGTAAGGTGTACCCGATTAAAATCAAGAAATCGATTTCAAAAAAAGATACTATTTGAAACCGAAACAAAGATGGCTTGCAGCATTTGAAAAGTGCTCTTATCCTAGTAGGTCTTGATTCAAGGCTTAGCTAAAACATGGAAAGCAGCAAGCGTACCCTGCAGAGGAAGTGAGATATTATGGTTCTAGGTAAACCTCAAACCGATCCAACATTAGAGTGGTTCCTTTCACACTGTCATATTCATAAGTACCCGTCAAAAAGCACGCTGATCCACGCGGGCGAAAAAGCAGAGACTCTTTACTACATTGTTAAAGGTTCTGTTGCAGTACTTATCAAAGACGAAGAAGGTAAGGAAATGATCCTTTCTTACCTAAACCAAGGTGACTTTATCGGTGAACTTGGTTTATTCGAAGAAGACCAAGAGCGTACGGCATGGGTTCGTGCGAAATCTCCTTGTGAAGTAGCAGAAATTTCATTCAAGAAATTCCGTCAGCTAATTCAAGTTAACCCTGACATCCTAATGCGCCTGTCTGCACAAATGGCAAGCCGTCTACAGGTAACCAGTCAGAAAGTGGGTGACTTGGCATTCCTAGACGTAACAGGCCGCATCGCACAAACACTGCTTAACCTGGCAAAACAGCCGGATGCAATGACGCACCCAGACGGCATGCAGATCAAGATCACTCGTCAAGAAATCGGTCAGATTGTTGGCTGTTCTCGTGAGACAGTAGGTCGTATCTTGAAGATGCTAGAAGAGCAGAACCTAATCTCTGCCCACGGTAAGACAATCGTTGTTTACGGTACTCGTTAATTTCGATTAACCGCTAAAATTTTAAAAGCCACCAATGGAGACATTGGTGGCTTTTTGTTTATATCGGATCCGGGAATCGGAAAGGACTTCTCGACTCCATCGGGTGAGAAGCCCGTTCTCGTCTATCTTATCCGTTAGTACTTTCGAAAATCTTATCAGCGGAAGCTGCAACAAACCCAGGGTAAAGTTCACCGTTGCTCATTGGGTAACGCTTAGCAAACTCATAGAAGCCACCAGGAACCATCTCAGTACCTTCAGTGAAGGTCACTGGCACTTTATCCGCCATCGTAGAAGATTGCTCAAGCAGCACATCCGGCGAGCCTTTCACTTCACCGCCTGATTCATTGATCGTAAAGCCAGCTTCACGTAGGTGGTCATTAACACCTTTCACTTCTTCAAACGCATCAAGCTGATTCACGCTAACCGTAAAGTGGTTAGCACCGTAGCCGTGTGCCGCTAGCCAAGAAGCGTATTCACTCTCTTTTGCTAGTAACTGATAATCAGCAAAACTCAGATCCCATAGACGCCCACCAGACAAGAACTCATGACCTTTTAGCTTATCGGTATCCAATTGCTCAACCAGCTTGGCAACAATGGCCTGAAGCTCTGGAGAACACTCGTTCACTTTTAGTTCACTGATAAAAACTTTTGGCTGTTTCGGGTCTGGATGCTCAAAGTGCTTCGCCACTAACTTCTTGCTTTCGAACTCGTAATCACCGCACGGCTTATAGCCAGCGTCGATAAACGGTTTGGCCAGTGTCTCAATCCCCAAAGGTGCGACATTAAATGTACGCAGCGCAATGTGGTCATTGATCAATGGCTCATTTTCCTGAAGCAGATGGTGAACTTTATCAGCAGAGGGACATAAGCGTTGAATATAGTCATTCCATAACGACTGGAATAAAACTTGTGGCGTCATAACGCCTCCTTGTTTGGGTTTGTCTACGTTAACGGAGTTATATTTATTGTTTATTTAATTTTATAAATGAGGCTATCTGACCAAATTTGTCCAGAAATCTGATCAGATAGCCTTCAACCTGTGACGTTTAAAAACCTCCCCCAAAAGGGAGGCGGTAAGGGAAACCCTTAAAATATTTTTATAACTCAACACCCGGGCTCAATGTGGCAGGTAGTAGAGTTTCACCACCTTCCATTGATGCCATTGGGTATGCGCAGTAATCTGCTGCGTAGTAAGCGCTTGGGCGTAAGTTACCCGAAGCGCCTGGACCACCGAATGGTGCATCACCGCTTGCGCCAGTTAGCTGACGGTTGCGATTGACGATACCAGCACGGATGTGGTCAACAAAGTAATCCCACTCGCTGTCATCGGTTGAAACCAGACCTGCCGACAAGCCGAAGCGCGTATCGTTTGCCAGTTCAACGGCTTTCTCCAAGCCTTGGTAACGCACCACTTGTAGTAGTGGCCCAAAGTACTCTTCATCTGGCAGATCAGCGATTGGCGTTACGTCGATGATGCCCGGAGAAACGAACGCCGCTTCACCCGCTTTCGCTTCTAGTAAGCTCACGCCGCCAAGGCTTTGCAAGTTTGTTTGCGCATTAAGAATAAAGTCAGCCGCTGCTTTAGAAATCTGGGGGCCCATAAATGGCGCAGGTTCAGCAAATGGCTGATCAACACGAATCTTCTCAGTTGCTTGAACAAGCTTGCTGACCAGTTGATCACCTTTCTCACCAACAGGAACGTACAGACGACGGGCACAAGTACAACGTTGACCTGCACTGATGAAAGCAGACTGAATAATGGTATACACGGTTGCATCCAGCTCGCCGTAGTTCTCAGAGATCACCATCGGGTTGTTGCCACCCATTTCTAGCGCCAACATTTTACCCGGCTGCCCTGCAAACTGGCGGTGCAGGATGTGACCTGTGTTTGCACTACCCGTGAACAATACGCCATCAATGCCTTTCGAATCCGCCAGCGCAACACCCGTTTCCTTCGCGCCCTGAACAAGGTTGATTACGCCTGCTGGTAAGCCTGCTTGTTGCCATAGTTTCATCGCGAACTCGCCAGTGAGTGGCGTTTGCTCTGAAGGCTTAAACACGACCGTGTTACCAGCAAGCAGTGCCGGAACAATGTGACCGTTAGGCAGATGACCAGGGAAGTTATAAGGGCCGAATACCGCCATCACACCCAGAGGGCGATGACGCAGAACAATCTGGTTGCCTGCCGCTTCGCGCGTCGCTTCACCAGTACGCTCATGGTAAGCACGGATAGAGATCGCAATCTTACCAGCCATAGCTGCCGCTTCAGTGCGCGTTTCCCAGATTGGTTTTCCGGTTTCTTTCGCGATAATTTCAGCGATTTGCTCGCTGTTCTCTTTTACTTTCTCAGCAAACGCCAGCACAACAGCTTCACGCTCAGCGTAAGTCAGCTTTTTCCAGCTCAAGAAAGCGTTTCGAGCCGCGCTCACTGCCGATTCAACCTGCGCAGGTGACGCACTGTCGCCCTGCCAGATCACTTCATTGTTGTATGGGCTGATCGAGTTCATCGATTCGCCCTGACCCGCAAGCCACTCGCCTGCAATCCAATGTGTCATGATTCTATTCCTTTCGATTACTGAGCCAGCATGCGAACGTATTCGCCTTCATTCACTTCCAGTGCTTTAGCAACATCAGGTGCCAGAATCACAGATTCAGAGGCCTGGTCATACGCGGCTTTAGCGGCCACGGCACGGAAGTTTTCAAACGACGTGTTTGAGATAAGGTAATCTTGCGAGCTGGTGTGCTCAGCAATGGTGATTTTCGCGCGGAATGAGTGGCGGACCGACTCAATGTTACGCACATCACACTCTACCGACGGGCCGCCATCAAAGATGTCGACGTAGTTACGGCAAGTGAAGCCTTCTTTCTCAAGTAAGCGCAATGCAGGCTTGGTATTTTCATGTACCTGACCAATCACCGCCTGAGCTTCTTTGCTCAGTAAGTTAATATAAATTGGTAGCTTAGGCATTAGATCGGCGATAAAGCCTTTCTTGCCGATACCCGTCAGGTAATCAGCCATAGTGAAATCAATCGAGAAGAAATGCTCTTGCAGCCATTGCCAGAATGGTGAGTTACCTTCTTCATCTGACACGCCACGCATTTCAGCAAATACCGTTTCTGAGAAACGATGCGGGTGTTCCGCCATCATCAAGAAACGACACTTCGACATTAGGCGACCATTCAGTCCGCCACGGAAATTCGGGCGCAAGAACAAGGTACAAATTTCACTACAACCCGTGTAGTTATTGCCAAATGTGAGCAGCTTAACCACATTATTCACCCCCAATTTTGGAGATGAATGCACAATAGTGCTGATGTGGTAAGAATAAAATGGCACATCCCAGCCAATCGAAGCTTCAATGCCTGTACAACCGGCGACTTCGCCAGTCTCACTATCGAAACCGACCATCAGGTAACCTTCGTCACCGGGTTCAGTCACTTCATTTTTGGCAAAGCTGTACTCAGAATGAGTAATACGGTTGGTTAACAGTTCTTCGTTAACCGGAAGAGATGTGAATCCATGACCCGATTCAACCGCACAGGTGTGCAGCGCATCGTAGTCCGACATTGCTATAGGGCGAACAACCAGCATCGATACTCCCTCCTGATGCAGGATACCAATGCTATCGGTCATCTATTCGTTGTTGCTGGTTAAAATCGCTAATCACTACGTTGTAGCTTATGAAGTTAGGCCCGCTAGCTTGCTGCAAGCTACGCCTTGTTCTAAGCAATTTTTCCTGCGCAGGTACTCAAACACATGACCGATAGCACTGGTATTGGGAGAACTGTTGCAATACAGCTCTCCCAGTTTGTTTATTTATTATTTAACTAGAGTGGCAAGTGCTTTATCTAGTTTTGCTAATCCTTCTGCGATTTCTTCTTTGGTGATAACCAGTGAAGGCGTAAAGCGAACTACATTCGCGCCTGCCACTAACACCATCAGACCTTCTTTACCTGCTGCAACCAGTACGTCACGCGCACGGCCTTGCCACTCATCGTTAAGCGCAGCGCCTAAAAGAAGGCCTTTGCCGCGAACTTCCGCGAACATGTTGTACTTATCATTAAGTTTAGCTAAACCGTCACGGAACAGAGCTTCGCGCTCTGCAACGCCAGCCAGAGTTTCTGGTGCGCTTACAATGTCGACGACCGCTTCTGCAACCGCACACGCAAGTGGGTTACCACCGTACGTTGAACCATGAGTTCCTACTTTCAGGTGCTTAGACAGTTCAGTGGTGGTTAGCATTGCGCCGATAGGGAAACCGCCACCGAGCGATTTTGCTGTGCTTAGGATATCTGGAGTGACACCCAGACCTTGGTAAGCGTAGAAGTGACCCGTACGGCCGTTACCTGTTTGAACTTCATCAAAGATAAGCAGTGCATTGTGCTTGTCACACAGTTCACGAACCGTTTGAACAAACTCATCTGTTGGAGAAATGATACCGCCTTCACCTTGAAGAGGTTCCATCATGATGGCACAAGTACGGTCAGAGATATGTTCGCGTAGCGCTTCTACATCGTTGTAAGGCAAATGAGTAACATCACCAGGTTTAGGACCAAAACCATCAGAATAAGCCGCTTGGCCACCAACCGTTACCGTAAAGAAAGTACGACCGTGGAAGCCTTGTTTGAAAGCGATGATTTCAGATTTCTCAGGACCAAACTTGTCAGCTGCGTAACGACGCGCCAGTTTCAGAGCTGCTTCGTTTGCTTCTGCACCTGAGTTAGCGAAGAACACTTTTTCTGCAAAGCTAACGTCTGTCAGCTTCTTCGCTAGGCGAAGTGCAGGTTCGTTTGTCATGACATTACTTAGATGCCATAGTTTTTGGCCTTGCTCCGTCAGAGCATTAACCATTGCAGGGTGACAATGACCCAAACAGCTCACGGCGATACCACCAGCAAAGTCGATGTACTCTTTGCCTTCCTGATCCCAAACACGAGCGCCTTCGCCCTTGACTGGAACCATTTCCATTGGGTTATAACAAGGTACCATCACCTCATCAAACAAACCGCGTTCTACTTTATTTTCGACTGTCATTGCACATTCCCTCTCGATACCGCATGCCAGGTAATTTTTGCATCCTTGCTTTCATTAAACGAAAGCACATATTGTTTTGCATTTAAGCAATTTCGGCATTGTATTTACATTTAATTAACCATTTCAATAGTGAATTATTCTTTTTACTTCACTGCTGAAAGTCTGTTCTGCATTAGCTTTGAGTATTTATGCATTAAGCCACTGCTTTTATGAAGCAATATATTCTTATAACAAAGATAAGCTGTAGTTAAGCATAGTAATAACAAGGGCGGAGAGTTAGGCAGGACAACGCCTGCGAATAGTTTTTCACATAATATCCGCACGCAAGAATATGAAAGAAATGTTAAAAAAAGTGATCCCAGTCAGGATTTATTGAGGCAATAAAAGAGGATTAGCGACGTAAAAAGTTGGCAAGTAACTCATGCCCTTGCTCAGTTTTGATCGATTCTGGGTGAAATTGCACCGCATCAATAGGCAAGGTTTTGTGCTGATAGCCCATGATTTCATCCATCGAGCCATCTTCAAGCTCCGTCCAAGCGGTGAGCTCAAAACACTCTGGCAGTGTGCCGTGTTGTACCACCAGTGAATGATAGCGCGTTACTGTGAGAGGGTTATTCAAGCCAGCAAAAACGCTGCGGCCGTTGTGTCGGATTGGGGATGTTTTCCCATGCATCACCTGACGAGCACGCACCACTTCGCCACCAAACACCTGAGCAATCGCCTGATGGCCTAAGCACACTCCCAGTATCGGCAGTTTACCGGCAAAGTGTTCTATCACCTCTAAGGTTATCCCCGCTTCATTAGGTGTACACGGCCCCGGAGAGATCACCAGATGGCTAGGTTTCATCGCTTCAATCGCTGCAATATCTGTTTCATCGTTACGCACAACCTTTACCTCTGCACCCAACTCGCAAAAGTACTGGTACAGGTTATAAGTAAAGGAATCGTAGTTATCGATGATTAACAGCATGGGTCTGGATTGGTGTTGATAAAATTGCTTGTCAGGGGCGGTATTGTGCAATACCAAGACGGAAAGGCAAGCAATAACTCCGCAAACGATAAAAATAACGCCAGCATAAGCTGGCGTTATGGGTTTACAGTACGTAATTAATCTCTATGTAAATTGATTCGCACATATATGGGGCAATCTAGTATTATACCGATTCCAAATTCTACCGCTGTACACCTAGCAACACTGCCTGTTGCTTGGCCGTATTTTCCATTCCATTTACTGACAATCAAAATTCATCATTACTACCAAAAACTTCCGCTTTGCTCTTAAAATCAGGGCTTATGTCCCCTTTTACCATCCACTCTGGCATATATAGAGTATCGACGCTTGGCTCAAGCCCCCAACGGTGATAAGCCAAAGAAGCAAGAGCAGTGATTAGCATGGCAATCCATTGCTCAGAGGCATAGGCATTGTCATGTTGCGGTTCATCCCTCATCCAGTATGTTTTATGATCCTTTAGGGCTTCTTTTAGTTTCTCCGGGTATAAGGTTTCCCTGTCAGAACTGTACATCGCATGAATCAAAGAGATTAGCGGCAAGTAGCGATATTGCACCTCTTCGACTCTGTGATCGACTCCTTTTCTGGTGGAACCAATTGCCTGAGGGTCAAAGACTTTTTGTGCCGCATCCTTTAGTAGCGTTTCTATATCAGATTCTGGATGCAAGACACCTTTCAATAACCGTAACATGGCTTTATCAAATTGCTTGTCTGCAGAGCTTGCGGTAAAAATATCCGCATCAATGAAAGAATCATTCATTTCGCATAGCTCAAAGGCACCATTGTAATCTTGAAGAATTAATGCCGCTGAGAATGGGATGACCCAATCATCTAAGCCTAAGCCGCTATCGTAAACCTTACCAACCGCAGAATAACAATGCTGGTTGACATTGATTGGTACCTGCGTGCCTGAATTAAATGTCATTCGAAAATATGCTTGCCCTAAGTGGTAGATGAGTTTCAGGTGCCACTCTAAATACGACTTTGGCTCCCCCTTAAGAAGGCGTTTTCCCAATACTTCTAGGTGCCACCCCTGCTGAGTAATGCAATTAAACTGATATCTTCCCGGTTCTAGACCCTCAAGGTCATCCCTGCACGGGGTCATATTTATCAACGGTTCTAACCACTGCCCTAATTTTATTGGGGAGTAATCATCTCCCCAATCTCGTTGACAGTACTCAATCACATGGTGATCTAATGTACATTTATTCATCTGGTTTAAATGCCTTCTCTTTATACTGTATCCGAGTTCCATTGCCTTTATTAAAAGCCGTCATCGATGAGCTTATACGAGCGATTAATAAATGAGGTTTGTCATTTGCTAATACTCAATCCTTAGACTTTTAGCTGGCTTACTTAGCGCTCAAACATTGAAGCAGCTAACTCAGGTATATGTAGCTAGGGAGATAACCGCACTCAAAATCTAGCGTCAAGCCATACTTCTCATATGCATACTTGGCCGCAGCCAGTAATGGCATAGCAACATAACCTTGAGCTCTTTGACTAAAGTCCTTGTCATGAGTCCACCATTCTTTGTGCATTTCCAAAGCACGATACATAGCGTTACGATAGGCGTCTTGATCTTGCTGGTGCACGTTTTTCATCACATCAAAAAAGCCAAGCGTGATCGTAATAGCATGAAAAGGTGCCCATTTACCTTGAATTAAGCTCTCTTTACTATCAACAAGAGCGGTCAGTTGATTGATTGCACCAGAAATATCTTCACTGTCTTTTAGCCCCAGCATATGCAAGACAATTTCACAATGGTGTGATTGCAGTTCAGCACGATGGAACACCTGATCACTGTTAAGTAAGCCCATGAGCAAGTTTAAATCTTGGTGACGCCCCGTAACAATCGCTAAATAGATCATTTCTAGCCATTCCGGAGAAGGGATCGATTGTATTTTCCCACTCGCAGGGATAGCGAAATCTACCCCTTGATAAGTGAAAGGAACGATCTCTCCCGCTGGCTGAACAAAAGTACGTTGCCATAACATTAAGTATTGCTGAGCAGTAAATAAATGATCGCTGACTTCTAGCTTGGAAACTGAAGGTAAGTGGTGGCCTATAGCAAATAGTTTAACAAAGTTGCTGTAACCCGTTTCAAAACCAAAATAGCTCTTGTCAGTATCGTCTAATGCCGACTGATTTGTTTTTAAAAGGCGCTTTAATGTAGCGTTATACACCCTTTCCTCACCTTTTAGGTTGTTTACATGAACTTTCAATTTATTTTTCATAATGGTGATACAATCTCAAATTTCACATTATTCGAACGTTTTATACTACCGTGTGTATTAAAGATAAGCTCAGTACTTCGATATTCTAAAATAATTACAGTCTCCGCTCATTTTGTAATCATTCAGTAGCGCTAAAGTCTCTCCTAACTCATCAGCTTGCTCCTTATAAGCTTTATCATTTTGATATTTCTTGCTTTTCAATGCACTGTTATACCACTTCTACATATGTGACCAAATCGCTTTATGGTAAACATCACACCATTGTTGAACAGCAATGATGATGCCTTATAACATCCAAGTTCACACTTATTTTAGTTTTATAAAATTATCACTACACATTGATATGACTTATAAATAAAATCCACTCTTCCTTAAGGTTTATCCTTAATTTCATATCAGCTGAGAACAATAATGAAACTAAAACATATCGCAGTGGCTTGCCTTTCAGCATTGGCTTTGAGCGCTTGTCAAACCACTAAAATCGAAGACTTAAAGACTACTGCAGACCAAAAAACTATTAATAAAGCAAAAGAACGGCTAAGTGAATACGAATGGTTAGAAGTCAGCGACAATGGTGTAATAAGCTACACAGAGGCATTGAGTGGGGAAGGTGGCAGATGGAAAACTTCACACGTTAAAGAGTTAGGTTATCGTTTGGCATGTGAAGACCTGCGTTGGTTTGTTGAATCCGGAATGATCGTCCGTGTTTATTACCGCGGTTCAGGTGGATACCTTGGCGATTATGATAAGGAACGATGTGAAACAGAAATTCCCTCCAATATATACGAATAAAAAAACCGCCACTGAATGTGGCGGTTTTTACTTGGTCTCTATAAAAGATTAGCTTATTTACGACGACGCCATAATGCTAAGCCAAACAATGACATTAGCGCACCAAAGCCGAACGAACCTGCCATGTTCAGTTCTAGGACTGCTGGATCGTGGTCAGAAGAGCGGAAGTGATCGTTGTATTTTGGCAAGTCACCTTTGTACTCGTCGTTGTAATCAAATAGCGTCGATTCGCCGCCATTGATATGCCAGTCTGTCGCATCCACAAAGTGCTTCTTCAGACTTGGGCTGATTAGCAGGTGGTCTAGCGCGCCCACTTCATCATTGTACGAGTAGCTCCAGCTATTTGGGTGCTTCGTCGCAACAGCATTGATGTAGTTGTACCCTTCAGTAATCACCGCACCGTTGTCACCAAACTGCTCTGTGTCACCAATGAAGGTATTACGTGCCGCTTTGATCTGCTTACCGTATTTCTCTTCACTGTAATCCGTCAGAACTAGCATCGGATCTTCCATACCGTAAGAATTCAAGTCACCAAGAATCACTTTATGACCTTTGATCTCTTTCAGCGCGTCGCCCAGTGCAACCGCCGCTGCAACACGGAAGTTTTCACAAGAACCTTGTTGGTCAGCATCGACACCGCCCTGACCACCTTGGTCAACAGGTGCTGCGTCTTCCCAACATTTAGAACCTTTCGATTTGAAGTGGTTGATGGCAACCGTGATCTTCTCATTAGTTCCTTTGATCTTGAACGTTGGCGCTAGAGAGTTACGCTGATAGTTCTTACCATCTTCGATCACTTTACCGTCGTCATCTAGTACTTCAGGCGCTTGCTGACTTGGCATCTCGATAACGCGTACTTCTTTCAGCTTCGCTACTTTAGAACGGTAAATAACGCCTGTTGTGATAACGTCAGTACCAATTGAGTCGTTCTCATCCGTCACTTTATCGCCATTGCTGTCAACGGCAACGAAGTCGTAACGGTCTTTCTTCTTATCGATACGCTGGTTTAGCTGCTCAACAAGCTGACGAATAGCACCACTGTCACCAAAGCCATTGTTTTCGATTTCCATCAAACCAATGATATCAGCGTCAAGGCGTAGAATTGCGTTAACAATCTTCGCCTGTTGAACTTCAAACTCTTCAAAGCTGTCTGCACCACGGTTGTCGCCGTGCTGGTTAGCGTCACCACCAAATGGGGAGTTGAAGTAGTTGAGTACATTGAATGTCGCGATACGAAGATCGCCTTCTTCCATATCGATGCCTTCAGTACGAGGATCGTTACGTACGAAGTTATCGTTAGTTAGCGTGTTAGTGGCAATCAGACGGTAATCACCGTAGCTGTAGCTTAGAACACCTTCTAGGCCAACGATGGTATCGTCGATGCGGATGTAGTCTTCTGTGGAACCATTCTGGTCAGCATCAGTGCGGCCAAAGTCTGGGTAGTAAGGAACCGTGCCGTTAGCTGCTTTTGCATCAGACTCAATGAACAGGCGACGCTCTGCGTTTTCAGTGCTCTGCTGTTTCGCTTCGTCAGAACCTGCTGCAAAGTTCTGGTTAGGGTGCATGTTGATGCGGCCTTGAGCTACAACCATGTTGTTACGACGCGATGCGTAATCGTAACCAAAGGTGCGAGTCACGCGCATATCCAACGCTTCAGTCGTCTTAACCAGCATGCCTTCATAGCGCTCTAGCGTCTGATCGAAGTTAGCGTCATCTGCCATCACTTCAATCGCCGTCGCTGCTGGAGCAGATTGCTCACCTTGCTTAACCCAGTTGTTGTTTTCCGCTTTTAGTTGCGTCAGGTTGTAGTTCTCTTGAACTTTACCTTTCACACAAACCACATCACCAGGCTGAAGATCAGAGCTTGACTGGTTAGTATGAACGAACAAACCTTCCGATGTTTTCGGGTTGTAGTCATCTTCCAGTGCTTGTAGATAGAAGCCCTTTGTTAGACCTGTGGTCACTGCACTAACCACACCTTTGACGAAGAAGTCTTCATCTGTGATGTATGGGTAGCCATTGATGAATGGAGACGTATCACCTTCACCTTGAATTTCTTGAATCGATGTAAAGACAGGTTCAGCACCATCTCGAGTACAAGCGAACGGCTCTGGAGTCTCACCGCCATCTAGTACACCTAGACCTTCGATGCTGTCTTTTGCCAGCGATGACCATTGAGAAGCGTCATAAGTAGAAGAAGGCGTCATCGCATCAACATTACGTACTAGAGTGACATCTTTTGCGAAATCTGAGCCGCCCATGTTACCCAATACGTCATGTACGTTGCCGTCTTTAAGTAGCGCAACCGGATCATTACCGTTAAATCCGATTACTGAACCATTTAGGATGTCGCTTACTGCTTTGATTTCATCACTTGAACTTGTGTGTGCAACAACCAGAACGCTTTGCGCTTCCAGTACACGACCATCTAGAGCCAGTTTGCTGCCCCACTCACCGCCGCCGTTGGTCGATTTCGCTAGCTCATAGCCATCCAGCGTCACTGCTGAATCGCCAGTGTTGGCAATCTCAATAGCTTTATTGTTACTGCTACCTTCAACGTACTGAGAAATTACGATATCCGCCATTGCTGGAGCGGAGAGAGCACTTGCGACCACTGCTGCAAGTAAGGTTGGGGTTAGTTTTTGTTTCATTCTGTCCACCTTGCATCGCTTTCCGTGTTGTATAGGGTTGAGAAAGCGTGTTCCAAATCACCTTTTCTATTGAGAAAAGACTTATAAAGCACGACAAGTGTTTATCTTTTTCATGAAACTAAAAACAACATTCAGTGACAGTGAGATTTCGATCTCATAGATATGCTGAATATTTGAAGAGACTTCAAAGTTTAAACATAAGGTGAAACGTTTGTTGCACAAATGAGAATAGATCGCTGATTTAGTTTAGCTTTTGCTTATAAATAGAATTAAAGCTCTAGAGGCAAATACAAATAAAGGCGCTGCGATTGCGCCTTTATTGATCAAGTGTTCGCGAGGTTTTATCCGTTAATTGAGGCGATTATTATCGTCTCCATCCTTACGCTCATATTCCCCTTCAAACGTATTACCGTCTTTAGGTTGTTGATTAAACGGATCTTGATCAAAAGGGCCTTGGAAGTTTCCAGAACCGAAACCACCTTGAAAGCCACCACCAACAGACTGCACCGTCATCTTACTCATAAGGTATTTTGCCATCGCAGCGCGTGGTGCCGGTAATAACACCAACATGCCGAGCGCATCGGTCATAAAGCCCGGTGTCAGCAGTAGTACCCCTGAGACCGCTAGCATCACACCTTCAAGAATTTGCTGAGCAGGCAGCTCGCCTTGCTGCAAGCGGTTTTGCACTGACATTAAGGTCTGCAAACCTTGGCTACGTACTAAAGACGCACCGACAAACGCGGTGATCAGTACCAGTGCGATCGTCGGCCACAATCCTAAGTAACCGCCAACCGAAATAAACAGGCCTATTTCAATAATAGGAACGAAAATAAACATCAATAATAAGATAGGAAACACGCGCCCTCCTTTGTTAAGCCCAGTGTAAGCCCAAAGCTGATTCAAGCTCAAATTAAAGCTGTAAAAAAGAGTGATAGAAACCTCAATAAACCACTACTACTTTGTGGTTATTAATACCCTGTTCATATCTTGCAAAAGTTTAACTAAACAAAAGCAAAAAAGGTGATCAAGCTACTATTTTTATCCGCTGGGTGCAGTATCATGAGCCCCATAAGTCAGGACGGATTTTACAGCCAAAAATTCTGACGAAAGGATTCTTACACTGCAGAATGGCTAGCATTTTACTTTATCATCAGAATAATTATCTAAGGATCCTGTGATGGCTACCCTAACTGATACTCCAAGCACTGCAGCTGCAGCCACTCGTATCGAAGAAGACCTACTTGGCGAACGCCACGTTCCTGCCGACGCTTACTACGGCATCCACACGCTACGCGCTATCGAAAACTTCAATATCTCTAATGTTACGATTTCAGACGTACCTGAATTTGTCCGTGGCATGGTTATGACCAAGAAAGCCGCGGCGTTAGCGAACAAAGAGTTAGGCGTTATTCCTAAAGATGTAGCGAAATACGTGGTTGAAGCGTGTGATTTGATCCTTGAAACAGGTAAGTGCATGGATCAGTTCCCTTCAGACGTCTTCCAAGGCGGTGCAGGCACATCAGTCAACATGAACACCAACGAAGTGATCGCCAACGTCGCACTTGAGCTGATGGGCAAGGAAAAAGGTCAGTACGAATTCGTTAATCCAAATGACCATGTTAATAAGAGCCAGTCGACTAACTGTGCTTACCCAACAGGTTTCCGTATCGCCGTTTACAACAGTGTTCACACTCTGATTGAAGCGATTGAATACCTGAAAGGTGCATTTGAGCTTAAGAGCCAAGAGTTCAAAGACGTGCTTAAAATGGGTCGTACTCAGCTTCAAGACGCGGTACCAATGACCGTAGGTCAAGAGTTCCACGCATGGGCTGTGACTCTGAATGAAGAAATCCGTGCCCTTGAGTACACTTCAAAGCTACTGCTTGAAATTAACTTAGGTGCCACTGCGATCGGTACCGGTTTGAACGCAGCTGAAGGCTATCAGAAACTGGCAGTGAAACACTTAGCTGACGTGACTGGCCTAGACGTAGTCCCAGCAGAAGATCTGATTGAAGCAACTTCAGACTGTGGTGC
Source organism: Vibrio sp. B183 (assembly GCF_000740665.1). Classification (NCBI taxonomy): domain Bacteria; kingdom Pseudomonadati; phylum Pseudomonadota; class Gammaproteobacteria; order Vibrionales; family Vibrionaceae; genus Vibrio; species Vibrio sp. B183. The sequence goes on along the minus strand of NZ_JPQB01000026.1, from coordinate 221,125 downwards.
TTATGTAATGACACATGGCGCGCTGAAGCGTTTGGCGGTCAAGCTGTCTAAGATCTGTAATGACCTGCGCCTGCTATCTTCTGGCCCACGTTCAGGTCTAAACGAACTTAACCTCCCAGAGCTTCAAGCAGGCTCTTCTATCATGCCAGCTAAAGTTAACCCTGTGGTACCAGAAGTGGTCAACCAAGTCTGTTTCAAAGTACTGGGTAATGACAACACTATCTCATTTGCCGCAGAAGGTGGTCAGCTACAGCTAAACGTGATGGAACCTGTCATCGCGCAAAGCATGTTCGAGTCCATTTCTCTACTGTCTAACGCGTGTGTCAACTTGCGTGATAAATGTATCGATGGCATCACGGTCAACAAAGAGATCTGTGAAGGCTACGTTTACAACTCAATCGGTATCGTAACTTACCTGAACCCATACATTGGCCACCACGAAGGTGACATCGTCGGTAAGATTTGTGCAGAAACGGGTAAAAGCGTTCGTGAAGTAGTGCTAGAGCGTGGCTTACTGACCGAAGAAGAGTTGGACGATATCTTGAACGTTGAAAACTTTATGCATCCTAAGTATAAAGCGAAACGCTACGAATAAGATTGCTACCAAGGAGGGCCCAATAGGGCCCTTTTTTAGGCACTAATACGGTTAACCACAACTTTATCAGGGTTAACTCATTCAGTGGCTCCCTCCTTCCATTATCTAAACGTTTAGACACTGAGTGTTTAGATAATCGAATTTAAGTTAACAATATGAGGTATCTATTATGGTAGCGGTCGAACTGTTAGTCGTTCTGCTCTTTATCTTTTTAGGAGCAAGAATCGGCGGTATTGGCATCGGCTTTGCGGGCGGTGCAGGCGTTATCGCATTGTCATTAATACTTGGCGTACCGACCAGTCAGGCATACATTCCTGTTGATGTTATTCTGATCATTATGTCGGTTATCACAGCAATTGCTGCAATGCAAGTTGCCGGTGGTATGGATTGGTTAGTACAACTGGCAGAAAACTTCTTGCGCAAGAACCCTGAGCGCATCACCTTTTATGCGCCTATCGTCACTTTCCTAATGACATTAATGGCGGGTACAGGCCACACGGCATTTTCAACGCTACCGGTTATTGCGGAGGTCGCAAAAGGTCAGGGCGTTCGTCCATCTCGCCCTCTCTCTATTGCTGTGGTCGCATCACAAATCGCGATTACCGCTTCACCTATCTCAGCGGCGGTAGTGGCATTCGCTGCGATGCTGGCACCAATGGGGGTTGACTACCTGACACTGCTTGCGGTGTGCATCCCAACCACCTTCATCGCTTGTATGATTGGCGCCTTTGTCGCTAACTTCATGGGCAGTGAACTGAAAGACGATCCGATTTATCAAGAGCGTTTAGAGAAAGGCCTGATCAAACTCGCAACGGAAAAACAGCGCGACATTTTACCAACCGCGAAAACAGCTACGTACATTTTCCTTGCGGCAATTGGCTTCGTGGTTTGCTATGCGGCAGCCATCTCTAAATCAGTAGGTCTGATTGTTGACCCAGCACTTGGGCGTAACGAAGCCATCATGACAGTGATGCTAGCAGCGGCAGCAGCTATCGTTCTATTCACTAAGATTGACGCTTCAAAGATTCCTAACGCCTCGACTTTCCGTTCGGGCATGACCGCTTGTGTATGTGTTCTAGGTGTGGCTTGGTTAGGTTCAACCTTCGTCAATGCACACGTGGATGGCATTAAAGAGGTCGCAGGTGCGTTGCTGGCTGATTACCCATGGATGCTGGCCATGGTTCTGTTTTTTGCCTCTATGTTGCTTTACTCACAAGGCGCAACCACGGTCTCTCTGATGCCTGCTGCCCTTGCAATTGGTGTTGCTCCACTAACAGCAGTCGCGTCTTTCGCCGCAGTTAGCGCTCTGTTCGTTCTACCTACTTACCCAACGTTGCTTGCTGCAGTAGAAATGGATGACACAGGTTCAACTCGCATCGGTAGCTACGTATTTAACCACCCATTCTTCATCCCAGGTGTGGTAACCATTGCGTCAGCCGTTGCATTAGGCTTCACTTTCGGTGGCCTACTGATCTAATTAAAACGGTAAAAATAAAGGGAGCTTGTGCTCCCTTTTTTTAATTTTGTTCTCAATAAAAAATCTCACATCACAGTTTTATTTTGACTTTAATCAAAAGATCTTCCAAAAAATGCTCCTGAATGAAAATCCGAATCAATGAATAAAATTCCTTATTTTATTTATTCATCATCAATCATGACCCAAATAACTTGCCCTTACCTCTGGTAAAGGAATAGAAATCCATTTTAATTAAACAAATACCCTTGCGTTCTGAACTTGTTTAAAAACCAACAAAATAACACTGAATATTTTTGTGAAGATCACCAAAGTTAGAAAACTCATCAATAATTAAAATAACCTCCAAGAGCTATTCGTAATCAGCTCAAAATAATTATCACAATTCCAATAACTTAATATTTGTGAGTTTATATTTATAACTCTAGTCGCTGATTCACTTTTATTTGTTATTCAACAAGTAAGAGTAAGGAGATCACCATGACCACCCAAACTGTACCTACCGAAGAAAAAAAAGGCGGCTTCTTTGCCAACTTTAAGTTCCCTTCCGCTTACACGATTCTGTTTATTTTAATTGCACTGGTCGCGATGCTGACCTGGATTGTACCTGCTGGCCAGTATGATCGCGCAATGAATGAAGATTTGGGTCGAGAAGTCCCTGTAACTGGTACTTATCAAGCTGTAGAAGGCAACCCTCAAGGTGTCATTGACGTACTACTAGCACCGATTGACGGCTTCTATGACCACAATAGCTACGAAGCCGCCGCAATTGATGTTTCTCTGTTCATCCTTGTCATTGGTGGCTTCCTAGGGCTAGTGACAAAAACGGGCGCCATCGATGCTGGGATTGAGCGCGTAACACAGCGTCTTCAAGGCCGAGAAGAGATGATGATTCCCATTCTAATGGCTCTGTTTGCTGCCGGGGGAACCGTCTACGGCATGGCCGAAGAATCCTTGCCATTCTACACCCTGTTAGTACCGGTGATGATGGCTGCGCGCTTCGACCCACTGGTTGCCGCAGCCACTGTGCTACTTGGCGCGGGCATTGGTGTATTGGGCTCCACCATCAATCCATTTGCCACCGTCATTGCTGCTAACGCTTCTGGAATTCCGTTTACCGATGGCATCATGCTACGTGCCTTAATGCTGGTGATCGGCTGGGTCATTTGTGTCGCCTACGTGATGCGCTATGCCCGTATGGTGCGTGAAGACCAGAGCAAATCGATTGTTTACGATAAATACGAAGAGAACAAAGCGCATTTCCTTGGTAATCAAACTGGCGAATCTCTTGAGTTCACCACCACACGTAAAGTCATTTTAACCATCTTCGGCGGCTCATTCGGTGTGATGATCTATGGTGTCTCTGTTGCTGGTTGGTGGATGGCAGAAATCTCAGCCATGTTCTTAGCGGCAACAATTTTAGTCGGACTCGTCGCACGTATGAGCGAAGAAGAGTTCACCAACAGCTTTATTGATGGTGCTCGTGACCTACTTGGCGTAGCGCTGATCATCGGTATTGCGCGCGGGATTGTAGTTGTCATGGACCGCGGCATGATCACTGATACCATCTTGTACTCAGCGGAGCAGATGGTGACCGGTCTGTCGTCGGTCGTGTTCATTAATGTCATGTTCTTCCTTGAGATATTGCTATCTTTCCTTGTGCCTTCCACCTCTGGTCTGGCAGTACTCACTATGCCGATTATGGCTCCACTCGCAGACTTTGCTGGTGTCGGACGCGACCTAGTCATCACGGCTTATCAATCGGCTTCTGGCTTGGTCAACCTCGTTACTCCCACTTCGGCAGTCGTTATGGGCGGCCTTGCCATTGCCCGGGTGCCTTATGTGCGCTGGGTGAAATGGGTGGCACCATTGCTAGCCATTCTGACGCTATTCTGTGTTGTGATGATCAGCATTGGTGCGCTTATCTAACCTGCTCTTTTCCTTACACTCGCTCACAGGATGTGAGCCCCCAAAGCCGCCTTAGTGCGGCTTTTCTTTTGTCTGTTCAGCTGAAAATTAGAAAAACTATTCCTATCTATAATTTTCATTTATCCAATATTAATTCCCTCAAACAATCCTAGGCATTTAATATGTGATCGACATTAAATTTATTATCAAAAGTTTTGTTATAAAACGAATAGTTCAACACTTAAAAGCAATTATCTAGAAAGTTAGAGTGCATAATTTCAATCTAATATACTCTTTGTAAATAATTTATATTTGAATATTTTTCCTTGGTAAGGATATTAATCAGACACTCAACCTCAACTTATGCATAAACTTCCCTTTTAAATGGTTAAATAGGGGGTTCACATACCAATAACAACTGCATAGATATTGTTAATCCCCTTGAAAACACTGGCTTTAGGCATAAAAAACGAACTGTGATTGATCTCTAAGATTCCTACCCAGACAAGCGTAATATGAATTCCAGAAACAAAATAAGTGAATAAATAAATTCGCTCTTCTATTCCCTACAAATTAAATATTAGTTTTTAAGTTTTAAAACTAATTAAAAATATAAGAGAGATACGATCATGAGTAAGTTATACGTAGGTTCTGAAATCGGTCAATTACGTCGCGTTCTGGTGCATCGCCCAAGACGAGCACTGACTCACCTGACGCCTTCCAACTGCCACGATCTGCTATTTGATGACGTACTTGCCGTCGAGCGAGCAGGTAAAGAGCACGATGTGTTCACTCAAACTCTGCGCGACCAAGGTGTGGAAGTGTTACTGCTTACTGACTTACTTGCAGACACGCTGGCGGTAGCAGAAGCCAAAGACTGGCTGCTAAGTCGTCAGGTATCGGATTACCGTTTAGGTAAAACTTTTGCCAATGACGTTCGTTGCTACTTAGGTGACTTACCCAATGTTGAGCTGGCTAAGATTCTTACCGGTGGTCTTTCTTATGCTGAAATGCCGATGAAATCCTCATCTATGATGCAGGGGCTTCATGCACCAACAGATTTCATCATTGAGCCATTACCAAACCACCTATTTACCCGCGACACTTCTTGCTGGGTCTATGGCGGTGTCTCTATCAACCCAATGGCTAAGCCAGCCCGTCAACGTGAAACCAACCACGTTCGTGCTATCTACCGCTGGCACCCAAGCTTTGCTGGTCAGGACTTCATCAAATACTTCGGTGATGAAGAGAAAATCTACGACAACTCCACCATTGAAGGCGGCGATGTCTTAGTCATTGGTAAAGACGCCGTGCTGATTGGTATGTCAGAGCGCACAACCGCTCAAGGTGTTGAGCATCTTGCTTCTGGCTTGTTCAAACATGGTCAAGCTAAACAAGTGATTGCGATGGAGCTGCCAAAACATCGTTCATGCATGCACTTAGACACAGTCATGACTCATATGCGTGAAGATACCTTCTCTGTTTACCCAGAAGTGATGCGCAAAGATGTCAAGTGCTGGAGCCTGACTGGCGATGCATCTGGCGCTGTGAATGTCAAAGAAGAAGGTTACTTCGTGACGGCTATCGAGAAAGCACTTGGCGTCGACCAACTCAACCTTATCACCACTGGCGGTGACAACTTCAACGCAGAGCGTGAACAGTGGAACGATGCTAACAACGTTCTCACCGTTAAGCCTGGTGTCGTGATCGGATACGAAGGAAATACCTACACCAACGAGAAGTACGACAAAGCAGGCATCACAGTATTGCCAATTCCTGGCGATGAGCTGGGTCGTGGCCGCGGCGGTGCACGCTGCATGAGCTGCCCAATCGAACGTGATGGTATTTAAGTAACGGATAAGTTGGCGAGAGCGACTTAGCTCTCGCCCTCAGCAGAGAGATTAAAGCAATGACAAAACAAACTGTAGTTGTCGCACTTGGTGGAAACGCCCTACTTCGCCGCGGTGAACCATTGGAAGCCGAAGTACAGCGTCAGAACATCGAAATTGCCGTCAAAACCATTTCGGAAATTGCTCAGGAATACAACGTCGTACTTGTACACGGTAATGGCCCACAGGTTGGCTTACTGGCGTTACAAGGTTTGGAGTACAAGAAGGTAGCACCATACCCACTTGATGTTCTGGGCAGTGAAACGCAAGGCATGATTGGTTACATGTTGATGCAAGAGTTCAAAAACCAAATGCCGAACATCAACGCCACTTGCATGCTAACTCAGATGACAGTGGACCCCAATGATCCGGCATTCGCTGACCCAACCAAACCCATCGGCCCGATTTATGAAGAAGCCGAGGCACGTGAACTGGCAGAGAAGTACCACTGGACCATCAAACCAGACGGTCAGCACTTTCGCCGCGTCGTGCCTAGCCCACAACCAACAGGCATCATCGAACACGAAGCGATCACCAAGCTCATCGACGAAGGCCACTTAGTGATTTGTACTGGCGGTGGCGGCATCCCAGTCAAAAAAGAGAATGGCAAACTGGTCGGTGTCGAAGCGGTGATTGATAAGGATATGTCCGCAGCATTCCTTGCCAAGCAGCTAAATGCAGACGCCCTGCTCATCCTCACTGACGCAGATGCGGTTTACCTCGATTGGGGCAAGCCTACTCAACATGCGCTGCGCAGCACTAACCCAACCGAATTAGCACAGTACCAATTTGACGCTGGCTCAATGGGGCCAAAAATCGAAGCGTCATGCGAGTTCGTCAAGCAAGGTGGCAAAGTGGTCGGTATCGGCTCACTGGAAGATGGTTTACGCATTCTTCAGGGCACGGCAGGCACCAATATCACCAAAGGCTAATTACCAGCAGTCCTGACTTGAGTCAGGGCTGAGATGAAACAAACAATCACTCAAATTCATTACTGCACTTTCTTACCTCTTTCCCTGCAACGAGAAAGTGCACATCGATAAGAAGGAAAACATCATGGCTTTCAACCTACGCAACCGTAACTTCCTAAAATTATTAGACTTTACTCCGCGTGAAATTCAACACATGTTGGACCTATCCGTGGAGTTGAAAAAAGCGAAATACAACGGCTACGAGCAACCTCGTCTGAAAGGTAAAAACATAGCTCTGATCTTCGAGAAAACGTCGACTCGTACCCGTTGTGCCTTTGAAGTTGCGGCTTTTGACCAAGGCGCTCAAGTATCTTACTTAGGCCCAACAGGCTCTCAGATTGGTCACAAAGAATCGATGAAAGATACTGCACGCGTTTTAGGCCGCATGTACGATGGCATCGAGTACCGCGGATTTGGTCAGGAAATTGTCGAAGAGCTAGGCGCTTACGCAGGTGTACCAGTATGGAATGGCCTGACCGATGAGTTCCACCCGACGCAAATTCTCGCTGACTTCCTAACTATGATGGAACATGGCCGTGGCAAACAGCTACACGAAATGAAGTTTGCCTACCTAGGTGATGCGCGCAACAACATGGGCAACTCTCTGATGGTTGGCGCCGCTAAGATGGGCATGGATATTCGTCTCGTCGCGCCTAAGCAGTTCTGGCCAGAAGAAGCACTTGTCGCACAGTGCCGTGAGATTGCTGAAACAACCGGTGCGAAAATTACCCTGACTGAAGATGTTCAAGAAGGCGTTCAAGGTTGTGACTACTTGTACACGGATGTGTGGGTATCGATGGGCGAAGCAAAAGAAGCATGGGCAGAGCGTATCAACCTCATGCTGCCTTACCAAGTCAACATGGAAATGATCAAAGCAACAGGTAATCCTCATGTGAAATTCATGCACTGCCTACCTGCCTTCCACGGCGAAGATACCACGGTAGGTAAACAGCTTGCTGAAGAATACCCAATGCTTAAAAACGGCTGTGAAGTGACTGATGAGGTGGTTGAATCTGACTACTCTATTGTGTTCGACGAAGCTGAAAACCGTATGCACACCATCAAAGCGGTGATGGTAGCTACACTAGGTGACTAATATCATCGATTAAAAGTAATCATACTCAAATTAGACTGAGTATTGTTTGCAGGGAAATGCGGGTGGCGTTCATCATGTATCAAAAAACATGCTGAATAAAGCCCGCATTTTTTTTCACACTTAAGGACTCATCATCGCTCTCAATGCAAGACAGCACAACCGCTGCAAACGTGCCGCTAAAATGGGCGAAATACGCATAAAAATCCAATTTATGAATACTTTACGCAAACGATTGCGTTGGCTTTTTTTGTCCGTATAATCCTCCGCAATTTGTATTCGGAGGATCAAAATGAACCTGTCAGCAACCACTCAATGTTGGCTTAACTTATGCCCTGACTCAGGGACATGTGTGGTTTCATTTTATTCTATCGATCCTTTTCAAGCCTCCTATTTAGGAGGCTTTTTTTTGTCTGAAATTTACATCAACCCATGGATTAGCAATCTACAAGGGTTGGACAAACTCACCCATTGAGACGAGGAAACACTGCTATGGCGCATTCGTTATTTAACAAGCACATTATCTCCATTCCTGAGCTCAGCCGCAGCGAGCTAGAGCTTATCGTCGACACCGCGGCTAGGCTAAAAGCCGAGCCAAACCCGACACTGCTTAAAAACAAAGTAGTGGCCAGCTGCTTCTTTGAACCTTCCACTCGCACTAGGCTGTCATTTGAAACGGCTGTGCAGCGCCTCGGTGGCACAATCATTGGCTTCGACAATGGTGGAAACACGTCACTGGCGAAAAAGGGGGAGACACTGGCCGACTCAGTTCAGGTGATTGCTTCTTATGTCGACGCCTTTGTGATGCGCCATCCACAAGAAGGCGCAGCGCGTTTAGCGTCCGAATTTTCCAATGGCGTACCTGTGGTCAACGGGGGTGACGGCGCGAATCAGCATCCAACTCAGACTCTGCTGGATTTGTTTTCTATCTACGAAACCCAAGGCACGCTCGACAACCTCAATGTCGCGTTTGTGGGTGACCTTAAATACGGTCGTACTGTCCACTCTCTGACTCAGGCACTGGCTAAGTTCAACAACGTTCGCTTCTTCTTTATCGCTCCTGAAGCATTGGCGATGCCCGATTACATCTGTGAAGAACTCGAAGAAGCAGGCATCAAATTCAGTATGCACAACAACATCGAAGACGTCGTACCAGAGCTTGATGTCCTGTATATGACGCGCGTACAGAAAGAGCGCTTTGATGAGTCCGAATACGCTCACATCAAGTCAGCGTTTATTCTCACCGCCGATACGCTGAAAGAGGCGCGTGAAAACCTGAAGGTACTTCACCCGTTACCACGCGTCGATGAAATCACAACAGACGTCGATAAAACGCCACACGCTTACTACTTTGAGCAGGCTGAAAACGGTGTCTATGCCCGTGAAGCCTTGCTTGCCCTTGTTCTTAGTGAAACCCTTTAATTGCAGGAGAATTATCATGGTGAAAGAAACTCAACTACAAGTAGAAGCCATTCGTAACGGCAGTGTGATTGACCATATTCCTGCTAACGTCGGCATTAAAGTGCTCAAACTTTTTAAAATGCACAAGACCAATCAGCGCATCACCATAGGTCTCAACTTACCTTCTTCGGCGCTCGGCGAGAAAGACCTCATCAAGATTGAAAATGTCTATTTGACCAAAGAGCAGGCCAACCAATTGGCTCTGTATGCGCCGAAAGCCACCGTGAACCAGATTGAAGAATACCAGGTGGTCAACAAACTGACTTTAGCGCTCCCAGAACATATCCATAGTGTCTTTGAGTGCCCGAACAGCAATTGTATTTCGCACGGTGAACCTGTCGAAAGCCACTTTAAAGTCCAGCAAAAGCAGAGTCACGTTCAGCTAAAATGCCATTACTGTGAAAAAGTATTCTCACGCGAAATCATGGCAGAAGCGCGCTAATCAGCTCTGGCAACCGCTATTTAAAAATGCTGTGGATATTTATTCCCATTTGAGAATAAATATCCACACACCACAGAATTATCAACCAATAGAATCGCTAATTAATAGTTTTTAATTGGTGATCCCTTTCAAAAAGCCACACTTTGTTTGGTGTTAAAATACTCCCGAATCAAATCTTTAAGTCACCTCAGAAGTGACCGCTCAATGTCTGAAGGCACTACTAGGGAATGAAGTGCTGAAGGTCGCAAGGAAGAGTTATCTCTACGTCATGTTTTAAGGAGTTCGCATGAGTGAAACTCTAAATCTCGCTTCGGTGGATTACACTGAAGACAAAACCCTGACCGCAGCCTGTAAACGCCTGCTTCAACAACAGAGCTTTACCACTCAGAATGAGTTGCGCGAAGCACTGGTTGATATCGGCTTTGAAGGTATCAGCCAATCTACGGTCTCTCGTCTGCTGTCTCAGCTCGGGGTGGTTAAGGTCCAGAACGCCTGTGGTAAAAAGGTGTATTGCATTACCGTTGAAACCGCGCCCGTGCGTGTTGAGTCATCGATTTCTTCGCAGATTGAATTCATTACCCATAATCAGGCGATGGTGGTGGTTAAAACTCACCCTGGCAGTGCCCAGCTCGTCGCACGATTGGTCGACATCGACCCACACACCGAAATCCTTGGCACAGTCGGTGGCAACGACACCGTCCTCGTGATACCAAAAGACACCGATCATATTGATGCCTGCGAACGAGTGGTTCGTGCTCGACTCGGTGTGGTTTAAGTCTTTCCTATATCATCTCAACTTAAGTCAGGTATCGGCCTGACTTAAGCTTTTGAATTGGCGATATTTGTCGGAGTATGAAACTTATTCCCCCTTTCCCCTGTCTGATTGAGTTAAAATGATGAAAATTTAACTCAAGTGACTTTTCTATGCGTGCCGTCTTTTCACTGATTTTATTATGTCTGACTGTAGCTTCTGCCCCTGCTATGGCGCTTTTCGAGCAGTCTAACTCTGCGCCAAGCTTCGGAAATCAAAGCAATACGTTTGTCCCTGTCGATCAAGCTTTCCCGTTTAACGCCTATCAGCAAGGCGATAAGGTCTTCCTCGACTGGCAAGTCAAACAGGATTACTACCTCTACCAGCACCGTTTATCGGTCAGCGGCGAAAATGTCACGGTAGGCGAGCTGAAAATGGAAGACGGTCAGCCCTACAAAGACGAATTTTTCGGTGAGGTCAACATCTATACCACGCCTTTGTTTGTCGAAGTGCCTTTGGCCGATTATCAGGATGGCGCGCGTCTGATTGTCCAGTATCAGGGCTGTGCAAAAGCCGGATTTTGTTACCCGCCAGAGACCCGCGTGGTTGACTTAACCAGTTTCCAATCCAGTGCTGGTGACCAATCGGCGCCATCAGGTAACACAAGCTCCGCCCCAACAGACACTCCAGCCAAACCCTCACAGCCAGTTTCTAAGGAATCGAGCCTAGCATCTAGCCTAAGTGATAGCTGGTGGACACCCTTATTGTTTTTAGCACTGGGTGTTGGCCTTGCGTTTACGCCATGCGTGCTGCCAATGTATCCCATTTTGACCAGTATTGTGCTTGGCAGCGGCAAACTGAGCCACGGCCGAGCATTAGGCTTAGCGTTTATTTACGTTCAAGGGATGGCGCTCACTTACACCTTATTGGGATTGGTTGTCGCCTCTGCGGGTATGCAGTTTCAGGCTGCCATGCAACACCCGTACGTCCTGATTGGTTTGAGCGTCATGTTTGTCGCCCTAGCGCTGTCGATGTTTGGTGCCTACACCATTCAGCTGCCAAGTGCGGTGCAGACGTGGCTGAATAACTTAAGTAACAAACAACAAGGCGGCAGCTCGCTCGGCGTGTTTGCGATGGGTGCGATTTCTGGATTGGTTTGTTCCCCTTGCACCACAGCGCCGCTTTCAGGCGCACTGCTCTACGTCGCACAAAGCGGTGACTTACTCACGGGCGGCGTCGCACTGTACGCTCTCGCTTTGGGCATGGGCATCCCGCTAATGCTGGTTGCGGTATTTGGCAACAAACTGCTGCCAAAAGCCGGTAACTGGATGGACAGAGTAAAAACCCTGTTTGGCTTTATTCTGCTTGCTGCGCCAATCTTCTTACTTGAACGTATCCTGCCAGAAACGTGGGCGACCGGACTGTGGTCCGCACTTGGTCTAGCCGCTTTTGGCTGGCTGTACCATGTCAAAAATTCACTGCCATTTGGTGGCTGGAAACAAAGTGCGGTCGGTATCATTGCGGTTCTTGGCTTATTCGCCTCAGCGCAACCCGCACTCAACTACTGGTTTGGTGGTCATACAGAACAAGCGAAGCCTAGTATTCAATTTACACGCATTAGCACCGTGGATGACCTCAACAGCCAGTTGGAACAAGCTAAGCTGGCAGGCAAACCTGTGATGCTCGACTTCTATGCTGACTGGTGTGTGGCATGTAAAGAGTTCGAAAAGTACACCTTCCACCAGCCTGATGTGGAAGCGAAGCTACGTAATTTTGTGCTGTTACAAGCCGATGTCACCAAGAACCTACCGCAAGACATCGAAATGCTAAAAGAGATGAATGTGCTTGGCCTGCCAACCATAGAATTCTGGGACGCCAGCGGCCAACATGTCTCCAACGCCAGAATAACCGGATTTATGCAGGCAGCGCCGTTTTTGCAACACATCAACGCCCACAGCCTGTAAGCACCATCTGATTAACTTCACGCCAGTCTAACGACTGGCGTTTTTGTATCTCGTTTATTTATATGCAATTTGGCAATAAAACCCGATACAGTTCAGACTTTTAGGGTATGGATATTGTCCATACTCTCAAAGGTGACAATAATTCCTGTAAGCAAACTTTCAATAGCAGTTAACGTCATGGACTCGACCTACACCATTATCATCGCCGACGATCACCCTTTATTTCGTAATGCACTGTTTCAGTCTGTGCACATGGCGGTTAGTGGTGCCAATTTATTGGAAGCGGACTCCCTTGATGCGCTTCTGGCAGTCCTTGCCAAAGAAGACGAGCCCGATCTTCTGCTGCTTGATTTAAAAATGCCTGGTGCCAACGGGATGTCTGGGCTGATTCAGCTACGAGCAGAATACCCAGACATGCCAATTGTGGTCGTGTCTGCCAGTGAAGAACCATCCGTCGTTACTCAAGTCAAGAGCCACGGTGCTTTTGGTTTTATCCCTAAGTCGAGTGACATGCGAGAATTGGTCAGTGCATTGAATCAGGTCTTGAGCGGCGAACCTTTCTTCCCAGAAGGCTCCATCACCAACAACGCAGCTTGTAATGACTTAGCAGAGAAAATTGCCACTTTAACGCCACAGCAATACAAAGTACTCGGAATGTTATCTGATGGTCTGCTAAACAAGCAAATTGCCTATGAGTTAAATGTTTCTGAAGCAACGATAAAAGCCCACATGACCGCGATCTTTAGAAAGTTAGGTGTTAAAAACCGTACTCAGGCTGTGATTTTACTTCAGCAGCTAGAATCTGAATCTTAATTTTCTTTTTCACCCTATCTCGATCATTTATCTGCTAAGATAGTCAAGTCGGTCACCTGATCGACTTATTCATCCCTCTGTTTCACTAACTCTGGGAGTCAAATCATTGCTTAGCGTATTGATCACTCAATTTGTCGTTCTCTGGGCCGTCATCGATCCGATTGGTTCCGTTCCGGTCTATCTATCCCAAACTCAACACCTCACTGCCAAACAACGTCGTTTAGTGGCGCTCAAAGCGGTAGGTATCTCAACAGGCGTACTTCTGTTCTTCCTCATTGCAGGTCAGCTGCTGCTGGATGCAATGCAGATTCCTCTACCTGCATTTCAGGCAGCCGGTGGCTTAGTACTCTTGCTGTTCGCTCTAACAATGATTTTTGGTGAATCTAAGCCTGAACAGGAAACTAAGCTTTCTGAAGAAGTCAGCCACTCCGATCTGGCTGACTTAGCCGTCTACCCACTCGCGATCCCTTCAATTGCCTCTCCCGGTGCAATGATGGCGATCGTGATGCTGACCGACAACCACCGTTATTCTTTGGTCGACCAAGGCATCACCGCAGCGGTGATGGTGAGTGTTCTGTTGATCACCTTACTCCTGCTGCTTGGCGCGACACATATCCAGAAATGGATTGGCAATGTCGGCGCTGCGATCATCAGCCGAGTCATGGGGTTGATCCTTGCAGCAGTGGCTTTAAACAACCTGTTATTGGGTATCAAAGACTTCTACCTTGGTTGAATTATTTTATAAAGTCATCAACAAATCATTAGACCTTAGGCTAATTTAACACCACATTAACATCACAGAAATCTATCATTCAAATGTCAAGCGCCTGATTTTTAGGCGCTTTTTGTTTTTTCTCACGCGACTAAAGTTGAAAAGAGTTCTTGCCAGCGCCTTGCTAATGTAGATGGTGAAACATTTATTTAACAACGAAACCAATCGTAAGGAGGCGGCAATGGCGTTTGAAAGTCAGGAACGAGCCAAAGCCTACTGGGACAAAAACGTAAAACTGATGATTAGCTTAATGGTTATCTGGTTTGTCGTTTCTTTTGGCTGCGGCATTCTATTTGTCGACGAGCTTAACCAATTTCAGATAGGTGGTTACAAACTGGGGTTCTGGTTTGCACAACAAGGTTCCATCTATACCTTTCTAGGCATTATTTTCTACTACGCGTGGAAAATGCGCCAAATCGATCGCGAATTTGATGTGGACGAGTAAGGAGCAGTTCAGATGGATTTGAAAACAATCACTTATCTCGTTGTAGGTGCCACTTTTATCCTTTATATCGGTATCGCAATTTGGGCACGTGCGGGATCAACTAAAGAGTTCTATGTTGCAGGGGGCGGGGTTAACCCGATCGCCAACGGCATGGCAACCGCCGCGGACTGGATGTCTGCTGCTTCCTTCATTTCAATGGCAGGCCTTATCGCTTTCATGGGCTACGGTGGTTCTGTATTCCTGATGGGCTGGACAGGCGGCTATGTACTACTCGCTCTGCTTTTAGCACCTTACCTACGTAAATTTGGTAAGTTCACGGTACCTGAGTTCGTTGGTGAGCGTTTCTACTCCAATGCTGCACGTATTGTTGCGGTTGTGTGTCTGATTATCGCGTCAGTGACTTACGTAATTGGTCAGATGAAAGGGGTTGGTGTTGCCTTCGGTCGATTCCTTGAAGTGGATTACTCCACGGGTCTACTGATCGGTATGTGTATTGTATTCATGTACGCGGTAATGGGCGGCATGAAAGGCATTACCTACACACAGATTGCTCAGTACTGTGTACTTATTCTTGCGTACACCATTCCAGCTATCTTTATCTCGCTCCAGTTAACGGGTAACCCAATTCCACAAATCGGTCTCGGCAGTACCATGGCCGGAACGGATGTCTATCTGCTCGATCGGCTTGATCAGGTGGTGACCGAACTCGGCTTCAGTGAATATACCACCCAAGTACGTGGCGATACCTTGAACATGTTCGTCTACACCATGTCTCTGATGATTGGTACTGCGGGTCTACCGCACGTTATCATCCGTTTCTTCACGGTACCGAAAGTACGTGATGCGCGCACTTCTGCAGGCTGGGCGCTAGTCTTTATCGCGATTCTATACACGACTGCACCTGCGGTATCTGCAATGGCTCGTCTAAACCTAATGGATACAGTTAATCCGGCTCCAGGTCAGAATCTTGCTTACGATGAACGCCCTGACTGGTTCAAAAACTGGGAAAAAACTGGTCTACTTGGCTTTGATGACAAGAACGGTGATGGCAACATCCAGTACACATCAAATGCTGAAACCAACGAGCTGAAAGTCGACCGTGACATCATGGTATTGGCTAACCCAGAAATTGCCAAGCTACCTAACTGGGTTATTGCACTGGTTGCCGCGGGTGGTTTAGCCGCTGCTCTGTCTACCGCTGCCGGCCTGCTACTCGCGATATCTTCGGCAATATCTCATGACTTAATCAAAGGCGTGATAAATCCGAATATCTCTGAGAAGAAAGAGCTACTGGCGAGCCGGATATCCATGGCGGTCGCAATTGCTGTCGCTGGTTATCTGGGGTTAAATCCTCCTGGCTTTGCAGCAGGTACGGTGGCACTGGCCTTCGGTCTGGCCGCATCGTCCATCTTCCCAGCCTTGATGATGGGTGTTTTCAGTAAGAACATCAACAAGGAAGGCGCGATTGCCGGTATGATTGCAGGTATCACGATCACTCTATTCTACGTATTCCAGCACAAAGGCATCCTGTTCATCGCTGACTGGAAGTACCTAGAAAGCTGGGGCAGCAACTGGTTCCTAGGTATCGAACCTAATGCCTTCGGTGCTATCGGTGCGCTATTCAACTTCCTAGTTGCATTCGCAGTATCGAAAGTCACAGCAGAAACACCACAAGAAGTGAAAGATTTGGTCGAACACGTTCGTGTTCCAGCAGGTGCTGGAGATGCGGTAGATCACTAATCTACACTTAACTATTAAAGCCCCTCACGGGACGACCCGTCCGGGGCTTTTTTATTGCTCTTAATTCAGTTACCGTAGTTTCGAAATGTTGTCGCAAGGAAGCCAAGATGTTCAAAAATAAGCACTTTATTGTCGCTCTTTTGATTGCACCGATTCTGTCCATTATTGCCTATTTCGGCACTGACATGGCAGTCAGCGAAAAACCCCATGCCGCCAAAGAAGGCCAGAGCTACAAACTGGTCAGCAAATCAAACTGCCGCTACACCAGTGGTTTGTGCGATATGGAAAATGGAGACTTTAAGGTCAAGTTCCGCTCAGAAAAGCTTACTGATGAAAATCTTGAGTTATCACTTCATTCAGCCCATTCTCTCGAAGGCGTTAAGCTTTCTTTGGTCGACAGCCAAGAGCAGAACGCGCAACCAATCAATATGGAACCTGCCGATCAAGCAGGGCAAAACTGGTATATCACGTTACCTAAACCCACATCAGCAGACAGCTGGTTGAGAGTGGCGATTCAATCTGACGGCACGCTGTATTATGGGGAAACACAAACCGCATTCGTGAAATACGAAACACTGTTTACTGAGTAAACCGAAATTAGAGTAGCTAAAAGGGTTGACGTGAAGCGTCAACCCTTTTTATTTAAACGCACTGAGTCATATTCAAACGCACGACAGGATGCTTGTAAGCCTAGACCCGATTCAGAATCGCTCTAAGTTTGAGCGGTTTAACTGGCTTAGGAATAAAGCTAAATCCGTTAGATTTAATGCCATCCATCATGTCGTTGGTTCGGTCAGCACTGATGATCACCCCTTCAAAGCTATCTCCCAAGCGCAGGCGACACTGTTGGAGAACTTCAAGCCCTGTACGGCCATTATCGAGACGATAGTCGGAGAGAACCACGTCCGGCAGCCAGTCTTCGTCTAGACACTTCAGACTGGTGACAATATCGGTTGCCGTGCGCACGTTACATCCCCAACGCGCAAGCAAGTTTTCCATCCCGACCAAGATTTCCGGCTCATTATCAACACAGAGTACATTAAGGTGGCTGAGGTCAGAGACAGCAGCAGAAGGCGTAGCTTGCGGCTGGACCAAAGCTTCCGCACTGCGATTGAGCGTGATAGAGAACACGCTTCCTTTACCAGGCCATGAACGCATGGATATTTGATGACCAAGTACGTGGGCGATACCTTTCGAAATCGCTAAACCAAGCCCAAGCCCCTGATCCGAACGAACCTGACTGCCGCGGGTAAACTCTTCAAAAATTTCCTGCTGTTTGTCTTCATCGATACCGGTGCCGTTATCCCACACTTCAATCCTCGCCTGTTGACCTACCCGTCTTACCCCAAGCACCACCTTGCCTTTGGGGTTGTAACGGAAAGCATTGGTTAGGAAGTTCTGCACCACCCTGCGCAGTAGTTTCGGGTCAGATTGAACAATCAGCTGGCTTGGAACCATCTCAAACTCAATCCCCTGCTGTTTTGCCAATGCACTGAATTCAGCGTTTAGATTGGAGAGAACGTCATTAATTGCAAAGCCATGCACATTAATATCAAGCTTACCCGACTCCAACCGAGAGATATCAAGTAAGTCACCAATCAGATCTTCAGCGGCCTCCAAGGCGCTTTCAATATGCTTAGAGAGACGCTTGGTTTCCTCTTCTTGTGCCACCTCAGACAGTGACGAAGCAAACAAGCGGGCGGCATTGAGTGGTTGCATCAAATCATGACTGACCGCCGCAAGAAAGCGCGATTTCGACTGAGATTCATGCTCGGAGCGTTGAGTGGCAGAGACCAGCTGTTTGTTGAGTTGCTCCAGCTCTTGAGTCCGTTCATGGACCCGCTCTTCCAAACTTTCGTTAGCGTCTTTCAGTGCCTGTTCCGCATCACGGAACACCGTGATGTCAGTAAAACTCATCACAAAGCCACCGCCGGGCATCGGGTTGCCCTGCACTTCAATAACCCGACCATCAGGTCGAACTCGTGAAGAAGTGTGGCGGGTACCTTGTTCAAGGTGATAGATACGGCGACGGACATGATCTTCTGGATCACCAGGACCACATAGCCCCTGCTCAGCATTATGACGAATCACATCCGCGATCGGCCTGCCCACCTGAATCAACCCTTGAGGAAATACAAACAGTTCCAGATATCGTTGGTTCCATGCCACCAGACGAAGCTGCTTATCCACCACCGCAATGCCTTGTCCAATATGCTCAATCGCCCCTTGGAGAAGCCCGCGGCTAAAGTCATACAACTCAGAGGCTTCGTCAACAATGGTCGCGACTTCTTCCAGTTGCATGTTGCGCCCTTGTAGGGCAGAGGTCAGGACCAACTTTGCTGAAGAGGCGCCAAAGACGCCAGCCAACACCCGTTCCGTGTGGCGGATTAAACTGGCGGGTGCCTGCTGATTTGGCAGCATAGTTTCGTGTTGCTGGGCCCAGTATTGCTCAAACGCAATACGCACCCTTTGTCGACCAACAAATCGCGCAGCTAGCATTTCCAGCTCTCCCACCGTCACGCGGCTTTGGTAGAGGCTGATGTTCTCACTTTCTGGCATTGGCGTACCGACAAAAGACGCCGACTGCAAACGCTCACTCAGACTTGAACGCGTCATTAATGAGACCACTACATAGCACAGCGCGTTGATCGTCACGCTGAGGACAATTCCCCAGTCAGAACCTTTGATACCTGCTGATTGTAAAGCCTCTGGTGGTGTCACGAGCCACAGAAGGAAATTACTGTTGGCATCGCCAGCCAACATATCGGTCTGACTCATCAGGGTGATAAGCCATAAACCAAAACCAAACGCGAGGCCAACGTAGACCCCTTTTCGGTTGCCGTTACGCCAGTACATTCCTCCCAGTAGTGCGGGGGCAAACTGAGTAATCGCTGCAAATGAAAGAAAACCAATCGCTGATAGAGAGTGGATGTTGCCCAGAGCCTGATAGAAACCCCATGCACCAAGTAACAACAGTAAAATCAAACCACGTCGGATAACCAATAATAGGCCGGAGAAATGGCGGTGATTTCGCTGAGCAAGCTTCATCCGGCGCAGCAACAGCGGCATCACCAGATCGTTCGACACCATGATGGCTAAAGCAATGGTCGAGACAATAACCATTCCGCTAGCGGCAGACGTGCCACCGAGAAAAGCCAGCAAAGCAATATCCTGAGCACCTACGGCCATCGGTAAGCTAATCACATACGTATCCGGGCTCGCACTACTCAGCAGCCCCTGCCCTACCCAAGCAATAGGCAAAACAAAGATTCCCATCAGCACCAGATAAACAGGGAATAACCAGCGCGCCGTATGCAAGTCCTGTGCGCGCTCGTTTTCCACTACCATGGTATGGAACTGACGCGGCAGACAAACAATCGCCATCATGGTCAGCACAGTGTGAATTAATAATGTCGGTAGGTTTGGTGATTGATAGGTGTCAGAGGCAATCGACATCAGCTCGATGTCGCTGCGATTGAGTGCCAAATAGAGGATGAAACACCCAACTGCGAGGAATGCCACCAGCTTGACGATCGACTCAAATGCTATCGCCATCATCATTCCGCGATGGTGCTCTGTGTTGTCGATGTGGCGCGTACCGAACAACATGGTAAATATCGCCAATGCACCAACCACAAACCAAGATACATCCATGCCCCGAGCGTTAAATGCTTCCGGTAATTCCGGAGAGACGATCTCCAACCCCATGGTAATACCACGCAGCTGTAAGGCGATGTAGGGCAAGATCCCCGCCACGGCAATCAGCGTGACCGCGACGGCTAAACCCTGAGATTTACCATAGCGAGCAGCGATAAAGTCGGCAATCGATGTGATGTGTTCGCGCTTAGCGGTAATGATCAAGCGAGCTAGTACTCGCCATCCAAGGGTGAAAACCAAGATAGGTGCAATGTAAATCGGGAGGAATGACCACGGATTATTACTGGCCTGCCCCACCGTGCCATAGAAGGTCCACGACGTACAGTAGACCGCAATCGACAAACTGTAGATCCACGGCCGCCAGCGAGCTAGCCAACGATGCTGCTTATCGCCATACCATGCGATGAGAAAGAGGAGTCCGAGGTACATCAGTGATACGGTGATCACTAGCCAGCCTTGCATCTGATTTCCTTATCGAATTGAATTCCGCAGCTTTGTTTATACAAACAAAAACCTCTCCATATTGGAGAGTTTTCATTTAACTAAGGAAGCGAATCGAACTCAAACAGTTCCGCTTAATTCTGTGCTTTAACGTCGATAACCGCGACCCGTTCGCGTTTTGGTTCAACACGAATAAACAGGGCCAGAATACCCATCACCGCCATCGCCCAAAACACGTTCGCGCCCCAATTCTCATACCCCCAACCACTCAAGGCGGTCATCAGAGCGATGAATGCACCGAGCGGAATCGCATTGTACAGTGCTTGCAGGGCAACCATTTTTCTTGGCTCCGAGTGCTGGATGTATTGAATAGCAGCAATGTGCGCGACGGCAAACGTCACACCGTGGAGTAATTGGATTAAGACAAGCCCGATCAGAACCGTGGTCGAAGCGGTCAACCCCCAGCGAACCACGACTCCAATAGCAGCGACTAAAAACAGTGCACGTAACGACCAACCGGCAAACAGGCGTTTACTCAAGGCGAAAACTGCCACTTCCGCCACCACGCCTAAGCTCCATAAATAGCCGATTATATCTTCAGAATGCCCGGCTTCTTTCCAGTATATTGAGCTAAAACTGTAGTAAGCGGCATGACTGCCCTGAATCAAAGCCGCCAGAGCGAGGAACTTCAAGACGGAAGACTCCTTTAGTAGCTCGGTCAGTTTCGGTCTTTCTGCCTGCTCTTCTTCCGTCTTGACAGGCATCGGGTTGGTGTTGCGCATCCCAACTAAAATGGCAAAAAATACCCCCGCTAGCGCGGTATACAAAATCATATCAGTGCCGAATTTGGCCACTAGATAGCCGACCACCGTAGAGCCTGCAATAAACGCAACAGATCCCCACAGTCGAGCACGTCCATAATCGAGCATCTTAAGCCGCGCATAGTAGTTCGCCATCGCATCAGACAGCGGCACAATCGGACCGCAGCAAAGGTTAAACAGCACAGTGGCACCCGCCATCAACCAAAAACTACCGCCCGTAAAGAAGTGAAAACCGATAAAAATTAGGGCTGCAATGCTCAACCAGCGCAGCGCGGGCATCAGGTGCTCAACTTTATGGATACGTGGCGTTAGTACCATATTGGCGACACAACGAGTCGCAAAACCAATTCCAACTAATAAGCCGATATCTGTGGCTGAAACGCCCTGTTCCTCAAACCACAACGCCCAGAATGGCAAATAGACACCATAGGCAAAAAAGAATCCGACAAAGTATTGAGATATCCAGCCGTAGGGAGACGGATTGAGCATTATGACCTCTGAATGCGATATGAGAGCGGATGCTGCATTATCTCTGCTTACTTGCTGAATAAAAAGGGAAGATTACTCACCAATCTGTTTCCGCACAGCCATCCTAAATTAGAGTAATTCGACCAAAGTCGTCTGGCACTTAAAAGGAAACTTGTCACACTTAAAGCATGGTTTCTTTTCTCACACGGGTCCGGTATGCCAGATAAATTCAACATGCACTCTCCACCGTTTGATCGCCTCGACGAACGGCAGCAGAACAAGCTGCGTGCTTCACTGGATGTGGCGTACTACCGAGATAAAGAAGTTTTGCTGGCAACCGACGGGGACAGCCAGCACCTGCATATTCTGATTAAAGGCGCTGTTGAGGAGCGCAGTGCTAATGGAGAGGAAGTATTCGCCCATTACGCCAATGATGACTTGTTTGATGTACGCGCGCTGTTTGAAGGTAAAGTCCGCCACCACTACGTCGCGCTGGAAGATACACTCACGTATCTGCTGCCTAAAGCGGTCTTTCTTGAGCTATACAACGAAAATGGCCAGTTTGCGGCCTATTTCGATAACAATCTCGCCAAGCGACAGCAGTTGATTGAAGCTGCCCAGCAGCAACAGAATCTGGCCGAGTTTATTCTCACTAAAGTTGATCGTGATATCTATCACCCTCCGATGATTCTTAGCCCTGAGCAGCCGCTTAATGAGGTCACGCAGGTATTAAAGCAGAATGGAATTGATGCCGCTTTGGTCAGGCTCCACGATGATGATCCTCGTTTGACCAACAATCCAAATCAACTGCCTTTCGCTATCGTCACCCGAACCAACATGCTGCATGCCGTAATGCTTGACGGTCATCCGCTGGATACTCAGGTCAGCGCGATTGCAACCTTTCCGGTGGTTCACGTCGACGATGGCGACTTTCTGTTTAACGCGATGATAAAGATGACCCGTCAGCGTATGAAGCGGGTCATGGTGGCAGATGGTAAAGAAGCGGTCGGTATGCTGGATATGACCCAGATTCTCAGTGCCTTTTCTACCCATTCTCATGTATTAACTTTGAGCATAGCCCGCGCTTCCAGCATCGAAGAACTGGCATTGGCATCCAATCGCCAACGTCAGTTAGTCGATAGCCTTTTAGGAAACGGCATTCGTACCCGTTTTATCATGGAGCTGATTTCTGCGGTCAACGAGCAAATTATCGAAAAAGCGTTTGAGCTGATTGTTCCTCCTGCCCTTCACGATCATTGCTGTCTGATCGTTTTAGGCTCAGAAGGGCGCGGGGAACAGATCTTAAAAACCGACCAAGACAATGCATTGATTATCAGAGACGGATTGGACTGGCCTCAGTGCTACACAGTTATGGCTCAACTGACCCACACTTTACAACAACTAGGCTACCCACTTTGCCCGGGTAACGTGATGGTCAACAATCCGAAATGGGTAAAAAGTCAGAGTAACTGGCAGACAACGTTAACACGCTGGTCTAAACCTTCTTCTGCCGAGCACGTAATGGATCTGGCTATTTTCACCGATGCCCACGCGGTCGCGGGCAACAAAACGTTACTCACTCCTGTACGACTACACCTCAAAGGGCTGATGCTGAATAATATGCTGGCGCTACAGGACTTCACTCGGCCCGCCTTGCAGTTCTCTCTACCTCTCACTCTTTTTGGCAACGTCAAATCGGATAAACAAGGAGTCGATCTGAAAAGTGGCGGTATCTTCCCAGTCGTTCACGGGATTCGCACCCTAGCACTGGAATATGGCTTAGAAGAAAACAACACCTTTGATCGGATTGAAGCGTTGCGTAACAAGTGCATCTTAGAGCCGGAAACTGCGGATAACCTCAATGAAGCTTTGAAGCTGTTCTTCAAACTCCGCCTGAGCCAACAGGTCGCGAATCAACATAGTCACAACCGCATCAACCTCAAACTGCTCGAACGCACGGAACGTGACTTACTGCGACACAGCCTACATGTGGTCAAAAAATTCAAACAGTTCCTTGGCTACCACTATCAAATTCGGGACTAATAATGAACTGGATTCAGCGCCGCTACTGGTATCACAAATTGAAGGGTTCGCCTTATCAACCCCTATTTGCCTCAGTCCAAAAGGGTGAGTACGTCTCGCTCGACTGTGAAACCACCAGCTTAGATCCAAAGCGCGCCGAGCTGGTCACCATCGCAGCGACCAAAATCATCGACAACCGCATTATCACAAGCCAACCTTTCGAAGTAAGATTAAGAGCTCCCCAATCGCTGGATTCTAATTCGGTCAAGATCCATCAGATTCGCCATTCAGATCTGGCCGATGGTATCGATGAAAAACAGGCACTGACACAGTTACTGGCTTTTGTCGGCAATCGGCCACTAGTGGGATACCACATTCGCTACGACAAGAAGATTCTTGATCTGGCGTGTAAACGTCATCTGGGATTTCCTCTCCCCAACCCCTTGATTGAAGTCAGCCAGATTTACCACGACAAACTGGAGAAACACTTACCTAACGCCTATTTCGATTTGAGTCTGGAAGCCATTTGCAAACATCTCGATTTACCGATGCAGAGTAAACACGACGCTTTGCAAGATGCTATCTCAGCGGCGCTGGTGTTTGTTCGCCTGACCAAAGGAGACTTACCGAGCTTGAGTCTGCCCTATACCCGCTAACGGATTCCTACGATCCAACTCTCAAAATCAAACATAGCCTCCTCAATACTAAGCAGAATCAGGCCTCTCATCCTAAAGTCTAATTGTCGAATTACGCTCGGTGCTAGAAAGTTACGGATATAGGGAATTTCGACAAACGTGGAAAACGTTTTAAACGAACACTTGCTCAATTCGTTCTGAATTAAGCCCAAGGAGAAAAGCAATGAGTGAAGCCCATATTTATCCGGTAAAAGAAAATATCAAAACAAATACCCATGCGGATAATGATACCTACCTCGCCATGTACCAACAGTCTGTCTCTGACCCAGAAGGATTCTGGAGTGAGCACGGTAAGATTGTTGATTGGATCAAACCCTTCACCAAAGTTAAAAACACTTCATTTGACACAGGCCATGTCGATATTCGCTGGTTTGAAGATGGTACACTCAACGTATCTGCAAACTGTATTGACCGCCACCTAGCTGAGCGCGGTGACGACGTGGCAATCATTTGGGAAGGTGATGACCCAGCAGACGATAAAACACTGACATTCAACGAACTGCACAAAGAAGTGTGCCGTTTCTCTAACGCTCTAAAAGAGCAAGGTGTACGTAAAGGCGACGTCGTGTGTCTTTACATGCCAATGGTACCTGAAGCGGCTGTTGCTATGCTGGCTTGTACTCGTATCGGTGCAGTCCACACGGTTGTTTTCGGTGGTTTCTCTCCAGAAGCACTATCGGGACGTATCATTGACTCAGATGCCAAAGTCGTTGTCACTGCCGATGAGGGCGTGCGCGGTGGTCGAGCGGTTCCACTGAAAAAGAACGTCGATGAAGCATTGACCAATCCAGAAGTGAAAACGATCGATAAAGTACTAGTGCTTAAGCGCACTGGTGGTGATATTGACTGGCATGAGCATCGTGATGTTTGGTGGCATGAAGCAACGGCATCTGTTTCAGATGATTGCCCACCAGAAGAAATGAAAGCGGAAGACCCACTCTTCATCCTCTACACATCAGGTTCAACCGGTAAACCTAAAGGTGTTCTTCACACCACAGGCGGTTACCTAGTTTACGCCACCATGACCTTCAAATATGTCTTCGACTACCAGCCTGGAGAAACCTTCTGGTGTACCGCTGACGTAGGTTGGATCACAGGTCACACTTACCTAATCTACGGCCCTCTAGCTAATGGTGCAAAAACTATTCTGTTCGAAGGAGTACCAAACTACCCGAACACCAACCGCATGAGTGAAGTCGTTGATAAGCACCAAGTCAATATTCTTTACACTGCGCCAACTGCTATTCGCGCGTTGATGGCAAAAGGCAATGAAGCGGTAGATGGCACTACCCGTGACAGCCTGCGTATCATGGGCTCAGTGGGTGAACCAATTAACCCTGAAGCATGGGAGTGGTACTACAAGACGATTGGTAATGAGAAATCTCCGATTGTCGATACTTGGTGGCAAACCGAAACCGGTGGCATCCTTATCACTCCACTACCAGGTGCTACGGCACTAAAACCTGGCTCTGCAACTCGTCCATTCTTTGGCGTACAGCCTGCGTTAGTCGATAACATGGGTAACATCATTGAAGAAACCGCAGCTGAAGGCAACTTGGTGATCCTTGATTCATGGCCAGGTCAAATGCGTACCGTATACGGCGACCATGAACGCTTTGAGCAAACGTACTTCTCTACTTTCAAAGGCATGTACTTCACCAGTGACGGTGCTCGTCGTGACGAAGACGGCTACTACTGGATCACAGGTCGAGTTGATGACGTACTCAACGTCTCAGGTCACCGTATGGGTACCGCAGAGATTGAATCGGCATTGGTTGCCCACGATAAGATTGCAGAAGCAGCGATTGTTGGTATCCCGCATGATATCAAAGGTCAGGCAATTTACGCTTACGTTACTCTTAATGATGGTGAGTTCCCATCAGCAGAGCTGCACAAAGAAGTGAAAGACTGGGTACGTAAAGAGATTGGCCCAATCGCCACGCCAGACGTGCTGCACTGGACAGATTCTCTACCGAAAACTCGCTCTGGTAAGATCATGCGTCGTATCCTACGTAAGATAGCCACTGGTGATACCAGCAACTTAGGCGATACCTCAACACTGGCCGATCCAAGCGTTGTTGATAAGTTAATCGCCGAAAAAGCAGAACTTGCATAGAAATAGCAAAACAAGACTAAGCCGCCACATTTGTGGCGGCTTTTTTATTTGTTGGAACATATCTAGCGAGCTGAAGTCCAAGACAAAGCAGTCAAATTTGTTACCTTGGTAGCAGTTTTTCATCTCAGAAACGGGAGATTAGACCAGTAAATTGCTGCTAAATGCGCTGAATTGGCTATAATCTGGGTCTATTTTAAAGATCCAGCGTAAAATTTGACAATATAATCACGCTGAATCGGCAATATTATGGGAAGATTCCAGTTCATATCATGAAGTAGGAAGATGGCAGCACAATGACAGCTAAATCACGCATTCTTGTCTTAAATGGTCCAAATTTAAATCTGTTGGGTCTACGCGAACCGGGTCACTATGGTTCTCAAACCCTACCACAGATTATCGACACTTTAACCGAGCAAGCCCACAAAGCTGGTGTTGAACTAGAGCATCTGCAATCAAATCGCGAATATGAACTGATTGAGAAAATCCACGAATCTTTTGGCAAAGTTGATTTCATTATCATCAACCCTGCAGCCTTCACACATACTAGTGTTGCTCTGCGAGACGCCCTGCTCGGCGTTTCTATCCCATTTATTGAAGTACATTTATCCAACGTGCACGCACGCGAGCCTTTCCGCCATCACTCTTATCTCTCAGATAAGGCACAAGGTGTGATTTGCGGCCTAGGTGCACAAGGTTATGAATTCGCTTTGTCTGCTGCCGTAAACACATTGCAGGCACAGTAGCTTAATTACTATCACAGTAAATGAACACACTCTGCAGCTCACAGAGAGCTGTCTTATTCACAAGATAAAAGAGAAAGAAAAGATGGATATCCGTAAAATCAAAAAGCTTATCGAGTTAGTTGAAGAATCTGGCATTGCTGAGCTAGAAATCTCTGAAGGTGAAGAGTCGGTACGAATCAGCCGTAACGGTTCAGCGGCACCAGCTCCAATTCAATACGCAGCAGCACCAGTTGCAGCGGCACCAGCAGCAGCTCCTGCGGCGGCACCGGCAGCAGCACCTGCTCCAGCAGCAGAAGCAGCGCCAGCAGTACCAGCGGGTCATCAAGTTCTTTCTCCAATGGTCGGTACTTTCTACCGTGCTCCAAGCCCAGACGCGAAAGCATTCATCGAAGTAGGTCAATCAGTAACCGCTGGCGAAACTCTATGTATCGTTGAAGCAATGAAGATGATGAACCAAATCGAAGCAGACAAATCTGGTGTAGTTACTGCAATCCTAGTTGACGATGGTCAGCCAGTTGAATTCGACCAACCACTTGTTGTTATCGAATAATAGAGGCTGTCTCTTATGTTAGATAAATTAGTCATCGCGAACCGAGGCGAAATTGCGCTTCGTATTCTTCGCGCATGTAAAGAATTAGGCATCAAAACCGTTGCCGTACACTCAACAGCAGACCGTGATTTGAAACACGTTCTTCTTGCTGACGAAGCAATTTGTATCGGTCCAGCTCGCGGTATCGATAGCTACTTGAACATCCCACGTATCATTTCTGCAGCAGAAGTAACGGGCGCGATCGCTATCCACCCAGGTTACGGCTTCCTGTCTGAGAATGCAGACTTTGCAGAGCAAGTTGAGCGTAGCGGCTTTATCTTTGTTGGTCCGAAAGCGGAGACTATCCGCATCATGGGTGACAAGGTTTCTGCTATCACAGCAATGAAAAAAGCGGGCGTTCCTTGTGTACCAGGTTCTGACGGCCCTCTAAACGATGATGAAGCTGCGAATAAAGCGCACGCTAAACGCATCGGCTACCCAGTCATCATCAAAGCCTCTGGTGGCGGCGGTGGTCGTGGTATGCGCGTGGTTCGCTCTGAAGCTGAGCTAGTAGAAGCTATCGCGATGACGCGTGCAGAAGCAAAAGCAGCATTCAACAACGACATGGTTTACATGGAGAAATTCCTAGAAAACCCACGTCACGTTGAAGTACAGGTGATTGCTGATGGTCAAGGCGGTGCTATCCACCTAGGTGAACGTGACTGTTCTATGCAGCGTCGTCACCAGAAAGTGGTTGAAGAAGCGCCTGCTCCGGGTATCACAGCAGAAATGCGTAAGTACATTGGTGAGCGTTGTACGCGTGCTTGTCTGGAAATCGGTTACCGCGGTGCGGGTACGTTCGAGTTCCTTTACGAGAACGGCGAATTCTACTTCATCGAAATGAACACACGTATTCAGGTAGAGCACCCAGTAACAGAAATGGTGACGGGCGTTGACCTGATCAAAGAGCAGCTTCGTGTTGCAGCAGGCCAGCCTTTGTCATTCACTCAGGATGACATCAAGATCCGCGGCCATGCGATTGAGTGTCGTATCAACGCAGAAGACCCTGAGCGTTTCCTACCTTCACCTGGTAAGATTGAGCGCTTCCATGCACCAGGCGGTATGGGCGTTCGTTGGGAATCGCACATCTACACGGGCTACACAGTACCACCGCACTATGACTCAATGGTCGGTAAGCTGATCACATTCGGTGAAAACCGTGATGTTGCCATTGCTCGCATGAAGAACGCACTCGGTGAGATGATCATCGAAGGCATCAAGACCAACGTTCCGCTGCAAGAAAGCATCATGAACGACGAAAACTTCCAACACGGTGGTGCGAACATCCACTACCTAGAGAAGAAACTCGGTCTGCAGTAATTCGATTACTGACACGATACAAATGCTCACTTCGGTGAGCATTTTTGTTTTCAGCGCACTCTGGACTCAAATAACCCCCCGAGTTCTGCTACACTCTGCGCAAATTTAAATCTAACTATCTAGACGAGCACATACCCATGCCTTGGATTCAAATCAAACTCAATGCGACCAACGACAACGCTGAGCAAATCGGCGACATGCTAATGGAAGAAACAGGAGCACTGTCTGTAACCTTCTTAGACGCGCAGGATACGCCAGTATTTGAACCTTTGCCGGGAGAAACTCGTCTATGGGGTGATACCGATATTCTCGCTCTGTACGACGCAGAAGCGGATACTAAGTTTATTATTGACCAGACCAAGAACAGCAACTTGCTACCAGAAGGCTTTGCTTACAAAGTGGAGCAGTTGGAAGACAAAGACTGGGAACGAGAGTGGATGGACAACTTCCACCCGATGAAGTTTGGTGAGCGTTTATGGATCTGCCCAAGCTGGCGAGACGTCCCAGAGCCGGATGCGGTCAACGTGATGTTAGACCCTGGCCTCGCTTTTGGTACTGGTACTCACCCAACCACTGCGCTGTGTCTGGAGTGGCTGGAAGGGCTAGACCTATCGGGTAAAACCGTGATCGATTTTGGTTGTGGGTCTGGCATCTTAGCGATCGCCGCGATCAAACTCGGTGCTGAAAAGGTCATCGGGATCGATATTGATCCTCAGGCTCTCATCGCTTCAAAAGACAACGCCGAGCGCAATGGCGTTGCCGATAAGCTCGAAGTTTTCCTACCTCAAGATCAGCCAGAGGGCCTGATCGCTGACGTCGTCGTCGCGAACATCCTTGCAGGTCCACTTCGTGAGTTGTCGCCGATTATCAAGTCTCTAGTCAAACCGAACGGTGAACTAGCGATGTCTGGCGTGCTGGATACACAAGCAGAAGATGTGGCGAACTATTACCGTGATGAACTTCACATTGATCCTATCAAGGAACAAAGTGAATGGTGTCGCATCTCTGGTCGAAAGCAAGGCTAGATAAGACTTTCAGGGCTAATTGTTTGAAATTCATACAAATTACAAAAACAATTTGTAAATGCTCAAATATTAGTCTTTTCACAGCGGAAAAAAATGCGTAAAATGCGCGCCCTTGCTGGTACTAAGCTGTGAAGACGTTTTGAAAATCGGAAATCATCAACTTAAGAATAATCTCATCGTCGCCCCAATGGCGGGAGTGACCGATAGACCGTTTCGAGAGTTATGCCTCCGCTATGGTGCTGGGATGGCCGTCAGTGAAATGATGTCCTCAAACCCAAAGCTATGGAAAACGTCAAAGTCCAAGCAGCGCATGGTGCATGAAGGTGAATCGGGCATTCGCTCTGTACAGATTGCGGGTGCGGATCCACAACTGATGGCCGATGCTGCTCAGTTTAGCGTTGAAAACGGTGCGCAAATCATCGATATCAACATGGGCTGCCCAGCAAAAAAAGTGAATAAGAAGCTTGCCGGTTCTGCACTGCTTCGCTTCCCAGATATCATCGAAGATATCCTGAAAGCGGTAGTCAATGCAGTCGATGTCCCAGTGACACTCAAAACCCGAACAGGCTGGGACCCAGATAATAAAAACTGTGTCCAAATCGCTAAATTAGCCGAAGACTGCGGCATACAAGCGCTTGCTCTGCATGGCAGAACAAAAGCCTGTATGTACAAAGGTGAGGCCGAATATGACAGCATCAGAGCGGTCAAGCAGGCAATTTCGATACCGGTTATCGCAAACGGTGATATCGATAGCCCAGAGAAAGCCAAGCGCGTACTGGAGTACACCGGTGCAGACGCTCTGATGATTGGACGTCCCGCCCAAGGTCGTCCATGGATTTTCCAGGAAATCCAACACTTTTTGGAAAACGGCACCACGATGCCTGACCTTCCGTCCGCGGAAGTGAAAGACATTCTGCTGGGTCATGTGAATGCGCTCCACGATTTTTATGGAGAGTTCTTAGGGCCGCGAATCGCGCGTAAGCACGTAGGTTGGTACCTAAAAGAGCATGAGCAAGCAAGTGAGTTTCGCCGTGTCTTCAACGCGATTGAGGCAGCAGAGCTGCAACTTGAAGCGTTAGAAGAGTATTTTGATAAAGCCTAACTATTTGAAGCTACCGCTTCAGATACGATGGCTAAACGTTGCATCATAATTAAGAGAAGAGCTAGACCGAATATGTTCGAACAAAATCTGACTTCAGAAGCATTAACAGTAACTACAGTAACGTCACAGGACCAGATTACTCAGAAACCATTACGTGACTCTGTTAAAGCGTCTCTTAAAAACTACTTGGCTCAACTAAACGGCCAAGAAGTCACAGAACTATACGAATTAGTTCTAGCTGAAGTTGAACAGCCACTACTAGATACCATCATGCAATACACTCGCGGTAACCAAACTCGCGCAGCAACTATGATGGGTATCAACCGCGGTACTCTTCGCAAGAAACTTAAAAAATACGGCATGAACTAATACGTTCTGACGAATTTTGTTTTGAGAAAGCCG
Organism: Vibrio sp. B183; assembly: GCF_000740665.1. Taxonomy (NCBI): domain Bacteria; kingdom Pseudomonadati; phylum Pseudomonadota; class Gammaproteobacteria; order Vibrionales; family Vibrionaceae; genus Vibrio; species Vibrio sp. B183. Next base: position 189,406 of record NZ_JPQB01000026.1, on the reverse strand, counting down.
ATTCCAAATGGATTCGGCTTTTTCCGTTTCTAGTCGCCATTAATTTATAAAATTCAATTAATTTGCACACTCACTGCTCAGCATGTTTTACTTTTGAGACTCCCAAAGAGCAGAGAAACCAAACGCATATTAAGTCTCACTTTCGTGCCATCTAACTGAGCAAATAGTAAGCAAACTGTGATCTATCACGATTGCCATCACTACCTGTCTAGATATAATGCGGTGTTCATCTGTTGTTGGATAAAACTATATGCTTGATAAGCAAAGGGAAGCATGGCTAAGCCTGATTCTGAATGAACTTCCTGACCGACTTTTCGTTTTAGAGCAGTCGGGGCGCTTTGTCGAGGGCTTTGGGGGAACGTTCCACTCCGTTCGCCTAGAAAAAAATGGTTACGCCAACAAAACGCTTCACGACATCCTTCCACAGGATAAAGCCGACCAGTTACTCAGCTACATAAAAGATGTTAGTGAGTCAGCCAAACCGCTGGTTGTGCAGTACAGTGTCAGCCCTATCGAATGCTTGCAACTGTCCATTGATGAGCTGGAAACACTAGATGGCCCTGAAGACATGTGGTTCGAAGCCACCATTAAGCCACTGTGCTTAGTCGATGGCACCCAGTATGTCCTGTGGCAAGAACGTGACATCACGAGCAACTATCGCCGCCAGGAAGAGCTAAAGCGCCTGTCCGAAACCGATGAGCTAACCGGCATCTTCAACCGCCGCGCCTTCCTTGAAGCTCTTGAGCAAGAATTACAAAGCTACAATGAGACTCAGCGTAATTTGTCGTGCTTGATGATCGATATCGATCACTTTAAAGAAATCAACGATCAAGTCGGCCACCTTTCGGGTGATGAAGTCATCACTCAGGTTGCCAGAATTTGCCAGAAACAGATTCGTGGCAGTGACTACATTGGTCGACTTGGCGGAGAAGAATTTGGCATTGTACTCTCAAATACGAATGCCATTCAGGCTTACGACATTGCCGAGCGCATCCGACAATCAATTGAAAGTGCCCCTTGCAGTGTCGACGGCCATATCATTCATCCAACCGTCAGTATTGGTATCGCAGAAGTCACCTCAGACATCTCTCATGTGAAAGAACTCTTGGTTCAGGCAGATAAAGCGATGTATTACTCTAAGCAGACGGGTCGCAATCAAGTCACGCTCTACCACGATAACTTGCCGGATATGAAGGTTCAGTCCGCGATTCAAGCCAAAATTCGACAGGCGAGTTAAGGCTCATCACAGCAAGTCGGTGGGCACTCTTCACTGCCCAGCGCCCCTAAAATCGAACAATGACTGGCATCGTCATCAATATGACCACAACACGCATCGTTGATTTTCTTCAATGCTTGGCGAATACGGCTCAACTCCGCAATCTTTTCATCAATCACTTCGAGCTTTGCCGAGGTGATGGCTTTTACTTCGGCACAACTGTGCTCGGTGGCTTCTAGCTTTATCTCCAGCAGCTCGCGAATTTCTTCCAGACTTAACCCTAGGTCTTTGGCTTTTAGGATAAAACCGACCTGTTTCTGATTTTCTTCGTTATAAAGACGATACCCTGATTCACTTCGTCCCATGGGACGGATCAGTTCATTTTTCTCATAGAAACGCAAAGTATCGGTAGTCACACCACAACGCTTTGCCAGTTCTCCAATCTGGAACATAACTTTCCTTATTAACTATCTCGTTACTTTTTAAGTTAAAAAGCACGGTTTTCATAATTATTTTTGAGATGCCAAACGATTGCGCGAGCTTTTTTGTAATAAATTAGTTAGAATGTGCGCCATCAAGTTTAGAGTCTAATATCTGTCCAGTCTCGACTGGCAAAAAGGTCTTTACCAAAACTGGCCAATATTTTATCCCTACGAGATAAAAACAAGTTCATTTTTGGCAAATATCTTTAGTTTTAACTCCATGACTTTGAGGAAGATGGAAGCATGAACAACGCTCGTCCAATTCGCCGCGCCCTAATCAGCGTATCAGACAAAACAGGTATTGTTGAGTTTGCCCAAGCTCTCGCTGAACGCGGTGTCGATATCCTATCCACAGGTGGTACTGCCCGCTTACTAGCTGAGCAAGGCATTGCTGTCACAGAAGTATCCGATTATACGGGTTTCCCGGAAATGATGGACGGACGCGTTAAAACGCTTCACCCAAAGGTTCATGGTGGTGTTTTAGGCCGTCGCGGTCAAGACGATGACGTGATGGCAAAACACGGCATCAATCCTATCGATATGGTTGTCGTTAACCTATATCCATTTGCTGAAACTGTGGCTAAAGAAGGCTGTACGCTTGCTGACGCGGTTGAGAACATCGATATCGGTGGCCCAACAATGGTTCGCTCTGCTGCGAAAAACCACAAAGACGTGACTATCGTTGTAAATGCACACGACTACGACCGCGTTATCGCAGAAATGGACGCAAACGAAACGTCTCTTACACTAGAAACACGCTTCGACCTCGCTATCGCAGCATTCGAGCACACCGCGTCTTATGACGGTATGATCGCAAACTACTTCGGCACTATGGTTCCTAGCTACGGCGAGAACAAAGAAGGTGACGAAGAGAGCAAATTCCCTCGCACATTCAATCAGCAATTCGAGAAGAAGCAAGACATGCGCTACGGTGAGAACAGCCACCAAGCAGCGGCTTTCTACGTTGAAGCAAACCCTGAAGAAGCTTCTGTTTCCACTGCTCGCCAAATCCAAGGCAAAGCCCTTTCTTACAACAACATCGCAGACACGGACGCAGCGCTTGAGTGCGTGAAAGAGTTCGATGAACCAGCGTGTGTGATCGTAAAACACGCGAACCCATGTGGTGTTGCACTTGGCGAAGACATTCTTGAAGCGTACAACCGCGCTTACCAAACTGACCCAACATCGGCATTTGGCGGCATCATCGCGTTCAACCGCGAACTTGATGCAGCAACAGCATCTGCGATTGTTGAGCGTCAATTCGTTGAGGTTATCATCGCACCATCTGTTTCTGCTGAAGCAATCGAGGTTGTTGCAGCGAAGAAGAACGTTCGCCTACTTGAATGTGGCGAGTGGGCAACTAAAACAACTGGCTTCGACGTAAAACGCGTTAACGGTGGCTTACTGGTTCAAGACCGCGACCAAGGCATGGTAAACCTAGACGACCTTAAAGTGGTTTCTAAGCGTCAACCAACTGAAGAAGAGCTGAAAGATGCCCTATTCTGCTGGAAAGTAGCGAAGTACGTGAAATCTAACGCGATCGTTTACTCGAAAGGTGACATGACGATTGGTGTAGGCGCAGGCCAAATGAGCCGCGTTTACTCAGCGAAAATCGCAGGCATCAAAGCGGCAGACGAGGGTCTACAGGTTGAAGGTTGTGTGATGGCATCAGATGCATTCTTCCCATTCCGTGACGGTATCGATGCGGCGGCAGAAGCGGGCATCAAGTGTGTAATTCAACCGGGCGGTTCTATGCGTGATGACGAAGTTATCGCAGCAGCGGACGAACACGGCATGGCGATGATCTTTACCGGTATGCGTCACTTCCGCCACTAATTTCCTCTTCGTATTTGGCACTGTGGCGTCGTTAGCGGCTTTCGCCCCTCGGTCACATAGCAGGCTATGTGACCGAGGATGGGCTCATTTGCTGCCTAGCCACATCACCAATTACTTTGAGCAAGACTTATAATTTTGTTTTTTAAATATTCCGATATTTGAAATACGTAGAGCAAGTCAGTGGCTTTAGTTCAAGGAAAATACGCGGAGCTTATGACCATAAGTGAGCATGTTTGACACAGAAATAAAGGCTCTGAAGCAGCTATAAGGATTTTAAAACATGAATGTATTGATTATTGGTGCCGGCGGTCGTGAGCACGCTTTAGGTTGGAAAGCAGCACAAAACCCAAACGTTGAGACAGTATTCGTTGCGCCTGGTAACGCAGGCACTGCGCTTGAGCCAAAGCTAGAAAACGTAAACATTGGTGTTGAAGCAATCTCTGAGCTGGTTGCATTCGCTCAAGAGAAGAAGATCGAGCTGACGATTGTTGGCCCAGAAGCGCCACTCGTTATTGGTGTAGTTGATGCTTTCCGTGAAGCGGGATTACCTATATTTGGTCCTACTCAAGCCGCTGCGCAGCTAGAAGGCTCTAAAGCGTTCACCAAAGATTTCCTTGCACGCCATAATATTCCAACTGCGGCTTACGCTAACTTCACTGAGATTGAACCAGCTCTTGCTTACGTTCGTGAACAAGGTGCTCCTATTGTTGTAAAAGCAGACGGTCTTGCTGCAGGTAAAGGTGTTATCGTTGCAATGACGCTAGAAGAAGCAGAAGACGCAATCAAAGACATGCTCGCTGGTAACGCGTTTGGTGAAGCTGGCAGCCGCGTGGTGATCGAAGAGTTCCTAGACGGTGAGGAAGCCAGTTTCATCGTAATGGTTGACGGCCAGAGCGTTCTGCCAATGGCCACCAGCCAAGACCACAAACGTGTTGGCGACAAAGACACTGGCCCTAACACAGGCGGCATGGGTGCTTACTCCCCTGCACCAGTGGTAACGCCAGAAATCCACGAGCGTATTCTTGAAGAAGTTATCTACCCAACCGTGCGCGGCATGGACGCGGAAGGTCACCCTTACACTGGCTTCCTTTATGCTGGTCTTATGATCGACAAAGACGGCACGCCAAAAGTCATCGAGTACAACTGCCGCTTTGGCGATCCAGAAACTCAGCCAATCATGATGCGTATGGAATCTGACCTTGTTGAGCTTTGTCTGATGGCTATCGACGAGAAACTTGACGAAGCCGAGTCTAAATGGGATCCACGTGCGTCTATCGGTGTGGTTCTAGCCGCTGGAGGCTATCCAGCAGACTACGCGAAAGGTGACGTAATTTCTCTACCTGCTGATGAAGTCGAAGGTCAGAAGATCTTCCACGCAGGCACTGCAAACAACGAAGCTGGCGAAATCGTAACTAACGGCGGTCGTGTTCTATGTGCAACGGCACTTGGAAATAGCGTATCAGACGCTCAGCAGCAAGCGTACACGCTGGCTAAACAAGTCAGTTGGACTGGAATGTTCCATCGCAATGACATTGGTTATAGAGCGATAGAGCGCGAACAAAGCAAATAATCGCTCAGTATCAAAAAAAGGCGCCTCTTAAGGCGCCTTTTGTATTTTAATCAGATAGCAGACTCGGCCTTTCAATACAGGAGTGATCTTCATCTGCCAGCATGAGTAAATCTTCAACAATAACTCGGTTTGTGCGTGTCGAACCAAGGAAAGCTACGTAGTTGTCCACTCCAGCTAAGCGGTTCACCACAAATGACGGCAGTGTCTGATTGAACTCCAATCGAGAGTAACTCTGACCAGAACAGGTTTCAAACGTCGAACCATCCCAGTAGCCTTGAATCAGCTCCTGACCTTTTTTATCCTGCTCTTTCGTCACGGTTGCCACAGTCATCGCATCATTTTTGTAGCGTTCGAGTTCAGCTGGCTTGACCGGAAGCACTTTGCCATCTAATCGGTACTGCTGATAAACCGCTTCACCGTCCTTATTGAAACGAACATGCACTCGGTATTTCACCAGCCCTTGTTCGCCTTTAAGCTGTTCGCCTTCACGAATCAGTTCTCTCAGCTCCCCTTCCGTCCAGCTGTAGTCGGTTTTATACCAACCGTAATCTCCTGCTGTGACATAGTCTGCGGCTGCGCTAGGAGAAGCAATCTTTTCCGTATACCAGTATAAGCTTGTGGCATCGCCCATGCTTTTCCCGCCTGTGTAATAAGCGAACTGTTCTAAGTTAGGAGTAGGAACGCTGGAAGAACAACCAACGATAAAAGAAGTGATTAGTGAAGAGAATAAACGTTTTTTCATGACAGTGATGCGCCAAGACAGAAGACTACCTTGGCGCATTATAAATTATTTCACTGCGTCTTTCAGAGCTTTACCTGAAACAAATGCAGGAACGTTTGCAGCAGCGATTTGGATCTCATCACCAGTTTTTGGGTTACGGCCAGTGCGAGCTGCACGGTGGTTTACTTTGAACGTACCAAAACCAATTAGTTGAACTTGGTCACCCTCTTTAAGTGCATCAGTCACACCGTCAAGAGTTGCTTCAAGAGCAGCTTTAGCTTGTGCTTTAGATAGATCTGCTTTCTCTGCGATAAAGTCGATTAATTGGGTCTTGTTCATTAGGTTTCCCTTCTCATATGTTATCGAATTCAACTCACTCTAAAGCATAAATGCCCCATCTGGCAAAGGTTTGTAAGCGATCTTTAGCTTTCATGACGTACTTTTAACCATAATATGAGTAATAACTCACAATTTGTTACCTTCCTCTCCTATGCGAAGGCTTGTTTTTAATCATAATTAACCTTATTTATAAAACGCGGATAGTCCACGAAGCCTGATATTGTGGGGCCTGAAGCGAATATAAAATACTCACACCAATAATGCCCAGGCATAGTGACTCATTTCATAATTGATAATTTTGATGGGTACATTGCAAAATTCGGTGGTGGTATAAACCTGATATAGGACATTTATGTTACTGCTAACCATCTACGTCTCTGTTGCGATTGGCGTATCCTTTATCTGCTCGGTCCTCGAAGCGGTTCTACTGAGTATTACTCCCAGCTATCTGGCACAACTGCGTCAGCAAGGCCATCCGGCCGCAGAGAAATTATCAAAATTAAAAGCGGATATCGACCGCCCACTAGCTTCAATTCTGACACTGAATACCATCGCTCACACTATCGGCGCCGCCAGTGCAGGAGCACAAGCTGCTGTAGTTTTTGGTAGCGAATGGCTAGGTGTATTCTCAGGTGTATTAACTCTGGGTATTCTTGTGCTATCGGAAATTGTGCCTAAAACCATTGGCGCAACATACTGGCGTCAGCTGTCTCCTCTTGCAGCCATAACGTTACGTTGGATGGTGTGGGCACTGACACCGTTTGTGTGGTTTTCAGAGCAGATCACTAAACGCCTTGCCCGCGGTCACCAAGCACCAAAGATGCGTGATGAACTCTCTGCGATGGCGATTCTGGCTAAAGAGAGCGGTGAATTTGCAGAAGGTGAGACGAAAATTCTTAACAACCTGCTTGGCATTCAGGACGTTCCTGTTACTCAGGTCATGACACCACGTCCGGTCGTGTTCCGTGTTGACGCTGAAATGAGCATCAATGAATTTCTTGCTCAGCATAAAGACACGCCGTTTTCTCGCCCACTGGTTTACAGCCAGTCCAAAGACAATATCATCGGTTTTGTACACCGCTTAGAGATGTTTAAACTTCAGCAGGCAGGTTGTGGCGAGAAACAGCTAGGGGCAGTGATGCGTCCGGTTCACGTCCTACTGAATAACTTGTCTCTGCCAAAAGCGTTTGAGCAGATGATGGCGAAGCGCCTCCAGTTAGCGATGGTTGTTGATGAATATGGCACCATTCAAGGAATCCTTACGCTGGAAGATATCTTCGAGCACTTAGTTGGGGAAGAGATCGTCGATGAAGCGGACAGAGCCACCGACATGCAAGAGCTTGCGTTTGAGCGCTGGGAAAAATGGAAAGAGACTCACGGCGTGATCGAAAGTCGCGATGACGATGAAGAAGATCAGGTTTCTGAACTACAAACCAAGAAAGAAGACCACTAATAAAATCGGGAGCCTATGGCTCCCGATTCACATTAAAGGCTGACGCCAATATTGCTGATACCATCTTCTCTCAGCTCAAAGCGAAGATCTTTAATCAGTTCAATGTCTCGTTCCTGAGCATCTTTCAGTGGACGGAAAATGGCCCACTGCACATCCCACTCTTCACAAACCGCTTCATTGTCTTTCTGATTATCATTAGTTATTTCGAGGCCAGTTTGCGCTTCTTCTAGCTGAGCAACCGTCTGTACCGACTGTTGACTGATTTTTTGCATGCTTTCAAATAAGTCATCGCGATCCAACAGGCCGTGTAGCAGGGTAGACAAACCAATACAGGCATCAATCGCGGGGTAGACACCATAAAAATCAAAATCTTCAGAACTTGGAATAATCTCTTCTAACTTCTCCAACTGGCGCTCATAATTAACCTTGGCACTCTTGACTGTTAGTTGCTCCCAAATGCTATCCAGAATATCGCGATAAATACGTGGCTCTGCAAATTCCGTGCTGTCACAAAACATCGCAAAATTAGGGTACATACGTTCACACAGACACGCCATAAAGGTAATCTGCTTCCAAGGTTCTAACTTCTCAAGACGAAGTTGAAGAGGGTTCTGTAGCATAAGGACTCATTGGTTCAGAAAAAGACAGCGGAAGTGTACTTGATAACCATAGTGGAAAAAAGCGAAGCCGATGAACAATTTCACCAACAAAGTCTATTTACTGACTGAGCATAACGAAACTTACCAGCAGCAGATCGACAAGCTGCAGTTACCGGATCTCGAGATCACCGACAATACAGAAGATGCTGCTATTTTACTCGCCTCTCCACCACTGGTCGCCAAGCGGCTTAGTGATTTTCCCAACGTAGAGTGGATGCAATCGATTTATGCTGGTGTCGATGCTCTCACCAACAACACCCCAAACTTTCTCCTGACCAATGTGAAGGGGATATTTGGTCAGCAAATCTCTGAATACGTTCTCGGCTACCTAATCCAACATTATCGCCACTTTTTGCACTATCAAGAAAGTCAGAATCAGGCCAAATGGGAACCCAAACCCTATCAATCTCTAAGCGCACTCACTTTATTGATTTTAGGGACTGGCTCGATAGGTAACCATCTCGCCAAAACGGCTCAGGCATTTGGCATAAAAGTGATCGGTATTAACCGCAGTGGTATTCCGTCCATGCATTCTCCTTTTGACGAAACTTACCATATTCAGGAACTAGACAGTGTACTGAGCCGAGTCGATGTGGTAGTTAACACGCTGCCCAGTACCAAAGAAACACATCATCTACTTAATCATCAGTCTCTCAGTCACTGCCAATCCGCCTTACTGTTCAATGTGGGCCGCGGCGATGTCGTCTGTGAGAATGGTTTACTTGCCGCTATAGAAGAGCAAGCCATTGCCCATGCCTTTCTTGATGTGTTTGAAAACGAGCCACTCGAAGCCAGTCATCCATTCTGGCACCACCCAGCGGTCACGATCACTCCGCATATTGCTGCTCTTAGCTTCCCTGAGCAGGTGGTCGAGATCTTTGCTGACAATTATCAACGTTGGCGAGATGGGTTTTCTCTACTGAATGAAGTCGATCTCGACAAAGGTTACTGATGCTAGAAGATCTGCTCCAACAAATTCGCCAATGCCGGCTGTGCGAGCCTAATCTACCCCTGGGAGCCAATCCCATTATTCAGGCGAGTAAAGAAGCCAAGCTACTGATCATCGGCCAAGCGCCAGGGACCCGAGTGCACAAAACGTCCATCCCTTGGAATGACCCGAGCGGTGACAGGTTAAGACAATGGCTTAAGCTTGATAAAACGGCCTTTTATGACGCGACCAAGATAGCCATCATGCCCATGGGGCTGTGTTATCCCGGCAAAGGCAAAAGCGGTGATCTCCCTCCAAGAAAAGAGTGTGCCCCGCAATGGCACAGTAAGGTGCTCGAACAACTGCCTAACATCGGTATGACGCTGTTGATAGGCCAGTATGCACAAAACTATTATCTGCAAGACAAACCGAAAACACTCACCGAAACCGTCAGAGCATGGCAGCAGTGGGCACCTCAATATCTGCCCCTACCTCACCCTTCTCCGAGAAATACTTTGTGGTTAAGGCGTAACCCTTGGTTCGAAGCCGAAGTGGTGCCTTTTATCCGCGAATACGTTCATGCTCATATAGGGATTGAACAATAAACGAGCTTTGAATTAGCTCGTATTTCTGTAATAAAGTTTCAACAAATATAGAAAAAATGGCCACGTCATCTCAGTTGCATTTATTTGCACAATATTTGCAATCTTAGCCTACAGCATTTGACTCACAGCGATATTTTTCGCTAGATTGTCTACTTAACAAGGAACAATGGATGTAATTTTTTTACAAGGCAGGATGACAATGAACGAGAAATACTCTGCGCTCAGAAGCAACGTGAGCATGTTAGGACACTTGCTCGGTAACACCATTAAGGACGCTCATGGTGATGCACTTCTGGAAAAAGTAGAAACGATTCGTAAGCTTTCTAAGTCTGCGCTTTCTGGCAATCAATCCGATCGTGAAAGCTTGATTGAGGAAATCAAAAGCCTACCCGATGAGCAACTGACGCCTGTTGCCCATGCTTTCAACCAATTCCTCAACCTGACGAACATGGCGGAGCAGTACCACACTATTTCACGTCATTGCGATGCACATGTCTGCGAACCAGACGCCATCAACAACCTGTTTTCCAAACTTAGCCAAAACGACATAAGCAAACTCGACACTGCTCAAGCGGTGCGAGATCTCAACATTGAGTTAGTGCTTACTGCGCACCCAACCGAAATCACTCGACGCACCATGATCAACAAGCTGGTCAAAATTAATAAGTGCCTGTCGAAACTAGAGTTAAACGACCTGTCAGCCAAAGAACGTCAGAAGACTGAACGTCGCCTCGAACAATTGATTGCCCAAGGTTGGCACTCTGACACCATTCGCCAGCAGCGCCCAACTCCTCTTGATGAAGCCAAATGGGGCTTTGCTGTCGTCGAGAACTCCCTATGGGAAGCGGTACCTGACTTTTTACGCGAATTAGACGGTCGTCTGCGTGGTTATCTTGAAGAAGGCCTGCCTATTGATGCTCGCCCTGTGCATTTCTCTTCTTGGATGGGTGGCGACCGAGATGGTAACCCATTTGTCACTCATACCATCACCCGTGAAGTCATGTTGCTATCACGCTGGAAAGCCGCTGATCTGTACCTCAATGACATCAATGAGCTGGTCAGTGAACTGTCGATGACTCGCTGTAATGACGCGGTACGCTCGCTTGCGGGAGAAGACGAACACGAACCTTACCGCGCCGTACTAAAACAGCTGCGTGCCTTGCTGACTGAAACCAAAGAAATACTGGATGCCAAAGTAAATGGTCAGAAGCTGGCTGTTAAAGCTCCCCTTCAACGTGTCGAGCAGTTATGGAAACCTCTTTATGCTTGTTACCAATCTCTTCATGAGTGCGGTATGGGCATCATTGCTGATGGCTCGCTTCTAGACACGCTACGCCGAATCAAGGCCTTTGGTGTTCACCTTGTGCGCCTCGATATTCGTCAGGAAAGTACGCGCCACTCCGATGCTTTATCAGAGCTGACTCGCTACCTTGGCATTGGTGATTACAACCAGTGGAGCGAACAGGACAAGATAGCGTTTTTGACCAATGAGCTGGCCTCTAAACGCCCACTTCTTCCACGTGACTGGCAACCATCCGAGCAAGTCCAAGAAGTACTCGACACCTGTAAGATTGTCGCCGCCCAGCCACGTGAAGCCTTTGGGGCTTATGTGATTTCTATGGCGCGCACGGCTTCTGACGTATTGGCCGTACATCTACTTCTGCAAGAAGCAGGCTGTCCATATCGCATGGATGTCTGCCCACTGTTTGAAACGTTAGACGATCTGAATAATGCCGAATCCGTGATCAAACAATTGATGGGCATTGATCTCTACCGTGGCTTTATCCAGAACCACCAAATGGTGATGATCGGTTACTCTGATTCTGCAAAAGATGCTGGTGTGATGTCAGCGGGCTGGGCTCAGTATCATGCGATGGAAGCACTGGTCAAAGTCGCGGAAGATGAAGGGGTTGAACTGACACTATTCCATGGTCGAGGTGGCACCATTGGTCGAGGCGGTGCGCCCGCTCATGCAGCTCTATTATCTCAACCACCGAAGAGCTTGAAAGGTGGCCTGCGAGTGACAGAGCAAGGGGAAATGATCCGCTTCAAGTTGGGATTACCTGAGGTCGCTGTCAATAGCTTCAATCTATATGCCAGTGCGATTTTGGAAGCCAATCTATTGCCGCCTCCTGAACCAAAACAGGAATGGCGCGATCTGATGAATGTACTTTCAGAGGTCAGTTGTGAAGCGTATCGAAGTGTTGTTCGCGGTGAACCTGACTTTGTTCCGTACTTCCGTCAGGCAACGCCAGAATTGGAGTTAGGTAAACTGCCTCTTGGCTCTCGCCCCGCTAAACGTAATCCAAAAGGTGGCGTAGAAAGCTTACGTGCGATTCCATGGATCTTCTCTTGGAGCCAAAACCGTTTGGTTCTACCGGCGTGGTTAGGTGCTGGCGAAGCGATTCAATACTCCATCGATAAAGGTCATCAGGCGCTACTCGAAGAGATGTGTCGTGAGTGGCCGTTCTTCTCCACTCGCTTAGGCATGCTGGAAATGGTGTACACCAAGTGTAACCTTGAGATCTCGCGTTACTATGATGAGCGCTTAGCTGATCCTAAACTGCTCCCTCTGGGTGATAAGCTGCGAGCTCAACTTCAGCAAGACATCAAAGCTGTGCTCAACGTTGAAAACAACGAGAACCTGATGCAAAGCGATCCGTGGGGTCAAGAGTCTATTCGCCTACGTAACATTTACGTCGAGCCATTGAACATGCTGCAAGCTGAACTGCTTTATCGCACTCGTCAGAGCGACGCGGCATCACCTGAGCTGGAAGAAGCATTGATGGTGACTATCGCTGGTATTGCAGCGGGCATGCGCAACACAGGATAAACTTGTAACAAAGTACAAAAAAGGCTGTCTTAACGGGCAGCCTTTACTATATCTGATTCTAAAAACGTCAAATCAAATAGCATTATTTAAACAAAAAAGTGGCAAAACTATCAATCAAGCAGGACAATAAACCAAAATATCCATTTATTGAGCAAATTATCAGTTTTTTGGGTTATTTTATCCTTCTATTCCACTTTATGCTTATTATTTAGATATACTAATGCTCCCTTGCGATACACAACAACATCTACATATCGCTCTAGGTGATAAAACGGCTTTTAAGGTGACATGGCCAACTTTGTTGGCGCTGCTTAAAGAAATTAACTGATGATAAGTGCCACAGAAGCACGACAGTAACTAAGCAGTTGTTAGTAGTTATTTGACCATTTGGATTGAAGACATGTCATTACCACACGTTATCCTGACAGTTCTAAGCACACGCGACGCAACTGGATATGATATCACCAAAGAATTTTCCGCCACTATTGGTTACTTCTGGAAAGCAAGCCACCAACAAGTTTACCGCGAGCTAAATAAAATGGCTCAGAATGAGTTGGTTACCTGCGTATTAGAACCTCAAGAAGGTAAACCAGACCGCAAAGTATATTCCATCACAGATTCAGGCCGTGTCGCTTTAGGTGAATGGTTCGATCAGCCAACAGCGCATCCAACAGTTCGTGATGAATTTTCAGCTAAGTTGATGGCTTGCGCCGTTCAACCTTCCGCACCTTATCGTGAACAATTGGCTGAACTGGTTGAGGAATCACGCAAGCTAGTGGCTCACTATCAAGAAATAGAAAACGCATACTATTCAACGCCTGCGACTTTGGATAAACAGCAGCGTTTAGAACGTTTAACGCTTCGCCGTAATCTATTGGTTCGCCAAGCGTGGATTGAATGGGCTGAAGAAGTACTCGCTGAATTAGCCTCTCTAGGCTAATGCGATAAAAAAGGGTTGAAGCCAAAACTTCAACCCTTTTTTGTTTTCTTATCAGCGGTTCAGCTTTAAATGCCATCTCCACCAATAAAGCTTTGTGAACGGCCGTTAAACTGTTGATCCATATCCAGTGAAGGCTTATCCGTTTTAGGGCGGCCAACAATCTTAGCTGGCACACCCGCCACCGTGGTGTGAGCAGGAACTGGCTGCAATACGACAGAGCAAGACCCAATCTTAGCGCCTTCACCCACTTCAATATTGCCAAGAATCTTAGCGCCCGCGCCGATCATCACGCCTTCGCGGATCTTCGGATGTCGATCTCCGCACTCTTTACCAGTACCGCCTAACGTCACATCTTGCAGAATCGAGACATCATTTTCGACTACCGCCGTTTCACCAATCACGATGCCCGTTGCGTGGTCGAGCATGATACCGTGACCAATTTTTGCCGCCGGATGAATATCCACCTGGCACGCCACTGAAATCTGGTTTTGCAGGTAAGTTGCCAGTGCGATGCGACCCTGGCGCCATAGCCAGTTCGCCACACGATAACCTTGCAAAGCATGGTAACCTTTCAAATACAGTAAAGGCATTGAGTACATGGAAACCGCAGGGTCTCGATTTACTGTGGCACAGATGTCACAAGCCGCCGCTTCTGTTATCGAGTGATCAGCGTTAAAAGCTTCTTCAACCACTTCTCGCACAGCCATCGCTGGCATAGACGCTGTATTCAGCTTGTTGGCTAAAATATAACTCAGTGCGGCTGCTAGGCTTTCATGCTTGATGATCGTCGCATGGTAAAAGCTTGCTAGCATTGGCTCTTGTTCTGAAAGCTCTCGCGCTTCGCGAACAATGGCTTGCCATACTTTCTGTTTTTCACAATGTTTCATTTCTCAACCCTTCACCTAAGCTTGCTTAAGTGTTTTTCGCTTTCCGTGTCTTTGGACGTTTACGCCTCTGATTTCTTATCACGAGCAAGCAAATCTTTTGCTGCCATGTGTGCATCTTTTCCTTGATACAACACTTGATAAATTTGGTCAACAATTGGCATCTCGACACCCATGCGCTGTGACAATAGCCAGACCTCTTTGGTATTACGATAGCCTTCGACGACCTGGCCAATCTCATCTTGAGCAGTATCCACATCTTTACCCTGACCTAGAGCTAGGCCAAAGCGACGGTTACGTGATTGGTTATCTGTACAAGTCAGAACCAGATCACCCAACCCCGCCATACCCATGAAGGTTTCTGGCTGCGCACCTAATGCAGCGCCAAGACGCGTCATTTCAGCAAGGCCACGAGTAATCAGAGCCGTTCGAGCGTTAGCGCCAAAACCAATACCGTCTGACATGCCAGCACCGATCGCAATAACGTTCTTAACTGCGCCACCCAACTGCATACCTGTAAAGTCACTGTTGGCATAGACACGAAACGTCTTGCTGCAGTGAATTTTCTCTTGGAGTTCAGAAACAAAACTTTCATCAGGGGAGGCCACTGAAATCGCCGTTGGCATGCCCATCGCCAGCTCTTTGGCAAACGTAGGTCCTGATAGCACAGCTAAAGAGTACCCTTCCCCCAACGCTTCTACAGCCACATCTTTCAGCAGACGCCCTGTCTCTGGCTCAAGCCCTTTCGTTGCCCAACATATACGTGAATCAACTCTTAAATGAGGCTTAATGTTGTTAAGCACGATGCCAAACACATGACTCGGTACCACAACCAGTAAATCGCGACTGGCCTGCACGGCTTTTTCTAAATCTGACTCAACAATCAGTGATTGTGGAAAATCAATATCTGGCAAGAATTCGTGATTCGCTCTATCCGACTGCAAACGTGCCATATGCTCAGGGTCATGGCCCCAAATCACCACATTCGCGCCATTTCTCGCCAGTGAAATAGCCAGAGATGTACCGTATGAGCCAGCACCAAGCACCGTCATAGCAATTTCTTTCCCGTAGCCGTTTTGAATGTCTGAGTCCGTCATTAATCCGCCCGATCGTATTAAAAATTTGGAAGTTGGAACTTCGAATGGTTTCAGTGTAAGGAACTATTGTAGGCAATAAACAAAAAATGCACATCACATCCTTTGATGCTCTGTGCATTTTGTTTATGCCGAGAAACAGCGGTAAAGCAATTAAGCTTCCGCAGTGCCTTCTTGCTGAGCTTGTTGCTGCAGGTAGTTCATAAACAGAGCGTCGAAGTTAACTGGCGCTAAGTTCAGTTGTGGGAATGTACCTTTAACCACTAGGCTAGAAATCGTTTCACGAGCATATGGGAACAGAATGTTAGGGCAGAATGCACCTAGACAATGCGCAAGCTGGCCTGCTTCCATTTTGTCAGCAGTAAAAATACCACCTTGTTGAACTTCACACAAAAACGCGGTTTCCTCTTCGTTCTTCACCGTCACAGTCAGACGTAGAACAACTTCATAAACACCTTCGCCCAGTTCACGGCTTTGAGTGTCTAGGTCTAGCTTCACATCTGGGTTCCACTCTTTCTGGAACATATTTGGCGAGTTCGGCGCTTCAAAAGATACGTCTTTAAGGAAGATACGTTGAATCGCAAAGTTTTGTGCGTCTTGTTGTGGTGCTGCTTCAGCCATTTTGAAATCCTTTAATAATCAAGTTGTCTGCTTGGAGACTAACCGAGAGAGCTTGCTATGACTAGGTTTCCGCTAAAATTCGTGGAAATGTTCACATCTCTCTATAACAAACGCTGATTTTTCAATCAGCGTTTTCAGTAAAGCCACTAAATTTATTTTTTGCCTTTAACCAAAGGCAAGTTTGCTTCATTCCAAGCAATCAGGCCATTCTTCAGCAAGCTGACATTTTCAAAGCCTGCTTTTGCCAGAAGGTTAGCACTCTCTTGTGCTGTCTGACCTGTTTTGCATACCACAATGATTGGGCTAGATTTGTGGTTTTCAAGGCTGCCAAAGTTACCAGCTTTGATATCAGAAGGTAAAATGTGAACTGCATCGGTAATATGACCTTTGCGAAACTCATCTTTACTACGAATATCAACCACAACACCATTTTCACGGTTCATAAGTTGTGTCGTTTGTGACGCAGTGATCTCTTTGTAGGCTGCTGTCGTTGATTTAACGATATTCATAATAACGGCAACCAGTAGACCAACCCATACTAGAGAGAGAATCATGTTCTCTTGAAAAAATGCGATGTATTCTTGCATGTCCTGTGTTCTTCAATAATAGAGCGGCTTAAGAATAAGCGGCTCTGGACTAAAATTCAGACTGGGAGTATAGCGAGGATAAGAACTTAAGGCGAGAACACCTTAATCAAGCTCGTTAACTAGTTAGTCATTCTCTCTACGAAATGCATAATGAACAAGAACAATAGCTACACCTAACATTCCTCCGAGCATTGTCGCGAGGATACATATCAATGCTCTTTTAGGACCAACTTTTTCTTCAGGTACCACTGGAGGATCGATAACTTTAAATGCATACTCATCTTTCACTTCCGCCAACATCAAAGTTTTGGTTTGCTCTTCAATAAGCTGATAAAATACGTTTTGCATATCAACTACTTTAGTTCTGTCCAATTGTTGCTCAAGATACTCTATATTACGGTTGGTATCAGTTAAAGATTCTTCTTTCATCCATAGGTTGAGCTCTTTCACTAGCCATTGCGTCCACTGCTGCGCTACATATGGGGATAAATGAGTAATGCTTACAGTTACAATACCAGTACCTGTGTCAGATACACTTAACATGCCTTTAAACGCTTTATAAGCCTGCCAAGCCGTTGGCTCTAGAGATTTTTCAGGATCTTCTGGATCATTTAGCCAGTGAACACCGTCATAAAGCTCTGAGTTAAGTACTAACTTATTGCTCTGGCTATCCCAAGATTTCGTTGCCATTAAAATAGGTAACAAAGCATATTTATCAATAAATGCATTGATAAATTTCCGAGATTCCAGCGTAGCAAGAGACAAAGATTTATCGTCTGTTTTTCCACCACTGACATTAATTCCAGCCAAAGAGGCTATTCCTCCAAATTTACTCGCCATAGCAGCAAGTCCACCACTTTTTTCATCACTCGCAGCGACCAAAGTTGCAGATGCTTGGTAAGTATTCGGTTGGGATTTAGCATAAAACACTCCGCCTATCGCAAACAAAAAGGTAGTAACAATTATCACCCATTTTCCTCTTCCAAGGGCAAAGAACACTCCCCTTAAATCGATTTCATCATTGGCAATTGGCAAGTCTTGAACTTGAGTAAAATTATCTTTATGAATAACTGGTTTGTTCATAATATCTTCTTGATTATCGAGCCCTCTTAATTTTAGAAGGCTCATAAGCTAGTTAGTCCTTTACGGCACTCCAAGCAACGCCAATTTGGTACAGGATTTGTGTGGCTGAAGTTAATGTACTCAAGCCATCTAGATAATCTGTATCTAAAGGAACGATAATGGTATCACCCGGTTCCAAAGGATTAGATCTGCGACTGAACCAAAATGAATTGTTTGGCAACATGACAGAACCATCAGCACGCACAACATAAATTCGGTCTGTATCTGCTTGTTTTTTAGTACCGCCGGCCGAAGAAATATAATCTTCGATAGTCATTCCTGGGGTAAAGGTATGATTGGAAGAAAATTGCACTTCTCCCATCACACTCACAATTGGCTGCCTAGCAGGGACATATAGTTTGTCACCCTTTTCTACGATAATGTCGGCATCAGAATTTCCAGCTAGTGCTTCAGGTAGATTAATAACTAGACGGCCAATGGCCTCAGTTGATGCGAGCTCATCTGCAATAGTCATAGCTTCAGTTGGGCTAGTGGTATAGGTAGCGCTTGAATTTTGCCGACGTAGTGCTAAGTTACCAATTTCTTGTTTCAATTGGAGATTGAGCAGCTTTAGCCTCTCTTCTTCTTGGCGGCGCAAGCTTTCACGACTAAATACAGCTCCTTGAGCATAAGCAAACTGAGTCAATCCACCCGCACGCTCTATAAGGTCTTGAATCGTTTCACCCCGCTGAAAGGTATACGTCCCCGGAAAAACGACTTCACCCTGTAATTCAACTGAATTACCACGCTGCCAATTAGGCTGAGTTTTAATTACAATGTGATCTTGAGCCTTGATATCTAGGACATCTTCACCACTTAGAATCTCATTTGGAGAAAAAGAGTAGTGTTGAACAACAAAGTCTTGCTTTACCTTTTCTGAACGACTCAACTCAGCACTATACAAAAACGCTTGTTCAGCAAAACCACCAGCTGCTGCAATTAACTTTTCAAAGTTTGTATTTTCAGTTAGAGGGTACACACCAGGATATTTTACCGCTCCGGTCACTTCGATTATTTTAGCCTGCTCGGCAAGGCTTGCTTGAGCTTTCAACCTTTCAATGATTGGTTTTAGTAATGACTCTCGACTAGATAGGCGAAAGTCATCCGCCACAGCAAACTTATCATCGTCAGCAATATCGAGTTTCTTCTGTTGTTCTTTCTCTACAAGGGCTCCTGTTGCCGAGTCCAGTACAACAACACTCTTGGAGTTGAACGAAGGTAATGTCTCATTTTGGATCTTTTTATCTATATCTTGAGATTGCTCATCAGCGTTATTATCAACACCCTCACTGAGCTTATGCATTCGTTTTAAATTTGTAGATTTTTGCTCCCTGTACCAATAATCGACATTGAGGCCATTGTCGAATACAAATAACTGGTCACCTTTTTGAAGAGAGAAATTGTCACTCGAATTGGGAGACTTTAACACTTCACCTAAATTAAATTGCCATACACTAATATCACGGCTGTCAGGCTTTTCTCTAACGAGTAATGCATAAGACAGATCGGCATTTTCCTTAAGATCAACTCTGCTGATCACATCACCGATCTTAAGTCCCTCTATAAATTGATAAGCACCTTGGCGGAATAATTCACCACGAAGTGCGATGGCATTCTCCAGTTTTTCTCCTACTGGTAACAAAGAGACTTCATCACCCGCTTGTAATTTAAAATTTTTCCCATGTGGGGATGACATATCTAATGTCAGCTGCTCAATACCCTTTGCGCTACGCCTTTTCACGCTGACTTTTGATAAATAAGCATTAGGTAAAGCACCACCAGCGATATTAATTAAACTATTTAGACGACTATCTGAATTGAGTTCGTAATGAGCGGGACGAAGTACTTCACCTTTAACAACAATATCAGCTTGCTTCGCAGGCACAAGAATAGTGTCTCCTGCTTGTAAGCGAATATCTCGACTAGAGTTACCATTGACTATCAAGTCATAAGCGTCGAACGTAACGATTGTTTTGCCAAGTCGTTTTACTTTAATGTTGCGTAAACTACCTGTTAACTTTATTCCCCCAGCAGCAATCAGAGCTTGAGACAAGGTAGTCAACCCATTGACATTATAAGCACCAGGCTGCTTAACATCACCAGTAACAAACACCTGCATTGTTCGCATAGCACTTAAAGAAACAATCGCTTCGACACCAATTGACTTACGCTGGATAAGCGATGCTACATAGCTTTTTAACTCACTAAAAGTTTGCCCAGCAACATACTCAGGGCCATAATCAGGGATATTTAATTTTCCCTCTCTATCGATTTTTAACGTTAAATCACTATAAGACTTTCCATACAATTGGATTCTGACTTCATCCCCAGGAGCAATGATATAGTCATAAGGAACAGGTAAATGTTCGACGGGTGTAAAGTCTAGAGAATGACCAGCGAAAACATCATACCCAAAAAAAGGTAGCTCCGTTGCCGTGAGTCTATTCTCTGGTTCACTATTAGATTGAGCACCTTTCTTTAAAGCTTCGGTCGCCCTTTCAGGTTTCTTTATTTCAGATGTCTCCGTGTCTGAACTCGACGAAGGGCTACTAAGAGAATTTATTGCGGAAAGGTCGATACCCATTTGCCGAGCAAGCTGCTCTTGTTGAGCTTTAGGAAGGGATTGAAACTGATTAATTTGCGCTTGAGTTGGCGTTGCAGCATTGACACTCGCACTGAGGAGCATTGGGGCAACCAACACATGTATATTAAACTTCAATGTTGTAGTATCCATTAAACTATATAATCTTCTGTTCTCTGATATTAGCGATACAATTAAAACCTAAACTCATACTTAGAGCCAAATATCATTTCACTGTCACTGGTGTCTTTACTGACATAATCTGCACTAAGCTTGATTCTTCCTTGAAGTGCAGGAAGCTGGTAAGACAGTTGGTATTGCTCCTGCTGATCATTTTTGCCGTTCAATAAATTTTTAGTTGATACAATCACAGAAATCTGATGGTCATTGGCAAGCTGAAGGTAACTACTGAAGGACCAACTATTTTTATTTAAATAACTCGACTGTAGGTAGTCGCTAATTCCATTATCAACAATCAACTGACTTTCCTTTTCAGCCAATGACTGATATTCAACAACTATACGTAATGAACTATTGAATACAGACTTATGCCCACTCCAGCCTATTAGATAAGCACCTAAGCCATTGTTCTTTTGAGCCGAAGCTGCTTCAGCATATAGCCCATGCTGCACATTATGCACTTTTGGCAAAGTAAGCTTTACGTCGACAGCGGATTGCTTTTGATTTTTTGTTACGTGATTTGTATTTGCTTCAAACCAATAATGTTGAGTCAAACCAAGCTCTAACCAAGAATTAAGTTTACTAGAATATCTCATAGAGGCCCTGTAATCATAATCGAGGTCCTCTAACTTTGACGTAACAATGTTTAGATTCCACAATCCTAGTGCCGTATTGTCTCCGATCCAGCTCAGACCCGCATCTAAATCCTTACCAGACGTTGCTAAACTGAGACTGTGATTCCAACCATGTCCCCACCACCTAGGTAACATACTCACATCAAGTAACAAACGGCCAGCGTTCAAGGCAATGTAACTATCTATGAAAGAAAGCTCAGGATCATCAGAGTATTCTAGGTAAGAAGAATTGAACCTAAACGCATAACTGTGAGCTAGATGCTCGTAACTCGCCTCTACAGCCCACTTATCGCGTTTTATATCACCAAACCAATCATTAGCTAGCGTCTTATTACCACCATACATTGCAAAGCGGCGGTTACCACGATTGAGCTTAGCGGTTTGTAGTGCGTAATTAAAGTGAGAAAATTCGGTATTTAAGCCATTAGAAGTATCGGCGAAGCTTTTATCTCCTTCTACTGACGACCAACGTAAAGGAAATGTACTGGTAACACCGTTAAGGATTTCTTCATCACTCAGAGCTACCATAGTCGACCTTAAGAAAGGATCATTTGCTTCGATCCATGGAGAAGAGTAGACATTATTACTAATTAACAAAATAGATGTAAGTGAAATGGATATCCTAAGTCTCTCAATCCTTGGCATGTGTCCTGCTTTATTTTTGTCTTCGTATATAAAACACAAATACTCTTTGTGAATTAGCCAAACTTTAACCCATTGTAAAGATAAAGGCCACTATGGATTAATTGCTCCACGATACTGTGATCACCTTGCATTAAAGATATTTAAATTTTTACAGATATAACAAAGTGAAATAGAATCAAAACTGGAGCAAGCTAATTTGCTCCAACATCGATGTTAATTTGTAAATTTACAAGGAACAATCAATGAAAAAACTTGCTCTAACCATGTTAGTTGCGCTATGTACTTCTGCAGGAGCTTTCGCTGAAGAAAGCACTACCGCGAGCACTGCTGGCAGTTCCGCTGGTGGCTCCGCTGCTGGAGGCACAGCTGCAGGTTCTACAGCCGCAGCATCTACTGCCGCCGCCGGTGTAGCAACAACAACCGCGGTAGCAGTTGGTGCAGCAGTCGCAGTTGCGGCAGTTGCAGTTGCAGCTTCGGATAACGATGGTACAACTGGCACTGATGGTACTAACTAATTAGTGCTTTTAGTTAAAAAACACCCTTAGCAGAGCTAAGGGTGTTTTTTTGCGATATTTATTAGTTCTGAGTTTTCACGATGACATATAAAGTACATACTCTATTTATAGCAACTTTCATCACCTTCTCAACGGGATGTACGCAACGCTTCGCTGATACTAACGCGACTCTAAAAGAAGCCTTTTGGGGCTTTGAGGATGTAAGCTTAAATAAAGAAACAATCGAAAAAATACCCTATGCTAGCAGCTATTTTAAGATTAATGATGGGCCACAAATTTTTATGGTGCTTGCATTCGTTGAAAAAAATCCACAATCTGGAAAAACTCAGCATAAATGGCTCTCCAGTGACAAAGCGATGATTGTTACCGAAGAAGGTCGTATCGTCAGGACTTATAACCTCCCAGAGGCAAACCTAGCTGGCAAAATATCGCCCAATAGCATCATACATTTTAACACTCCTCAGTATCACTGGACTTCCGTATACGATTGGCAACCTGAATACCAATATAATCACCAAGCAAAAATCACCACCGAATCCGTGGCAACAATTCAATTAAACTCTGTGATGTGGTCTCAAAAGGTCAAAATCTGGCAGGAATACATTTCATTTGAAAAACTGGATAAGACCATGCAAAACACTTTTTGGGTGGATAACAATGGAAATGTCCTGAAATCAGCCCAATGGGTCATTCCAAACCGACTTTTCATCGAGCAAGAAATACTCAAGCCATTTAAAGGGTAATCTAGATGACGCGTAGCTTTTTATTTCTTCTTTCTCTAGGTGTTTTCAGTAACGCTATCGCTAATACCGTAAAACTAGAACTTCCCAGTGAGCAATTAGTGATTGACTATACTGCACCTATACGCCTTGAGAGAGCTATTGCTGACACTGTATTACACAGTGAGAATCATGCACCATTTAGCTATCCACTGAATAACGCTCTATTCAACATAGATAAACAAAGAGTCGCCAATAACAAAAAACAGGCCGTACTGAACTTAATTGATAAACTCAAAAAGCAAGAACCGACACTTTATGAAAGTCTGGGGGTTCTGCGCGAACAAGTGAAAACTTGGCCCGTTGGTTATAGAGAAAACGTCTCATTAGATCTCGATTTCGTTCGCCTGACACCTTCAGCCAACCCTATGCTTAACGGTCATTACCAATTCGAATACCCAGATCGGCCAAACACCATTTACCTAGAAGGATTATTTGTCAGCGCTACCAAACCAGAAGCAAGGCCTGATTGGACGGCCAAAGATTACTTATCAACATCTAGGGGGCTTTCTAGCGCCAGTAATAGTTATGCTTGGGTTATCTACCCAGATGGCAATTCCAAACGAGTCGGTTTCGCTTACTGGAATGATGAAAATACACCACTTCCTCCAGGTTCTAGCATCTTTCTTGGGTTTAACAATCCATCCAAAGAACTTTCTCAACTTGAACAGGACATTGTCTCTCTAATTGCCTGGAGAAGAAATTACTAATGAAACTTAATGCAATTACCTCTTTGTTCCTCTCTCTTGGTTTCGTTTCAACAATTCAGGCAAGCGATAATCTCAAAGTCTCTCAAACTGACTTTGGTGGTGTGGGTCTCATGCAAATGCCTTCTGGACGCATGGCGGAAGAAGGGGAATTTAATATAGGTGTTAGCGTCAACGACGACTACCAACAATATACTGCCTCAATCCAGTTAATGAGTTGGTTGGAGTCCACAGTTCGCTATACACGAGTACCAGACTTATTATTTAGTAGCGACCCTTCCTATAGTGGCGATAATTTGTATACCGACAAAGGCATCGATTTCAAAGTCCGCCTTTGGCAAGAAGGTTACTGGCTACCTGAAACATCAATTGGTGTCCGTGATTTTGGTGGGACCGGCCTATTTGACGGTGAATTTGTTGCTGCGACAAAACGCTTTGGCAATTTAGATGTAACTTTAGGCCTTGGCTGGGGCTACTTAGGCCAGCGTGGTAATGTGACCAATCCTTTCTGTAAAGCAAGCGATGAATACTGTACTCGCGACAGTGATTTCAGAGGCACAGGCGGCAGTGTCGATTACGAGCGATGGTTTAAAGGCCCAGCAGCTATATTTGGCGGCCTTGAGTATCAAACTCCTTATGCACCACTTCGCTTGAAGCTTGAGTATGATGGTAATAACTATACACAGGACTACCCTGTACAGTCAGGTAAACCCATGCCTCAACATACTCCATGGAATGTAGGCGTTAACTATCGTTTAGGAGATTGGGGGGACGCAAAAGTCAGCTATCAACGTGGAGATACCATCACTTTTGGCATCAATATCTACACCAACTTTAACGAAATGAAAGCGACATGGCGTGATGAGCCAAAACTGGCTGTCACCAACGTGGATAACAATGATCCAGACTGGCAATCGGCAGCAAAGCAGATTGAATCAAACGCAGGCTTTGAGAAAAACTCCATTACCCTTGATGGCGATACCGTCATAGTCAAAGGCCAACAGAAAAAGTACCGCGACAGAGAAGAAGCTCTCGATCGAACCGCAGCAATTTTGTCTAACAATTCAAACGACCTAATTCGCGTATTTAAAGTCGTTGAACAGCAAGATGGTATGGACCTTAAAGAAACCACCATCGATAAACAGAAATACCTTACTGCGGCTAGTTACTTATCCAGTGAAGCAGAGGTCAAAGACAGCTTTAAGGAATCGGAGCCTAAAAGCATAGCTAAGGCCCCTATAGCAGAAAACAAAGAGCGCTGGGATTATGGCTTAGAACCTGTCCTAAAGCAGAGCATCGGTGGGCCTGAGTCATTCTATTTGTACAGTTTAGGCATCAGCGCAAATTCGAACTATTGGCTAACGGATAACCTTGAGTTTGGCGGTTCAATCATCTTCAACTTGGTAGACAACTACGACAAGTTTAACTATGTAGAAAACTCACCACATGTAAGAAATTACTCAACGCCTAGAGTCCGAACCATGTTCCGTGCCTATGTGCATGATAATCCAGTCAGACTCAACCATCTTCAGCTAACATGGTTTGAACAACCATTTGAAGAAGTTTACACCCAGATGTACGGCGGCTATCTCGAAATGATGTTCGCTGGTGTGGGTGGTGAAGTACTCTATAGGCCAATGAATAAAAACTGGGCGGTAGGCTTCGATGCGAACCTAGTCAGTCAACGCGACCCTGATTCATGGTTTGGTACATACAGTGAAGATTACTTCTTCTATGATGAAGCAACCTGTAATGACCCGACACCTTCTTGCCAAGCATATGTTTTAAGCCAAGGTACAACAGGGCATGTCACGGGTTATTATATGCCAAATTGGGATTTCCTAAGAGACACGCTGTTTAAGGTCAGTGCAGGTAAATTCTTAGGTGGAGACATGGGTGCTCGCTTCGATTTTTCTAAGCAGTTCAAGTCTGGCGTGATTGTCGGTGCTTACGCTACTTTTACCGATTTAACAGCAGAAGAGTACGGGGAAGGAAGCTACAACAAAGGCTTCTATATCTCGATTCCTCTGGACATCATGACAATCAAGCCAAGCACTGGTCGTGCGAAAATTTCATGGGAGCCAATCACCCGAGATGGCGGGCAAATGCTGAACAAGCAGTACAACCTGTTTGATAAAACAGACGTTCGCTCTCAATGGTATCAGAGACCAAGTACTGTTGAGTAGAATGAAAAATAAAAAGGCTGACAGCAATGTCAAGCCTTTTTACTATTACGCTCTAGGGAAAGGGAACGCCGTGACCTTATCAATATGCTCACTGCTAGTCGCTAGCATGATGAGGCGGTCGATACCTAATGCCACGCCCGCGCACTCGGGCAAGCCTGCTTCTAACGCTTTGATCAAATGGTTATCAATAGGCTGCGTATATAATCCCATTTCTTGTCGTTTAGCATTATCTGACTCAAAACGTTTAAGCTGCTCTGTTGCATTGTCTAGTTCATGGAAGCCATTTGCTAACTCTATTCCTTTAAAGTACACCTCAAAGCGGTCCGCAACGCGACTGTCTTGGCGGTTTATCTTTGCCAATGCGGCTTGTGACGCAGGAAAATCGTATACAAAGATAGGTACCTGTTGACCAATTTCAGGCTCAACACCAACACTAAATAATAGTTGCAGCAGGGTATCCCTGTCTTGCTCAGGTTGAGCAATATCACTGAGTCCGAGTTTATCAGCAGTCATCTTAAGCTCTTCCATCGACGCCTCTAAAGGACACACACTTAGCACTTGTAAAAAGGCCTGCTGATACGTTATACGCTCCGCTGCGCCAACGTTCAGAAGTCGCTGCAGTAGGTCATCCATTTCATCCATCAACTGGTGGTGATCAAATCCGACCCGATACCATTCAAGCATGGTGAATTCAGGGTTGTGATATCGACCATTTTCCTCATTTCGAAAAGACTTACAGATCTGGTAGATACAACCACTTCCCGCCGCAAGTAAGCGCTTCATATGGAATTCTGGGCTGGTCATCAGGTAGAGCTTCTTGCCTTTCGCATAGCCCGGGCCGACAAAATCAGTTTGAAATGTATGAAGGTGGATGTCCGTTACCGTCGCATGACTCATCGCTGGCGTATCAACTTCGAGGACATCTCTATCATCAAAAAACTGGCGTACCTGTCGAATTAAATTAGCTCGCTGCTTTAACTGTTCAATGCTTGCTGTGGGTTGCCAATCTGCCTGCATACCTAATCTCTCATGGTGCTTTATTGTGGCGAAAACTATCATCTTTCACTCAAAATGCAAATGAGTTGTACTTAGCCTGAAGCGCTTAAATCACGTCTCACAGCCAATAATTACTTCCATTAATCATTGGGGAAATTAATAACAAATCTCACTCGCAACATCCCCGTAACAGCTGGCACGGCAAAGGGTTAGTATCGATGTGGCTTTGCCGTGATAGCAATCACATAACCTATATTTTCTATGCTCTCATATGCATTACCGGAGCAAAAACCTAAATACATCAATTTTTCCATAATGATGCTCTTCTACACTAACCCTACCACTTTTGGGGAATTACCCATTTAACGATAACAAGCGGAATACTCCGCAAATTCACACTGGAGGATAACTGTGCAAACTATCACCACAGATATCGCAGTCATCGGCGCAGGCGGCGCTGGTCTTCGCACTGCTATTGCAGCAGCTGAAGCAAACCCTGATTTAGAAGTCGCACTAATTTCTAAAGTTTACCCAATGCGTTCTCACACGGTCGCAGCGGAGGGTGGCTCGGCAGCAGTTATCAAGGATGAAGATAGCCTAGACAACCACTTCAACGACACTGTTGGCGGTGGTGACTGGCTATGTGAACAGGACGTTGTTGAATATTTTGTAGAAAACGCGACTCGCGAAATGATCCAAATGGAGCAATGGGGCTGCCCATGGAGTCGTAAAGAAAACGGTGAAGTCAACGTACGCCGATTCGGTGGAATGAAAGTTGAGCGCACATGGTTCGCGGCTGATAAAACCGGCTTCCACATGCTTCACACCCTATTCCAGACATCAATGAAGTACGACAACATCAAACGCTTTGATGAGTACTTTGTGGTGGATCTGCTTGTCGATGAAGGCGAAGTGCAAGGTCTGATCGCCATTCACATGTCGGAAGGCGAACTGATCACTATCAAAGCCAAATCAGTAGTCCTAGCAACGGGTGGCGCAGGTCGAGTTTACCACTGCAACACCAATGGCGGCATCGTAACAGGTGATGGCATGGCAATGGCCTACCGTCATGGTGTACCTCTACGTGATATGGAGTTTGTTCAGTACCACCCAACAGGTCTTCCAGGCACAGGGATCCTGATGACTGAAGGCTGTCGTGGTGAAGGCGGTATCATCGTTAACAAGAATGGCTACCGTTACCTACAAGATTACGGCATGGGTCCTGAAACTCCAGTTGGCCAGCCAAAGAACAAATACATGGAACTTGGTCCTCGCGACAAGGTTTCACAGGCTTTCTGGCACGAGCAGCAGAAAGGCAACACCATTAAACATCCTCTAGGTGATGTGGTTCATCTAGACCTTCGCCACCTTGGTGAAGAGTACCTGCAAGAGCGTCTACCGTTTATCTGTGAGCTAGCGAAAGCTTACGTCAACGTTGATCCAGCAAAAGAGCCGATTCCAATCCGCCCTACCGTTCACTACACCATGGGTGGTATTGAAACTAACGGTGAATGTGAAACGCGGATTAAAGGCCTATTCGCAGTAGGCGAATGTGCTTCTGTTGGTCTGCACGGAGCAAACCGTCTAGGTTCTAACTCGCTGGCTGAGTTTGTGGTATTCGGCCGCGTTGCTGGTGAACAAGCGGTGAAACGTGCAGCGGAATTCAAAGGATGGAACGAAGAGTCTATTGCAGCTCAAGTCAAAGATGTTGAGCAGCGTATCGCAGCACTTATGAACCAAGAAGGCGATGAGAACTGGGCTAATATCCGCACTGAAATGGGTCACACCATGGAAGCAGGCTGTGGTATCTACCGCCAAGAAGATTTGATGCAAGCGACGATCGATAAGATTACTGAATTGAAAGCTCGCTACAAAAACATCAGCATCAAAGATAAAGGCAAAGTGTTCAACACTGACCTTCTTTACGCTATCGAAGTCGGTTACGGCCTAGAAGTCGCAGAAGCTATGGTTCACTCTGCCATCCTACGTAAAGAGTCTCGTGGCGCCCACCAGCGTCTAGACGATGGCTGTACTGAGCGTGATGACGTAGAGTTCCTCAAACACTCTCTGGCTTTCTTCCAACCAGATGCAGCGCCAAGTATCGACTACAGCAAGGTGACCATCACTAAGTCACAGCCTAAAGCTCGTCTATACGGTGAAGCCGCAGAGAAAGCAGCCGCTGAAGAAGCAGCAAAAGCGGCACAGAAGAACGCAGAGGAGCAAGCATAATGTCAGCAAATCGCATCCAAAAAGTAGAGATTCTGCGTTATGACCCTGAGAAAGACGCAGAACCGCATTTCCAGACCTTTGAAGTACCATTCGACGAAACTATGTCGACGCTTGATGCACTTGGCTACATCAAAGATAACCTAGATAAAGACCTGTCTTACCGTTGGTCTTGTCGTATGGCTATCTGTGGTTCATGCGGCATCATGGTTAACGGCGTGCCAAAGCTCGCTTGTAAAAGCTTCCTCCGCGATTACCCAAACGGTGTGAAGATCGAGCCATTAGCAAACTTCCCAATTGAGAAAGACTTGATTGTCGACATGACACCATTCATTGAGCGACTTGAAGCTATCAAGCCTTACATCATTGGTAACGATCGTAAACCTGAAGACGGCACTAACCTACAAACACCAGAGCAAATGGCCAAGTACAAGCAGTTCGCAGGTTGTATCAACTGTGGCCTGTGCTACGCAGCGTGTCCACAATTTGGTTTAAATCCTGAGTTTATCGGTCCTGCTGCACTGACTCTTGCCCATCGTTACAACCTCGATAGCCGCGATAACGGTAAAGATGAGCGTATGGCACTCATTAATGGCGAGAACGGTGCTTGGGGCTGTACCTTTGTGGGTTACTGTTCTGAAGTTTGTCCGAAGAATGTAGACCCTGCAGCAGCGGTAAACCAAGGTAAGGTCGAGTCTTCTATGGACTTCGTGATCTCAATGTTTAAGCCTGATGGCACACCAACAAAGACTGCACAGGAGGCGTAAGATGAGTAACCGTAAACCTTACGTTCGCGAGGTAAAACGAACTTGGTGGAAAGATCATCCGTTTTATCGCTTCTACATGCTGCGTGAAGCTACAGTATTACCGTTAGTCCTATTCACTTTGTTCCTGACTTTCGGCCTAGGGTCACTGGTGAAAGGCCCTGAAGCTTGGCAAGGCTGGTTAGAATTCATGGCGAACCCTATTGTCGTTGCGATCAATATCGTCGCTTTGCTGGGCAGCCTACTGCACGCACAGACCTTCTTCAGCATGATGCCGCAAGTTATGCCAATTCGTCTGAAAGGCAAACCTGTTGATAAGAAAATTATCGTTCTGACTCAATGGGCTGCTGTAGCATTTATTTCACTGGTTGTGCTAGTAATCGTATAAGGAGCTATGACTATGAAACCTAATTTTTCCGTAGATCGTGCTCCCAAGCGTTCTGATGAGCCTATCTGGTGGAGTCTATTTGGCGCAGGCGGTACTTGGTTTGCCATGATCACTCCGGTGACGGTATTGATACTTGGTATTCTTGTTCCCATAGGTGTAATTGATGCTGAAGCTATGAGCTACGAGCGTGTCACCGCATTTGCTACCAGCATTATCGGCGCTCTGTTTATCATTGGTACTCTCGCACTACCAATGTGGCATGCCATGCATCGTATTCATCACGGTATGCATGATCTCAAAATTCATGCGGGGCTAGCTGGGAAAATCGGCTGTTACGCCTTTGCTGGGCTTATCTCGGCCTTGAGCGTGATTTTTATCTTTATGCTCTGAGAATACTAGAATAAAAAAGCTGGCTTAATACCAGCTTTTTTATTGCGCTCAGTCCATCACTACTCAATGAAGGTTGCGATATCAGGCAAAGGTTTCTTGTGGGTCGCATGTTCAGGAATCGTTGCATCTTCAGCAGGATAACCCGTCACAATCAACATGTACGGCCTGTCTACATCGTTATCACGGCCACAAATCTTACTTAGAAAGCTCATTGGTTTAGGGGTATGCGTTAACGTTCCTAGGCCAGCGTTATGCAGTGCTTGCAGTAAAAAGCCCGTCGCGATACCGACCGACTCATGCACGTAATAATTGGTTTGCTCCCCATCATTGCTCATGCCACCTTTCTTCTGTGAAAAAACCGCAATTAGCCAAGGTGCTGTCTCAAGATAGGGTTTACTGGCGTGAGTCCCTAAGGGCTTTAAAGCATCCAGCCACTCCTGCCCTGCTCTACCCTCATAGAAAGAACGTTCTAACTCTTCTGCGGCTTGGCGGATTTGACCTTTCACTTCCGAACTGTTGATAGCGACAAAATGCCACGGCTGATGATTCGCTCCGCTCGGCGCCGTTCCGGCTGCACGGATGCAGTTCTCAATAATATCTTTCGCCACTGGGCGATCTGAAAAGCTGCGAATCGAATGGCGGCGTTTGAGCTGTTGATAATTCTGTTCAGCACGCGCGGACATTTCCTCGGCAGGAAATTCAATAAAATCGTTCAAAGGCGAGTGGGATTCTGTGGTCGACATGTTGCTTCCTTGCGCAGTTAGAGTCATTCCACTATAGCGTTCTTTGTCTATCTCGCGAGGTAGCAAATGGAGGGAAACCAAAGAGTGAGAGTGAACGCAAACTTCCTTCAACGATTAATAACAAAAAAACCGATCTTGCGATCGGCTTTTTCCTAGGGTACGGATTAAAGAATGAAACGACTTAGGTCTTCATCTTCTATTGTTTCACCTAACTTGGCTTTAACGTATTCGGCATCAATCTTCAGCTTAGAACCAGATTTATCCGTTGCTTCAAAAGAAATTTCATCCATCAAACGCTCCATCACCGTATGTAGTCGGCGAGCACCAATATTCTCAGTGGTTTCGTTCACTGTCCAAGCAGCTTCTGCAATTTGAGTGATACCCTCTTCCGTAAATTCGATATCCACGTCTTCCGTCTTCATTAGAGCAATATACTGCTCTGTCAGTGACGCTTTTGGCTCAGTCAGAATACGTTTGAAGTCATTACTTGAAAGCGCTTCTAGCTCGACACGAATTGGCAGACGACCTTGCAGCTCAGGGATGAGATCCGATGGCTTGGCCACCTGGAACGCGCCAGATGCCACAAATAGAATGTGGTCGGTTTTCACCATGCCGTGCTTAGTTGACACTGTGCTGCCTTCAATCAGAGGAAGCAGGTCACGCTGAACACCTTCGCGAGACACATCTGGGCCTGAGCTTTCGCCACGCTTACAAATTTTGTCAATCTCATCGATAAACACGATACCGTTGTTCTCAACGTTGAAGATAGCCTGTTCTTTCAGCTCTTCCTGATTAACCAGTTTCGCAGCTTCTTCTTCCGTCAGCGCCTTAAATGCATCTTTGATTTTCAGCTTACGTTTTTTCTTGGTATCGCCAGCTAAGTTTTGGAACATACCTTGAAGCTGATTAGTCATCTCCTCCATACCAGGAGGCGCCATGATTTCTACACCCATTTGCGGTGCAGCGACATCGACTTCGATCTCTTTGTCGTCTAGCTTGCCTTCGCGTAGTTTCTTACGGAAGATTTGACGCGTATTCGAAGAGCTTTCGTCTTGCTGCTCACTTTGACCCCAAGCATCTCGCGCTGGTGGTAAAAGCGCATCAAGAACACGTTCTTCTGCTTGCTCTTCGGCACGGAATTTAACTTTTTCCATCGCTTGCTGATGCGTCATCTTAATAGCGACATCCGTCAGATCGCGAATGATAGTCTCGACTTCTTTACCAACGTAACCCACTTCAGTAAATTTCGTTGCTTCTACTTTAATAAACGGTGCATTGGCCAGTTTAGCTAAACGACGGGCAATCTCCGTTTTACCAACACCAGTTGGACCAATCATCAGAATGTTCTTTGGTGTGACTTCAACGCGTAAGCTTTCTTCAAGCTGCATACGGCGCCAGCGGTTACGCAGTGCAATGGCCACTGAGCGTTTCGCGTTATCCTGACCAATGATATGGCGGTTAAGTTCATGAACAATTTCGCGGGGAGTCATTTCAGACATAATCAAATTCCTTAAATTCGGTAGCCACTATCTTGGGTTATTCAGCGTTAAGTTCAGCTGGGATTTCTAGTTCTTCGATAGTGTGGTGATGATTGGTAAACACACAGATATCACCAGCAATTTTTAGTGATTTCTCCGCGATGTCACGAGCATCTAGCTCTGTGTTCTCTAGTAAAGCGGTCGCCGCTGCTTGGGCGAAATTACCACCAGAGCCAATCGCAATCAGATCGTTCTCAGGCTGAACCACATCACCATTACCAGTGATGATAAGCGAGGCAGTTTCGTCAGCTACCGCAAGCAGAGCTTCAAGTTTGCGTAACGCACGGTCACTGCGCCAGTCTTTGGCCAACTCAACAGCAGCTTTAGTTAAGTGACCTTGGTGCATTTGCAGTTTGCTTTCAAACTTTTCAAACAGCGTAAATGCGTCTGCGGTACCACCAGCAAAGCCAGCAAGCACTTTGTTGTTGTACAAACGACGTACTTTACGTGCGTTGCCTTTCATCACAGTGTTACCCAGTGATACTTGTCCATCGCCGGCAATGACGACTTTGTTGTTTCGACGTACAGATACAATAGTAGTCACGAGTAGAGCCTCATAATTATTTTCATCTTGGTGTTAAGAGATATATGAGGCTGGCTTACGGGGAATTCAAGGGCAGCAGTGGCTGGGATTACGCTCCACGTTGAGAGCGTGTTCTATCTACAATCCAATGAACAAAAAACGAGCCTGATGGCTCGTTTTCTTTACTGACTGTCTTTCCAAATGGCACAAGGCTCAATCTTGGCCCTCTGAAGTTTGTGCTTATCTCGTTCAGCGTCACGTTTGAACTTATATGGCCCGAGCACAACGCGATACCACTTGCTGCCTTCTTTCTTACGGATCTTACTGTTGATACCTTGAAAGGCTATATCCAGCTTACGCGCTTCGGCTTGAGAAGCATTGGTGTACGCGCCACACTGCATGATATATGGGATCTCAGACACTACCTGCTTTTTCGCCGTGACTTCGATTTCACGACTCGGCAGAGAATCAACGTAGTCCCATTTCTCTTCCGGAGGAGGAGGAAGCACCTTTTCTGCCTTTGGTTTTGGCTTAGGCTTGCTTTGCTGCACAACTGGTTGTGGCGGCTCAGGATCATTACTCAACGTATAAAGCCCGTAACCAAAACCACCTACCAGTAGAATCGCTAACAATCCACTGCGCCAGGGTTTTCTTTTTGGTGCCGACTTTTTACGCGCTGGTTTACGTCCGCTGTTACCACGGCCGCGTTTCACATAATCTCTATTTGCCACTGCTGTACATCAATGTCTGTTACCTCTGCCGCTATGGTAATGCAGAATGCACCCTGATTACAGAGGGGAAATGGAAGCGGCGCATCAAAATGCGCCGCTGAGTGAAAGCAATCGTCAGATGACTCGCGGTGGAGCAGCGCTTTCCCTGACAACCAGCTGAGTTTCTAGCAATCGAGAGCCAGCACGAACGTCATGACCGCGCAACAACTCCAGCATCATCAACATCGCCTGTCGGCCAATTTCGTAACGCGGCTGAGAAATCGTCGTCAGTGGTGGATCGCAGTACTGAGCAAACTGAATATCATCAAAGCCAACGACTGACAGATCTTGCGGGACGCGCAAGCCCAGCTTCTTCGCTTCTTGAATCGCCCCGATGGCCATCGCATCATTGTGACAGAAAATAGCCGTTGGCGGCTCGGGTAAAGCCAACAATTGTCTGACGGCTTTCGCACCATCTTCAAACGAGAAGTCACCGTAGATACAGTAATTCGGGTTCATACTGATGCCGGCTCGGCGTAGCGCTTGCTGGTAACCTTGGTAGCGGAACTGGCATAGTACCGCAGAACTAGGACCCGAAATCTGAGCAATGCGCTTGTGACCCATCTGCGTAAGATAGTTCACCGCTTCAAATGCTGATGTCAGGTTATCAATGTGTACCGTTGGCAGCTCCAGTTCAGGTGCAAACTCACACGCCATCACCATAGGCGGCAGGTTTTTCTGCTCAGGTTTACTGACGTCAAACGGCAGGTCGGTACCAAGCAGCAACATTCCATCGGCCTGCTTAGTAAAGACAAGATTGACAAAAGAACTCTCACGCTTTTTCTGCTGACCACTGTCTCCCAGCAGCACGATGTAGCCATGTTCCATCGCAGCGTCTTCAATCCCACGGATGATCTCGGTGTAGTAGGGATCACAAATATCCGGGATGATTGCAATTATGGTTTTGGACTCATTTCGGCGCAGGTTACGCGCCAGAGAATTTGGTGAATATCCGGCTTCTAAAACTGCATCTTCGACCCGCTTCCTTGTGGCTGAAGATACTTTTTCCGGGTTCATTAGAGCACGCGATACTGTTGCAGTTGAAACGCCTGCCAGCTGAGCAACATCCTTCATTGTCGCCATATATTAATTACCCTCTTCATTTCCTAAACACGGTAGCGCCTAGTGCCACCTAAACCGATATTGATGAGCTAAAACCCATTCTTATGTTTATTGCCTATAGCAATCGTTTACCTGTCTTATATCACCCAACCTTTTCAATTGAGCTAATCCATAGTTTATTCATTTCGAAACAGAAAGTTACGGGAAGATTAACAAATTTAAATCCCGAGACGAGACGTGAATCACAATTAAATGAAAAAGGTGAGAAATTAGCTCAAATCCTGCGGCTCAATATCTAAAGACCAACGTACCTTTTTCGCATTCGGTAACATTTGGATCGCCGGTTTCGCACTAGAAAGTAACTTTTGCATGGTTGGCCGAGTTTGCGTCTGCAACATTAATTGCCAACGATGTTTACCGGCACGTTTTGCCAGTGGTGCCGGAGTGGGCCCCAAAACCTGACAATACCCATCAAAAAGCGGGTGGGCTTCTAAGGTATGACGAACCTGACGCAAAAATGCTTCCACGTGTTGGGAGTTATTCGCCTCAGCACGGAACAAGGTCAGATAAGAATAAGGAGGCAACATGGCAAATTTGCGTTCCTGCAATGCGGTCTCGGCAAAATGTCGATAGCTTTTGGTCAGCAGAGCCTGAAGCAAGCTGTGTTCAGGGTGATGCGTTTGTAGGATCACCTCTCCCGGCTTGCTGGCACGCCCTGCTCGCCCTGCCACCTGAATAAACAGCTGAGCCAAACGCTCCGATGCTCTGAAGTCACTACTGTATAGCGAACCATCGACATCCAACAGCGCCACCAAAGTCACATCGGGGAAGTGGTGGCCTTTCGCCAACATTTGGGTGCCAATCAATATCTGGTACTTGCCGCTGCGAATGTCTCCGAGAGCCGATTCCAGACTGCCTTTGCGCCGAGTGCTGTCACGGTCAATACGAATGGTTTTATACTCTGGAAAAAGCTCACCCAGCTGTGCTTCAAGCTGCTCTGTCCCTACTCCCACGGTGACCAGGTTTGACGAACCACACCCCTGACATTGATAAATAGTAGGCTGCTGGGAACCACAATGATGGCAACGAATCTCATTGCTGTATTGGTGATAGGTATAGTAAGCGTCGCATCGTTTACATTCTGCAATCCAACCGCAATCATGGCACATCAAAGCTGGCGAAAAACCGCGACGATTGAGGAACAACATTACCTGATTACCGGCACTGAGATGTTGACGCATTTCCGCAATCAGAGAGGCGGATAAACCACTTTCCAGATACTGGCCTTTCACATCCAGTACCTTGTTTGTCGTCGGAACAGCATTACCGGCGCGCTCGGTCAGTGTCAGATGGTGGTACTTGCCCGATAATGCATTATGCAGAGTTTCCAATGCCGGTGTCGCAGAGCCTAGTACAATTGGAATTTGTTCTTTGTTGGCTCGCATTACAGCAACATCGCGCGCATGATAGCGAAGGCTGTCTTGCTGTTTATAAGAAGCATCATGTTCTTCATCAACAATGATGATGCCGAGATCAGCAAAAGGCGTCAGTAGTGCTGAACGCGTGCCAATCACGATGCCAGCGGCTTTATCTCGGGCACTTAACCACGCGTTCAATCTTTCGCTGTCGTTGAGCCCTGAATGAATCACTTCGACTGGTACATCAAACCTGTGGCGAAAGCGGTTAATGGTTTGTGGCGTCAGGCCAATTTCCGGTACCAGCACGAGAGCTTGCCGCCCTTTCTCCAACACTGGCTTGATAAGGTTCAGATAAACTTCTGTCTTACCTGAACCGGTCACTCCTTCCAGTAAGAAACAACCAAAACCATCAAAGCTATTCACGGTCGCAATAGCGACAGCCTGCTCTTCGTTAAGCTTTGGCTTGTCCACATCTACTTCAACCTGCCGACTCCAATCGCGAATCTCCGGTTTGCACTCTATCGACTCAACCCAGCCTTTCTCTTGCAAGGTTTTGAGAACGCTGGAGCTGACTTCTTCATCAATGAAGTGCTGGTGTGGTACTGAACCACTTTCAAGCATATGCATGACCTTAGCTTGCTTGACGGCTCGGCCAAAACCTAACATCAGTTGGTTACGCCCAGCTGCGGTTAACTGCCACTCCACCAGCGTTGCAAAATCCGCCTCTTTACCCTTACGAAGTGCACTTGGCATCGCATTGAGCAAGGTATCTCCAAGAGGATACTGATAAAACTGACTGCACCATTGCAACAACTCGTAGAGGCTACCGGGCCACACAGGCTGAGAATCCAGCACTTGTTTTAACGGTTTGAGCTTGTCAAAACTGAACTCAGACTGATTCACCAACGCCGTGACCACACCAACCAGCGTCTGACGCCCAAAGGGGACAGACACGCGCCCACCGATAATAGGAAACAGGTGAGCAGGAATCTGATAGTCAAACTGTTTGTCGAGCGGTACAGGTAAGGCTACTCGGGCAATCGTCGGTCGCATATAGGCTTAAAACAAAATGAAAGGAACGTAATTAGTCTAAGGGAAAAGCGCTAAGCGGGGAAGCGACAGCATCGCTAACTCGATTTCTAGCATGGATAACCATCAGCGGCTAAAAAAGTAGCAACTTTATTGGTAAATCGGTTGATCCCTGAGGCCGTATTCATTACTATATCGCGCCTTAGTGATATGGCTTGTTTTTGAACAGCGATATCCCAAGTGAAATTTTATTAACTACGTGTGGTGTCCGGCTTAGAATCGGATAGCGACACGGCCTATTTTAGAGGTTTTCCCATGAAAGTTGGTATCCACCCAGAATACAAAGCAGTTAAAGCAACTTGTTCTTGCGGTAACTCTTTCGAGTTCAACTCAACTCTAACTAAAGAGTCAATCCACCTAGACGTATGTGACAAATGTCACCCATTCTACACTGGTAAGCAGCGTATCGTTGATACTGGCGGCCGTGTAGATCGCTTCAACAAGCGTTTCGGTGCTCTTTCTTCTAAGAAGTAATCTCTTTTTAGACGAAGAGAAAAGGACGCTACGGCGTCCTTTTTTGTTATCTGCTTCTTCAGCTATTCATTCAGAGTAATATCTTCCACTGTTTGATATTCGCTAGCCATATCTCTACCCATCTGGTCTTATCTCCAGTCATTTAGCACATTTTATTGGTTTAGCTCGCATTCTGACCTAGGCAGCTTGACTTAGTTACTCTAGAATGGATTTCCCCCTATCCTAATTATTATTAACGAGTACCTACACCTATGTCCGATGACAATAGCCAAGAACTATCCCCTGAAGAACAATTCCGTCAGCAAGCGCTGGATTACCATGCTTACCCAACAGCAGGTAAAATTTCGGTTGAGCTGACAACACCAGCCGAAACGGCAGGTGATCTGGCGTTAGCGTACAGCCCAGGCGTGGCTGAGCCTGTACGTGAAATTGCACAGAATGCAGATAATGTCTACAAGTACACCTCTAAAGGCAACATGGTAGCGGTTATCTCTAACGGAACAGCAATTCTTGGTCTTGGTAACTTAGGTCCGCTGGCATCAAAGCCAGTCATGGAAGGTAAATCTCTCTTGTTCAAACGCTTTGCTGGTTTGGACTCTATCGACATTGAAGTCAAACACCGCACAATCGAAGAATTCGTCGATACGGTAGCTAACATTGCCGATACATTTGGCGGCATCAACCTTGAAGACATCAAAGCGCCAGATTGTTTTGAAATTGAAAAGCAGTTGATTGAGCGCTGTGATGTGCCGGTTTTTCACGATGACCAACACGGCACAGCAATCGTAACCGCAGCAGGCATGCTTAACGCGATTGAACTGCAAGGCAAAAAGCTAGAAGACGCTACGATTGTATGTCTTGGCGCTGGTGCTGCCGCAGTGGCTTGTATGGAGCTACTGATCAAATGTGGTGCAATGCGTGAAAAGATCTACATGCTTGACCGCAAAGGCGTTATCCACACTCGCCGTGATGATCTCAACGAGTACAAACAGCTATTTGCGAATAACACTGACAAGCGTACGCTGGAAGATGTTATTGAAGGTGCAGACCTGTTCTTAGGCGTATCTGGCCCGAACTTGCTCGCTCCTGAAGCACTAAAACTGATGGCTGACAAACCTGTTGTCTTCGCGTGTTCAAACCCAGATCCGGAAATCAAACCAGAGCTGGCGCATGAAGTTCGTGATGATTTAATCATGGGTACAGGTCGCAGCGACTACCCGAACCAAGTAAACAACGTACTGTGTTTCCCATTCATCTTCCGTGGTGCTCTTGACGTTCGTGCTAGCGAAATCAACGATGAAATGAAACTCGCTGCAGTAGACGCCATTCGTGAACTGGCGAAAGAAGAAGTTCCAGAGGAAGTATTGAAAGCCGCTGGCGTGGATAAGCTGGAATTTGGTCCTGGTTACATCATTCCTAAACCGATGGACTCTCGCCTATTACCACGTGTTGCAAAAGCGGTGGCTCTAGCAGCAGTAGAGTCAGGTGTGGCTCGCATTGAAATGCCAGAGAACTACATGGAAGTGTAAGCGTTCCTCTCTGCAACAAAAAAACCGCTGAACATTCAGCGGTTTTTTAGTTTTCAGCAAAATAAAAACCAGGCGCGCTGCCAGTTGTTACTCTTCATCATACGCTTCGAATTCAATGCCCATCTCAGTCATGAGTTTTTTCACTTCCGCGGGAATATCATCTGGGCGATCTTTACGCAAATCTTCATCGGTAGGTAATGGCTGGCCTGTATAAGCATGTAAAAACGCTTCACAAAGCAGCTCACTGTTCGTCGCATGGCGCAGGTTATTAATCTGACGACGCGTTCGCTCATCAGTTAAAACCTTCAATACTTTCAATGGAATAGAAACCGTAATCTTCTTTACTTGTTCGCTTTTCTTTCCATGTTCAGCATACGGACTAATGTATTCGCCGTTCCAATCTGCCATTGCGCACCTTTATGATTCATTATGTATAAAATTAGAAAGCGTAATTTTAGCGGGATTTATGGCCACAAGCAAAGACATATAGACGTCTAGAAGTGTTGACGTCTTAAAAAATGAGAAGTAAAGTGAAGAGATATACGATTGGAATAACATATATCTAACATCCGGCAAACAGGTATAGTGTAATCTCCAGCCAAGTCACTACAGTTCGAAAGGAAACACTTATGAGCGCCCGTAAACCAGCCACAATCGCGGTACGTACTGGTATCGAGTCAGACACTCAGCATCATGCCGTTGTGCCACCTATTTACCTCTCGACTAACTACGGATTTCCCGCCTTCGGTGAAGTGCCAAAATATGACTACACTCGCTCGGGTAACCCAAACCGTGGCTTATTAGAAAAAACTCTGTATGAGCTGGAGTCTGGTAAAGGTGCGGTAGTGACCAACTGTGGAACCTCAGCGTTAAACTTATGGGTCTCTGCATTTCTTGGCCCAGATGACCTGATCATCGCGCCACACGATTGCTACGGCGGAACGTATCGTTTGTTTAACACCCGCGCTCAGAAAGGTGACTTCAAGGTTCAGTTTGTCGATCAGTCTGATCAAAAAGCCTTGGACGACGCTATAGCAAAGAAACCTAAACTGATTCTGTTGGAAACACCGTCTAATCCTCTGGTTCGCGTAGTCGACATTGCCGCAGTATGTGAAAAAGCCCGCCAGGTTGGTGCTCTGGTCGGCGTCGATAATACCTTTTTGACACCTGTGTTCCAAAAGCCTCTTGAACTCGGCGCTGACTTCGTCATTCACTCGACGACCAAGTACATTAACGGTCATTCTGACGTCATCGGTGGCGTGGTGATCACCAAAACTGAGCAGCATGCTGAAGATCTTGCTTGGTGGGGCAACTGTATCGGTGCTACCGGCACACCATTCGACAGCTACATGACATTACGCGGTATTCGAACTCTGGGTGCACGCATGAAAGTACATGAAGAGAGTTCAGCACACATTCTCAATTACCTACAGTCTCAGTCTCTGGTAGGTAACATCTATCACCCAAGCTTGCCGGAGCACCCGGGCCACGAGATTGCGAAAAAGCAGCAGTCTGGATTCGGCTCTATGCTCAGCTTTGAGTTTGCAGGCAGCTTTGAGCAGCTCAAACATTTTGTTGGTGAGCTAGAACTGTTCTCGCTCGCCGAATCACTTGGCGGTGTGGAGAGCCTGATTTGCCACCCTGCGTCAATGACACACCGAGCAATGGGTGAAACCGCATTAGCAGAAGCCGGAGTCTCACAGCAGCTGCTCCGCCTTTCTGTCGGCCTCGAAGACGCTGATGACCTGATTGCCGATCTAGAACAGGCATTCAGTAAAACTCAGGAGGCGTTGTCATGAGCCAGCAGCGTCAATTGCATAAATTTGGCGGCAGTAGCCTCGCGGATCCAGAGTGTTACCGCCGCGTAGTTAATATTCTCAAAGAGTATTCTAATCAAGAAGATTTAATTGTTGTCTCAGCGGCAGGCAAGACCACCAATCGTTTGATTGAGTTTTTAGACTTTCTTAACAAAGACGGTCGCCTCGCCCACGAAGCCTTGCAGTCATTACGTCAGTTTCAGGTACAGCTGGTCGAAGACCTGTTACAAGGTGAAAGCCAAGAGCAGCTTCTTGCCACACTCAACGACGAATTCAGCACACTGGGTGAGCTAACAGCTCCCTTAACGACTGCCGAGCGCGCAGCCGTATTAGGTCACGGAGAGGTTTGGTCTTCTCGATTGCTGGCGGCATTACTGAATCAAAATGACCTACAGGCCGTTGCTCAGGATGCAAGAGCCTTCCTACGTGCCGAAGCCGGCACACAACCAGAGGTTGACCGAGGCACGTCCTATCCGCTGATCAAGGAAGTACTCGCTCAACACGCCCATCACCGCGTTGTGATCACAGGCTTTATGGCACAGGATGACCAAAGCCATACAATTCTGCTTGGTCGTAATGGTTCAGATTACTCCGCCACTGTCATTGGTGCGCTAGCCGAAGTAAAACGCGTGACCATCTGGAGTGACGTCGCAGGTGTCTACAGCGCAGACCCACGTTTAGTCTCAGATGCATGCCTTCTGCCTCTACTGCGCCTTGATGAAGCCAGCGAATTAGCCCGACTTGCTGCGCCAGTCTTGCACAGCCGCACCCTTCAGCCGGTCGCGCAAAGTGCGATGGACTTGCACCTACGTTGCAGCTATGAGCCAGAAGATGGCTCCACACGCATTGAACGCGTGCTGGCCTCAGGTCGCGGCGCTAAAATCATTTCTTCATTGAAAGAAGTGCTGCTTATCCAACTCAACTTTGCCTCTGGCCACGATTTCAGTCGCCTTGAACAAGAAACACTTGCAGGGCTGAAACGCGCTCAACTTGAGCCACTGACCTATGAAACACAGGAAGACCAACAAACACTGCGCTTAGCGTATACCGCTGAGATTGCAGGCGGCGCACTCGAATACCTCCAAGACGCCGCGATAGAAGCAGAAATCAAGCTCAAAGAAGGCTATTCGTTGATTGCAGCAGTCGGTGCAGGCGTAACTAAAAATGCCAACCACTGCTACGGTTTCTACCAGAAGCTTAAGTCTTCTCCTGTGGAGTTTATTTCAGAATCTCAGTCCGGATTAAGCTTGGTCGCTGTACTGCGCAGTACGGATACTTCTGTTTTGGTCAAATCGATCCACAGCCAGTTATTTCAAGCTCAGAAACGTGTCGGCATTGCTCTGTGTGGCAAAGGCAATATTGGCTCGAGCTGGCTTGAACTTTTTGCTGAGCAAAAAGCAGAGCTAGAAAAACGCCGCGGCATGAACTTCGAACTGGTTGCTGTCGTTGGCAGTCAAAACTACTGGTTTAATCCTAAAGGTATTGATGCCAGTACCGTCAGCGCTCACTACGAAGAAGAAGCGATTGAGTATCAAGGCGATGAGTGGGTAAGAAAGCTTGGCGCGATTCAGGGTTACGATGACGTCGTTGTGCTCGATGTGACGGCTAGCCAACAACTAGCCAAGCGTTACCTAAATATTGCAGAGCAAGGTATGCACCTAATCTCTGCCAATAAAGTCGCTGGCTCCGCATCCAGTGATTATTATCACCAGGTGCAAGATGCCTTCGCTAAGATCAACCGCCACTGGCTTTACAATGCAACTGTCGGAGCTGGTTTACCGATCAACCACACGGTGAAAGATTTACGTGAAAGTGGCGATGACATCCATGCCTTATCAGGCATTTTCTCTGGCACGCTTTCTTGGTTGTTCCAACAGTATGACGGCAACGTGCCTTTTGCAGAGCTAGTGGATCTCGCTTGGCAGCAAGGCTTGACGGAACCGGACCCGCGCTGCGATCTGGATGGCTCTGATGTAATGCGTAAGCTAGTTATCTTAGCGCGTGAGGCCGGGCTCGATCTGGAACCAGAAGCGGTTAAAGTTGAAAGCTTGGTTCCTGCTGAGCTTGCCGATCTGTCGCTGGATGATTTCCTCGATAAAAGCCAACTATTAAGTGAACTGTTAGCCGAGCGTTTAGAGAAAGCTCAGCGCGAAGACAAGATACTGCGCTACGTCGCAAGACTGGAGAAGAACGGTTCCGCAACGGTCGGTGTTGAAGCGCTAAGTAAAGAACATGCTCTGGCTAACTTGCTGCCATGTGACAACATCTTCGCCATCGAAAGCAAATGGTACAAGGATAACCCACTGGTCATTCGCGGCCCCGGCGCAGGCCGAGAGGTAACCGCAGGTGCAATTCAGTCTGACCTCAACCTTCTTTCCAGCTTCTTATAATTGAATAAAGCGCAGCTAAGGGCTGCGTTTTTTCTTTCTCAGTCATACCATTACCTATCAAGTTGAAAACGTCTAATATTTAACTTGAAAAAAATTCATAATCGCACTGTTGACTTTAAATCGTATTCAATACATTCTGTGGACATATAGACGTCTAAACGTCGATTTGAGTTTTGTGGTCCAATTGCCACATGGAGAGAGTAAGATGGGATATACGCACGCCGGCCATATAGATGCCTTAAACCAGAATATTGCGGAACTTTCTGACAACATCAATGTGTCATTTGAGTTTTTTCCACCCAGCAGTGAAAAAATGGAAGAAACCCTATGGAACTCAGTCCATCGCC
Organism: Vibrio sp. B183; assembly: GCF_000740665.1. NCBI lineage: Bacteria > Pseudomonadati > Pseudomonadota > Gammaproteobacteria > Vibrionales > Vibrionaceae > Vibrio > Vibrio sp. B183. The sequence goes on along the minus strand of NZ_JPQB01000026.1, from coordinate 144,824 downwards.
TCAAAACGCTAAAACCTAAATTCGTTTCTGTCACTTACGGTGCGAACTCAGGTGAACGTGATCGCACACACTCCATCATTAAAGAAATTAAAGCTGAAACAGGGCTAGTTGCCGCTCCCCACCTAACGTGTATTGACGCGTCACGTGAAGAGCTAGCACGTATTGCTGATGATTACTGGGCGAACGGTATTCAGAGCATCGTCGCGCTGCGTGGTGACATCCCACCGGGCGGCGGTAAGCCAGAAATGTACGCCTCCGATCTGGTGAAATTGCTTAAAGAGCGTCACGATTTTGATATCTCCGTTGCCGCTTTCCCAGAAGTGCACCCAGAAGCCAAAAGTGCGCAGGCGGATCTACTTAACCTCAAACGTAAAGTAGATGCAGGCGCAAACCGCGCTATTACTCAGTTCTTCTTTGACGTTGAAAGCTATCTTCGTTTCCGTGACCGCTGTGTCGCAGCAGGCATCGACGTTGAAATCGTACCGGGTATTTTACCTGTTTCGAACTTTAAGCAAGCGTCACGCTTTGCCGCTCAGAACAATGTTAAAGTACCAAGCTGGATGGCGAAACAGTTTGAGGGCTTGGATGATGACCCGACAACGCGCCAGCTGGTTGGAGCAAGCCAAGCCATCGACATGATTCGAGTGCTGAGCCGTGAAGGTGTGAAAGACTTCCACTTCTACACACTGAACCGTGCAGAAATGACCTACGCGCTGTGCCATACGTTAGGCGTGCGCCCTCAGGTGTAACCTGAACACTCACTATTCCTCTAAAAACGTAAAAAGGGTAGCCATGGCTACCCTTTTTGTCATTAGACGATGCTTACTCTACTTCGTCCATTTTACCTAGCAAGCTACGAATACGCTCCTGCCAAGCAGAATGCTCTTGTTGCATCTGCTGCGCTTTTTGTTCGATCTCTTCACGGCTAGAACGAAGCTCATTTGCTTCTACTGCCAGCTTCTCTTTTTCTTCTTTCAGCTCTTCCACTTCCATTTGTAGAAGTGCAATGGTGTCAACTGCAGTTTGGATTTTCGCTTCTAGTTTTTCTAGTACTTCAAAAGACATCTTAGCCTACCTTGTATTGTCCGGTTATTGTGAAGAGCTTTCTCCACCTAATGTCCTCATTCTACTCAGGCAGAGAGTGATAAACACGCCCTATATTCTATATTTCGCACCATTCGGTCAAAAAAACAGCATACATTGACAATGCACTGACGGAGAAGCGCTGAGGCCAAATTTTTTGTCGATTTTCACCTCATTTTGATCGAGTTCAATTCCGCTGAGCGAAAATGGCAAACGTTTACTTACAACTATGCTAAAATCCTGCGCGTTTAATTCATTCCCCCTATTCTCTATATTTGGAGTCATCATGAGACGCGATTTGGCAATGGCATTTTCCCGAGTAACAGAAGGCGCCGCATTGGCTGGTTATAAATGGCTAGGGCGTGGTGACAAAAATGCGGCCGACGGTGCTGCCGTTGAAGTGATGCGAATCCTGCTCAACAAGACCGATATCAGCGGTGAAATTGTGATTGGTGAAGGCGAGATTGATGATGCGCCTATGCTCTACATTGGTGAAAACGTCGGAATCGGCGGTGATGAAGTCGATATTGCAGTCGATCCCATTGAAGGCACACGTATGACGGCTATGGGGCAATCAAATGCGTTAGCAGTACTCGCAGCTGGCGAGAAAGGCAGCTTCCTAAAAGCACCTGACATGTACATGGAAAAGTTGGTCGTAGGTCCAGGAGCGAAAGGCTGTATCGACCTTAATAAGCCACTGAAAGACAATCTAGAGAATATCGCTCAAGCGTTGAATAAAACGCTAGATACGTTAGTCGTCATTACGCTTGCTAAGCCACGCCATGACCAAGTGATTGCGGAGATGCAGGCAATGGGAGTGCGTGTGTTTGCCGTACCAGATGGCGATGTAGCCGCTTCGATTCTGACATGTATGCCTGACAGCGAAGTTGATGCAATGTACTGTATTGGCGGCGCACCTGAAGGGGTGGTGTCTGCTGCAGTCATCCGCGCTCTGGATGGTGACATGCATGGCCGTTTACTGCCTCGTCATGAAGTCAAAGGCGATACAGAAGAAAACCGCATTTACGGCACAGCAGAGCTAACACGCTGTAAAGAAATGGGCGTAGAAGCAAATGTCGTACTCACTTTGGAAGACATGGCGAAGAGTGATAATGTGGTCTTCTCAGCAACGGGGATTACTAAAGGTGACCTGCTCGAAGGCATCACTCGCCAAGGTAACATTGCCACAACAGAAACGCTGCTTATCCGTGGTCGATGCCGCACCATTCGCCGTATTAAGTCCACTCATTATCTTGAGCGCAAAGATGCAGAAGTAAGAGAGATTATTCTCTAGGTTAGAAGGTATTGTCGGTGAGTAGATAAACTTCTTAACCTATAGCACAGAACTCAGATACGAAAACGGAGCCTAAAAGCTCCGTTTGAATAACTACTTTGACTAAGAGTCAGAGCCAAACAGATCTCTTGTATAAACTTTATCAGCAACATCAAGGAGCTCATCCGCCATCCTATTTGAAACGATCACATCAGATTTCAATTTAAAGGCGTCTATATCTCGTACAACTTCCGAATGGAAGAACTCATCCTCTTCTAGCACTGGCTCATACACAACCACAGTAATACCTTTGGCTTTCAAACGCTTCATAATGCCTTGTATCGATGAAGCGCGGAAGTTATCAGAACCTGCCTTCATTATTAACCGATAAATACCTACAACTTTTGGATTTCGTTTCAAAATCGAGTCAGCAATATAATCTTTACGTGTACGGTTAGCATCAACTATCGCTCCGATTATATTGTTAGGAACGTCTTCGTAGTTAGCTAAAAGTTGTTTCGTATCTTTAGGTAAACAATACCCACCATACCCAAATGAAGGATTATTGTAATGATTACCAATTCTAGGGTCTAATCCGACACCTTGTATTATCTGACGAGCATCTAAACCATGTGCTTCTGCATATGAATCTAACTCATTAAAATATGCCACACGCATTGCAAGGTAAGTGTTAGAGAATAACTTCACAGCTTCAGCTTCTGTCGAGTTGGTTAATAACACTTCAATATCTTGCTTTTTGGCTCCTTCGATAAGTAATTTTGCAAACTCTCGAGCACGATCACTCTGCTCGCCGACAATAATTCTCGAGGGATATAGGTTATCATGAAGCGCTTTACCTTCTCGTAGAAACTCTGGTGAAAAAATGAGATTATTACATTGCAGGTCTTGCTTAACTCTCTCTGTATACCCAACGGGTACAGTAGACTTGATAACCATAACTGCTTGAGGGTTTATTTCCATCACATCTTTAATAACAGATTCTACTGATGAAGTGTTAAAGTAATTGGTCTCTGGATCATAGTCTGTTGGTGTAGCTATAACTACAAATCTGGCACCGGCATAAGCGTATTCCCGATCTGTCGTTGCTTCGAAGTCTAATGACTTATTTGCCAAAAAGTCTTCTATTTCGGTATCAACAATCGGGGATACTTTGTTATTCAACAGCTCCACTTTTTGCTCAATCACATCTAAAGCAACAACTTCATGATTTTGAGCTAACAACATCGCATTTGATAGACCAACATAACCTGTACCAACAACCGCAACTTTCACAACGCACTCCGTTATATATTGATGGAAGAGTCAGCTCTCTTTCCATTTGCATTAGAAAACCTAGACATAATAACACCACATACAGGTAGGAGTTACTGTTAACACCGATGTCTAAGCTATTTTGTGGCAAAACAAAACGGAGACCAAAGTCTCCGTTTTTACTTATTAAGCTAAGTAGCTCACGGGTAATTACATCATACCGCCCATACCACCCATGCCGCCCATGCCACCCATATCAGGCATCGCAGGTGCATCTTTCTGAGGTAGATCCGTAACCATCGCTTCTGTTGTGATCATTAGGCCAGCAACTGATGCCGCAAACTGAAGTGCAGAACGAGTTACTTTTGTTGGGTCTAGGATACCCATCTCAAGCATGTCGCCGTACTCACCCGTTGCTGCGTTGTAGCCGTAAGAACCTTCTCCACCTTTCACGTTGTTCGCTACCACTGACTCTTCGTCACCAGCGTTTGTAGTGATTTGACGGATTGGTGCTTCCATTGCACGAAGTGCAACGCGGATACCAACGTTTTGCTCTTCGTTATCACCTTGAAGTTCAGTGATCTTAGAAGCTGCGCGGATCAGTGCTACACCACCACCAGCTACTACGCCTTCTTCAACGGCAGCGCGAGTTGCATGAAGCGCATCTTCTACGCGATCTTTCTTCTCTTTCATTTCAACTTCAGTCGCAGCGCCAACTTTGATAACTGCAACACCGCCGGCTAGTTTAGCAACGCGCTCTTGTAGCTTCTCTTTGTCGTAGTCTGAAGTTGCTTCTTCGATTTGCTGACGGATTTGAGCAACACGACCAGAGATCATTGCTTCTTCACCAATGCCATCGATGATAGTTGTGTTTTCTTTAGTGATCGCAACACGCTTCGCTTGACCTAGGTCTTCTAGAACTACTTTTTCCAGCTCTAGACCCACTTCTTCAGAAATTACTGTACCGCCCGTTAGGATAGCGATGTCTTGTAGCATAGCTTTACGACGGTCACCAAAACCAGGCGCCTTAACAGCCGCTACTTTCACGATGCCACGCATGTTGTTCACAACTAGAGTTGCTAGCGCTTCGCCTTCTACATCTTCAGCGATAATCAGAAGTGGACGAGATGCTTTTGCTACCGCTTCTAGAGTCGGAAGAAGTTCGCGAATGTTAGAAACTTTCTTGTCGATCAGAAGAATGAATGGGTTTTCAAGGTCAACAGAACCTGCTTCTTGGTTGTTGATGAAGTAAGGTGATAGATAACCGCGGTCGAACTGCATACCTTCAACAACATCTAACTCATCTTGTAGAGCTTGACCTTCTTCAACCGTGATAACACCATCACGACCTACTTTCTCCATCGCTTCAGCAATGATGTTACCTACGCTTGAATCGGAGTTTGCAGAGATAGTACCTACCTGAGCAATCGCCTTAGTGTCTTCACATGGGACTGAAAGCGCTTTTAGCTCTTCAACAGCAGCAACAACTGCTTTGTCGATGCCACGTTTGAGATCCATTGGGTTCATGCCAGCAGCAACCGCTTTCAGGCCTTCGTTAACGATAGCTTGAGCAAGTACTGTTGCAGTTGTTGTACCGTCACCCGCAGCGTCGTTTGCTTGAGACGCTACCTCTTTAACCATTTGCGCACCCATGTTTTGGAACTTGTCTTCAAGTTCAATTTCGCGCGCTACAGATACACCATCTTTAGTAATTGTTGGTGCACCGAAAGATTTGTCTAGAACAACATTACGGCCTTTAGGACCAAGTGTTACTTTTACCGCGTCAGCCAGAACGTTTACACCCTCTAGCATTTTTACGCGTGCGTCGTTACCAAATTTAACGTCTTTAGCAGCCATCTTTAGTTTCCTTTTCTAAATTCTTTGTTGTGATTTTCAGCTGAATCTGAGCAAAAAATTACTCAATGATTGCTATTATTCAACGATTGCCATGATGTCGTTTTCAGACATAACTAGCACTTCTTTACCATCGATTTTTTCAGTCTTAGTACCGTAACCTTCAGCGAAGATAACAGTGTCGCCAACTTTAACGTCCAACGGTAGCACAGTACCGTTTTCTAGAATGCGGCCTTTACCTACAGCTAGAATTACGCCGCGAGTTGATTTCTCTGCAGCAGAACCAGTCAGAACAATACCACCCGCTGATTTAGACTCAACTTCTTGGCGTTCTACGATAACTCGGTCGTGTAATGGACGAATGTTCATCGGTCGTCTCTCCTGAAAATTTCCATGTTGTTTGATAATTGCCTTGCGCGAAAGCACAAGGCTTCAAAGTCTTGTGCTAACTATATGAGGGACAAAGTAGGGAAACCCAAGGGGGAGGTGTGTGGATTTTTGTGATCTGGTTCAGAGAAGAATCGATAAATGATGATTGCACTAACTTTCAGAAGCACTGAGCTAAAACAATCTTTCTATCGCCATTCGTCCAAAGGAATGATCTGAGCAGTATTCCGAGATTCTTCTTCACTCACGTCACCATCAAGTATATCTCGAAACTTTACCATCTGGGAAACAAGCTCACGCATAAGCACTACGTTGGCATGGTTGGGGTTTTTGCAGCTTCTGACAACACGATCAATATGGCTCTGCTGTGCCCATAACCTACCTTGCATATCTTCAGAAGCAGACTGAATCATCTCTTCACACATATCTTTTTTAAAACGATTAAAGGCCTCAGGGTTATCTTGTGCCAAAGCCATTAGCTCATCAAAAGTGGGTAAGGTTTGATTGATTAATGTTGCGCTCATTATTGCTCCTTAGTGATGACAATTCTATCAACACCATAGAGAGAGCATAGATGAAGGATATGAGAAATGAAACACGTCGACCCTGACTTCTCAATTATGAGACTACATAATGTATAATCCTGGTTAAATATTTCGTGGACGATTCGTTCTACTAACGGTAGCGTTGTAAAACACTCTACTGAGATGGTTTGACATACTTCATCGCTACGAGTTGCTTCTTAAGGCTATAACGTTCAAACCGTCCTCTTAGCGAGCTAGGTAACTGACTCGCGTCAATCGTCTTGAAGTTATGTTGAGCATAAAATGTTTCTAGATTTGCGTAGGCAAAACAGAAGTCATGCTCCGATAAAACATACTGAGCGCAGTAACCCATCAACTGATGACCTAAGCCGCTTCCCCTGTGCTCTGGTATCACTAGCATTCCTGTTAGCAAACGGAATTGCTCAATATTTCTAAAACGAACCAGTGAGACGATTTGCTGCTCAATGGAGCCAACAATGGTCAACTCATCCTTTTTAGCCTTGCCTGAAGGATAGTGAACTTTATACAAGCGCGATACAAGGGGGAGCTTTATCGGATCGAGAGTTTCGATATTCATAATCCCTCACACGCCCAAAAATTGAAATACGGAGTATGAGAGGCCATAATTTTACTTCTCCAAAATATTACGGTATGAAATTCTTAATATTGAAATTAAGATCCCAACAAACATTCCGATAAATAAACCTAAAATAGCTAAGCGTCCTAAATGCTTATCGACCTTCTCGGTTTCTGGTGGAAGTAGGCCTTGAACCAATTCAGATTTCGAGTTTTCGAGAATATCCTTCTTATATAACTGCTGTATATACACAGTTTCGATATAATCCTGAACTTTTTCTCTTCCCGGCTTATCAACTAATGACTTGGTAGAATCAATAGCGATTTCTAAATCACGAATCTCTTTATTCTTGAGTGCAATATTTAGATTTTTATATAGCAATATAACTGGACTTAGCGCAGTATCTTTGGTGGCACCAAAATTTTCAATATAAATATCATCCAAAGAATAGGTAACAGAGGCATATTCAAACATATCCATATTAATAACTTCTTCTGAATTGCTTAGATAGTTTTCAATAAAACTTTGACTCAAAATATCGTTTGTAACGACAGGCAAACTGATACTTTCAGTGCCATAAAAGTTTCTATTAATCTCTAATTTTGCTGATGCGTGATAACTATCTGGTTGATTGTAAAAATATAATAATATTCCAGAAGTTATCAAGAAAACACTAATAAATACGGTTAACCTATCTTCCCATATAGCTAATATGCCAGCTTTAATATCGAGTTCGATTTCATCTTCATTAAAATCTGTTAGTTTCTCAGGAGTAGCTTTATGCTTGGTGGATACCTGAATCTCTTTCTCGCTCACAACATCTCCGATAAAGAATCAAAAAACATTAATGAGGCAGCTCACCGCTGCCTCTCTTTGTACAAAGTTAACGTCTAACGCTATCAAAACTTAATAGCCTTCGCCAACGTAATCTACACGAACTATATCATCCTCTTCTAGATAACCACCAGTCCTAACCTCTATGATCTCTAGAGGTACTTTTCCGGGATTCTCAAAACTGTGCAACACACCAACTGGAATATAGATAGACTCGTTTTCACTAACGATAGTGCTTTTATCTCCCTTATGAACTCTGGCAGTTCCAGAAACAACGACCCAGTGCTCCGAGCGATGATAATGAATTTGCTTTGCCGTTTTCTCTCCCGGCTTGACCAAAACTTTCTTGACATGATAGCGCTCACCCTCAGCTATTTGTTCGTGATGCCCCCACGGTCGGTAGACCTGTCGGTGACTAACATGCTCTGATCTATTCAGACTCTTGAGTTGGTTTACTACAGCTTTGTTTTTTTGCACTTCGTCCCTTTTTGCGACTAGAAGCGCGTCTTCTGTATCAACAATCACTAGATCACTCACGCCAATTGTCGCGACCAAACGCTTAGGAGCTAACACGTAGTTATTTTTACTATTAATAGAAATCACATCTGAAGATAAAACGTTACCCGATTCATCTTTTTCCGCCACCTCCCATAAGGAAGACCAAGCACCAACATCACTCCACCCAGCGTCCATTGGGACTACTTTAGCTCTTTGTGTTTTCTCCATAACAGCATAGTCAATCGAATCATCAGGACACTGACTGAACTCCTTTTCTGGAATACGAATAAAGTCAAGATCCACTGATGCTCCTGCTAGAGACCGCTCTGCTACCTTATAAATATCAGGTCGGAATAGTTTAAGCTCACTTAAAAATTTAGAAGCCTTAAACATAAACATTCCACTATTCCAATAATAGCTACCTTCCTTTAAATAATTTTTCGCCGTCTCTAGGTCAGGTTTTTCAACAAAAGAATTGACATCAAATGCTAGCGAACCAGCATGACCCTGTCCTCTTTTGATGTACCCATAACCTGTTTCTGCGGCCGTCGGTACGATTCCAAATGTCACTAGGTATCCCTCATTCGCGAGACTAGTAGCCTCTTCGACCGAGCGCTGGAATGCTTCTGTGTCCTTTATAAGGTGGTCCGCTGCCAGAACTAGCAAAAGAGGGTCATCGCCAGCTTGAATTGCTTTAAATGCAGCTAACGCCACAGCAGGGGCTGTGTTTCGCCCTACAGGTTCTAATATAATTCCACCATGCGGGATATTCATCTGATTCAACTGCTCTGCTACCAAGAATCTATGCTCTTGATTACAAATCAGACAAGAAGGTAAGTGCTCCAATCCTTTCAGTCTATTAATAGTCTCTTGAAGCATGCTAGCTTCGCCAGTCAACGAAAGAAACTGTTTGGGGAAATGTGTCCTGGACATTGGCCAAAGGCGAGAACCTGACCCTCCAGCCATTACCACAGGCAAAATTTTATCACTCATATTTAATCTTAAATTTTTCAAATAGATATCTTACTTTACTCATTGTGTTTTGACTGAAGTAAGAGTCAACAATTTCGAGCAAGATTTAAGAATCGAAGACTTAATAACCTACTAAACCACGCTAATCAATTAGAACTAAAAATACTATAGTACTTATTGACTATATCGCTATCTGCCAGTTTATTACTGATATAGTCTCTAACATTATTAGAACACTCATGAAAAGTTTCATTATCCATCATTGTAAGCCTGAATATTTCTCTTTTAAACTCTTCAGTATTGTTTAAATTTATAGCTCTACCTATACCAAGCTCTTCTATCTCATTCCAAGGTGTCTTATCACTAATCAAGGGTACCACTCCTGCCTGCATCGCTTCAACAATTGCATGACCGTAGTTCTCTCCCAAGGTCGGCAAGAAGAACGCATGATAGCTTTCGAGTGTCTTATGCACTTCAGAAGGCTGCACAGTCCCCTTGTAGTTCACTTTAATATGCTTGAATTTTTTCATTAGACTTTCGCAAACAGCCCAGTACGACATATCTTCTTGCGTACCAAAAATATCGAACCCTACTTCATCGTTATCAATGCTATCAAGCTTATTGAGGACTTCTAATGCAAAATTTAAGTTTTTCTTTTCAGATATCCTGGACAAAAAAACTATCTTTAGTTTTCCTTTCACTTTGTTCTTTTTATTTATCGGTAACAGTGATGAGGATATATTAGGAAGAACAAAAACTTCATTATCAAACCTTTGATTTATTTCTTTCCGTTCATTTTCTTCAGTCGCATGAAATATAACTCTTTCGTTGATTATTTTAATAAATCTAGCAAATACGATATAAGTATTTTTCTTTCTGCTTTTAATAGACAACGCCCCTTGAGACAACTCGCCTCTCGGAGCTAGTATGATCTTACAGTTAATTAAACCCAAGTAACTCAAAGTTAAAACCAATCTAGTAAACTTAGAGAAAAAGCTATTCAGATATATGGAATCAGGAGATATTTTTTCTATTTGTTTTTTTACCCTCAATAAAGTAACTTTAGACATATATGTTACATTATAACCATTTAGATAGACAGGTTCATCGAAACTAACATTTGAATAAGGCTTTGAATCATTAAAGTCATGATTAGTGGTCACAACATTAATATTCACTTTATCTTTCAACTCATCACATAAGTTAGAAATGGATTTAATCGGACCGCCAGCCTTATAACCGGGAAGGTAATGATTGGTAAAAAAAAGAACTTTCAATGTAATATATCCACCTTATTTGGCCAGGAAAAACATTAAAACCTAACCATTGTCAGATATTAAGTTATAATCAATTTAGTTTCTAATTTAAACATAAATATCGATTATTCTTCAGTAGAGTATAATTTTAGCAATCTACTAGTATAAGTATCTGGTCTCATCTGATACCCATCAAAAGTTCGTTTTGCATTGTCGCTCATAGTCTTCATTAATACTCTATCACCATTAAGCAGGTCGATTTTTTCACGAATCTGCTCTGAGTCACGAATATCTACAATAAATGACTCATAACCATCTGTAAGAAAGTCTCCCGCACCCACATTTTTTGTTACGATTACTGGTAACGAACAGGCCAGAGCTTCAAAGACCACCATGCCAAAACCTTCATCTATCGATGGAAGTACGAAAAGATCACATCGTTCATAAAAATCTTCCATGTCTTTTTGGTACCCGAGCACCTCTATAGTGTCGTCACCATCAATAAGAGACCAGATACACTCGACTTGCTTAAGGTCATTTATGGAAGCTTTTAACAGTAACTTCTTGTTGGGGATATCGAGTTCCTTCCATGCCTGAAGTAAATACAAGAAACCTTTTCTAATAACACTTCCACCAACCATTCCAACAACGAGACTGTCTTTATCAAAATCGCGATTATATGTACGTTTCGGGGTAAAATTCGCGTCTAGTGCCACGTTGTATAGCTTGTCCCTAGAAATACCTTCGGATAAAAATGATTCAAGAGTATAATTTGAACAAACCACTATTTTGTCAGCCAGCTCAAATTCTTGAATAGCTCGTTTATCAAACGACTTACTGTACTGCTTCCTCTCAACGCCAAGTTTTTTAGCTTCTTCATTGAGTAGTTTATTTTGAAAATTTGGGTGTGGACAAGATTTTTCCACAAAGACTATAGAACCATTTTTCTTTGCCTTTTTTATTGTATATAAGCCAAATGACGACCAGACATGAACGATATCTGCTTTTCTAATGATCAAACTCGTCATCAAATCAAAAAGCTTGACACTAGCTTCTCTAAATGAATTAGGTAATGAAATTTTAGTTATTGCAGTAAAAATATTCGCAACTAAAGGAACAAAATGTACGCGTTTAGCTTTCTCATCTTCAATATCCCATTTTTTTTCTGGAGAAGACGAATAAATGTGCACATCTTTTTGATATTTAAGAAGCGTTCTAGCCAACAGTGCAGCGTGGAATCGCGCACCAACTACAATATTCACTCGCATTAGACTCTACCCTTTGTTTTTTTATAAACATTAAAAAACGACTTAAACTCACCGTAGCTAAGTGCGATTTGCTCTAATGCATATACGTAGGACATTGTTCCAGTTTCCAGCCACTTATTTTTCTTAGAGTGTCTAGCTAATTTATACCCTTCATATACAAGAGGTAACACAGTAAGTATCACTGCAGCGCGCTTTGTAAGTTTCACAGTAGCGTATGCAAAAATCTTCGAAAATGACCAACGATCAATAAAACGTCTTACTTGAGGAGTTCCTTCCCCACGACCAACTCTGATATACCAAAACTCTTTGAACGTTGAAGGTGCGATATGGGGGATGACAATGCTTTCGTCATAAACTCCATTGCAGTTTTGTTCCCTCAGCTCGTCAATCAGCCTAACATCTTCGCCGGCTACAATAGGTACTATTTCATTTGAAGGGAATAAAGATGTCTTAAGAAGCATATCTCTTTTGACAGAAAACCCTTCGGTCCAAAAATACTTTATTGTTTCTTTACGCTTCTGATAAACACCTCGATAAACTCTATCTAACGCTCTTAACTCCAAAAAGCGTGAGTACGATTCATCGATATTCTTGATTTGATTGTAGCAAGCAACAGCATCATAACCATTCTTATAATGTTCGTCGATGCGTTTTAAATAATCTATAGGTAAGTGTACATCAGCATTAAGAATGACCAAAACATCACCTGAAGATGCTTTTATACCAATATTCCTTGCTTCACTTCTTCCCTTGCGCTCTTCAGGTTTAATTAGGGTAAGCTTATCACTAACATACTTACGGACTATATCTGGTGTACTATCATTTGAATCGTCAACAACTAAGACTTCGTAATTCTCGTAATCAAGATCAACAAGATGGTTAAGTGTTTCCTCAATATCATTTTCTTCATTGTAAGTAGGCACAACAATACTATATTTCAATGTGTTAACCATTGATAAACTCCGACACATCATATACGTAAACAGATCTAACACCATCATTCATTGTATCAATAGATACCTTTTTGCCATCGTAGGACCACTTTGGGTGTAGATCACATCTGTTTATCGTATTATCAAACTTTTTAATTGACTTTAAACAACCCAGCTCAATAACTTGGTTGCTGCTTTGGTTAAATAAGATTAGCTTTGCTAAACCCTCTGCATCTGGATAGGTATCAGTTATAATCCAATCGCAATCTACAGGGCAGTATGATGGATGACCATCTTTATTGAGTAATTCTACAGGTACTTTAGAGCGTTTTTTGCTCTTATCTTCGAACAATATATAACTGTCACCCGTAACCAAACTACTAATTTTTGAAGCACCGTCAATAGCATTACCTTTTACCAACTTTTTATATAGTGGCAATAGCGGCTTAATAAACAGCTTTACTATATTCTTATGTTTTCTCAATTTATTAATGTGGTTGGGAACACCACCCCAGCCAAATAACTCATAACCATTTTTCCAACAGTAATGACTCATTCTGCCACTGTCATTAAGAAGATAAATATCACTACCATTGACATTGGCCGTATATAATCGAGCGTAGATCCCACCATCATCCAACTTCCATCGATGAAAAAAAGCGAAACGAGTATTTCCTGGCGCTATCATTAAGTGCTCTACATAATGTGTAGCTCCTTGCATATTTTCAAGTGGCGAGATTTCAAGCAACTGCTCTATATCTATGATTTGTTTAACTTTACCACTCTGAGTGTCAAGATGATAAACCCCATCACCTTTTACTAACTTTTTATTCTTTTCGTTGTTGCTAACCCCATCGTAACTGTAAGCTCTTCTCACCCAATGATGCCTTTCATTATCAATACACAATGCGAAGGAGCTATCACTACTAAGGGTATATATTGATAGAGGTAAGGTCGTCTTATCCAAAGTATTTATGTCCAAGACGACGGAAGAAAACTGGCCATCGATTAAGTCGTTGTAAATGACTTTAGTATTTTTGTCACCATACCACTGCAACATACAGCCTTGTTGCCAATTAAAGGTTTTTGTCTGAGCCAAAACATGGAAATGTTCACTATTCAAAGACAAATCAAAATAACCTATTTCAGCCGCCATATGCTTATCAGGCAAATCATCAAACGAGTCAACTCTTAAGGCTAAATGTTTTGTTCCGTCAGCACTGATAGGCGACTTGTCATAATAGCCAAAAAAGTAGTTTCCACCAGATTTAAATACTGGCGTTAGTTCCAGTGATTCATTTTTTTGAAGCATAGTCAATTGCGTCCAATATCCCAATAACATTTGATTTGTAGTTCCATTCGGAAATAATCTCCAAAGATCGTTGACCCATTCTTTCAATAAGCTCTCTATCTTTCTGAAATCCATCAATTTTCTTAGATAATGTATCAATATCGCCAACAGATATTACGTGTCCATTATCTTCTTCAAAAACTAGGTCTCTCGCGGTACCTACAACCTCTGTTACAATAACAGGCAAAGCGAAGTTCATCGCCTCATTCATCGCTTTCGGAGAAGGGTCATAATCTGAGATAACAATGTTAAGATCGGCAATAGAATAGTAGGCAGATATCTCGCTTTGGTTTCTAAAACCTACGAAAACAGCATTTATTTTGTGTTCTGCAGAAAACGATTCCATATTGGCTCTTTCCGGACCGTCTCCAACAAAAAGCACAGTGATTTTGGAGTGATCAATTTTGGTAAGAGATTGCAAAAGATCTAGAGGCCTTTTCCGCTGTGTAAACCTTGCTGAAAAGAGTACCACCATATTATCCTTATCAATCCCTAGCTCATCTTTTAAGCTCGCTTGACTATTTAGGGTGAGTTGCTTTTGTTCCTGAAAATATTCATTATTTACAGCACAAGGAATAGAAAAAAGCTTCTCTTCATCAACACCATAAAATCTCAAATACTCTTTATTTCCAGAACAACTATACAGAATAGAATCACAATAACCAAAAAATCTCTTAAGAACCGCTCTCTTTACTCGTTGTTTGATATTTGAAGCATTTTCGATACCTCTTAAAACTGACTCACCACGCCAAATAACTTTCTTTTTATTCATTTTTGCCGCAATTAATGTCATCCAAGCAGTCAGGCTTTCGTAACCATGAATCAAAACGGCGTCATAATTTTCACTTTTTATCTCTTGGAAAACGCTAAAATTTACTCTTGATAAAAATCCAGCCCTAGAATCTCGTGCATAGTTTTTGAGAAACTTATACTTATACCCTTCCAACAAAAAAGGAACATCAGGCTTAAAAGTTACGTTAGTTTCTTTGAAGTACACATCTCTGAGAGATAAATCATCACCATATAATACAGTTAGGTCCATATCTAATTTATTATCAACAATATAGGACTCCATTTCTCTGAATATCGGAGTTTGATACATGATAGGATGTATTGCATATACAGCCAATTTATACTTCTTCATCGACAAACCTATTTTTTACTTTCTTTGCTGGGCTGCCAGCAGCGTAGCTGTTCTCTTCAACGCTTTTCAAAACAACGGAATTGGTCGAAACAAAACTATTTCTACCAACAAGTCCACCAAATATGATTACATTCAACCCAATCCACACCCCTTCTTCTAAAATAAGTGGTGATTCAATACAGGATATATTCTCGCTTTTCACCATTGAATTTGCGTAAGTGATCGTAGTCGGATTTTGAGGGTCATTGGGATAATGAGAAAATGAGTAAAGGCTAACACGCGCAGACGTCGTAACTCTATCTTTTATGGTAATACCACCATAACCTTGAATAATATTGTAGGCACCAATTGAAACTTGATTACCAATCTTAATGGTACCTATTTCAATATCTTGGTGGGGTTTTTCTTTTTTAATAAGAATTCTGTTGTCTATTTTTTCATTAATGGGTCTGGAGGTAACAATAGAATAAGGAAGGAACCATACATCATTTCCTACCTCTATATTCTCGGGGTTCTGAATAATTACACCAATATCAATTCTTACATTTTTACCACATTTTTTGAAACGACGCTTGTAGTACTGATAACGAATCCGCTGTCCTAAACCGCCAGGAATATTAATAATCAAGTACTCTATAATTGAAAAAAATATATTCTTAATCATTTTCAATAATCACCCACTTTGATTTTCCTGAAACAGTTTTCTCAATTCCCTCGACTTGAAAAAAATTAAATTGTTTCCTCTCTATCTTTCCAAATACTCGCTCTATTTCGGTAAAAAAGCTTTCTCTAATAGATAGATTAGTTGTCAGACTGACATAATTAATGACAATAGATAAGTCTTTCTTCTGTATAATTTGAAAGTTGATCACACCATTAAGAGATTTCATTAGATGAGTAAATAACTCACTGTGCACTTGTACAGTGTTCCCATCATTTATGATTTTCAACAAGTCATTAGAACGCCCTAGGATCTTGACCATCGAGAGCACTGATTCATTGTATACACCTTTGACTTCGATAATGTCGTCAGTTTTATAGTTGATGAGCGGAAAAGCTCGATCGTAGAGCGTGGAAATACTTAGTATGCCATCTTTATCTTGTGTGGCGATGAAGCTATCCCAAAATACAGTCAGGTTGTTTGTTTGCTCTTTTGAGTAAGCAATAACCCCGCACTCTGCCATGCCATATTCTATTATCACATTGTTTTTAAAGGCACGTGACACAATCTCTATATCATAGTCACTAACTGTTTCTGAAGTGCAAATTATTCCTTTTAGCTTGGATTTTTTTCCGACTGGAAGCTTATTCGCAACAATAAGTTTAGATAACTTAGAAATAATAGAAGTATAACCAATAATTGCAGTCGGATTAATATTTTTTATATCGCTAATATTTTTTTCAAGTGTAGATTCAGTCATATTGTAAGCACTGAATCTTGTTGTATTAATTAAAAAATCAAACAACAATCTCTTGTAGCAATTAATTTTGCCTTTCAGCCCATTACCAAATAGATGCGAGTGTCCCCAAAACATTAATATCCCGTCTAAGGGTTTAATTCCCCACCAGTGCTTACCAAGATAAGTATTAGCATACTCTATCTCTTTTTGTAGTTTATTGGTTGGATATTTCGTGGGTTCTCCAGTACTACCCCCAGTAGATATGGTTTGAATTTTTTCCAAGTCTTTAAATACTAAGTCCTTATGTATCTGAATATCTCGCTTGGTTAAATTCGGAAAAATTTTAATATCTTCAACGCTATTTACGGAGTTTGGAAGTTGATGCTCTTCTTTCCAATATTTATAAAAATCGAAGTTTTCATAACAGTACTTCCAAACACCATTAAATTTTTCCACCTGATGATTATAAATATCAGCATCTTTTCTAATGCTTTCATAAAGATCTATCTTATTTTTTAGTAGATGGATTCTTTTTTTGAAAACAGTCAAATTCAAGATAGCTTTCTTAAGCATTGCTTTTATCCAGAATACGTGAAATTTCCTTGCAGTAGTTAAGCCAAGTATACTTTTTGAGATATTTTTTAAGTTCAGACTTACTTATTGTAGGTTTTTCTTTAAGTGCTAATGATAGGGTAGGAAGCGTACTCAATTTGTCTGGTTTAGTAGTATATAAATACTTAGAGTCACATAAAAATGGATCTGCATCTGTTTCGTCACTCAAAACAACTTTAGTATTCATTACTAATGCTTCATACATGGTAATTCTATAGTCAGCCCAGTCTATAGAAACAAACAAGTCTGCCATTGAATACCAGTCAAATAATTCTTCTTCCGGAATAAACCCTAAAAAATCAACATTTTTTTCTATTCCTAAATCTTGAGTCTGCTTTTGCAAGTTTTCTAACTCAGGACCTCTACCACCAATCAATAAAATTGACTCTGGTTCAATTTTAATAAAGTCAGAAAAAGCAGCGAGTAACTCATCAAGTCGCTTGTTTTCATCTAGCCTAGCGATGGAGAGTAACTTGTGCTTGTAACAAGAATACTCAGAAAAGTCTTTTTTAGGTTCATAATCAAAAGTAGATTCGTTTAATGCACCACATAAAACGTTAGAATCAATGCCAAACAAAATATTTTTTTCATTTTTAGCATAATTTGATAACACAAAATTGTGTTCTGATTTCTTAATGCTAAGAATGGAAAAGAAGGCCCTAGCATTGATATATATTTTCTCAATGAGAGACATCTCTTGATATATTTTTTTAAACCTTGAAGCGCCAAAGTTACTTTTGAGCATTGATTCGAAGTGTTTAATTTGAAATATAGAGTATTTGTCTGTTTCATTAAACGACATAAAGGAGGGGTGGTGTATATGCAAACTATATTTGTAGCTTACGAATAAATTAGCTAGATACATCTCAATAAATCCAGAGGCACAGAGATAAATAGCATTTTTATTACGCTTGATATAGCGAATATAGTTTCGCATCGCGGTATACCACTGCTGCCCCAATATAACCTTATCATTGGGGTCAATGGCCTCTCCAAATAGTGCCTCATCTTTAATATCAAAGGATACGATATCAACATCGTATCCTAGTTTTTTGAAGCTCAAGTATTCGTTTATTAATAAGCGTTCAGCACCACCAGGCTCCACTAATCGCTTGTAAAACAAAACAATTTTCTTCACTTCTTCAGTACCTTATGTAAAACTTCGGATACTTCTAGAATATCTTGTTCAGTCAATGCAAGACCACTTGGAATGTAAAACCCACGATTGTAAAGGTCGACACTATTCTCTAGATCCTCATCCAGAAATAGGCCCATATTATTCAATACTGGCTGTTTGTGCATTGGATAGAAAAATGGTCTTGTTCCAATTTTATGCTTGGCAAGTTCGTTCATAACTTCTTTTGCCGTTTTGCCGTATTCTTCTTTCAAAGTAATCGCATAAACCCAGTAGATATTTTCACAATAGCTGGTTTTTGGGATTGGAAGATTTATCGTATCTAAATCAGCCAGTAACTCATTATATCGACGGCCAATCCAACGTTTCTTTTCAACTATCGTGTCAATCTGCTCCAACTGTGCAACCCCTAAGGCCGCTTGCATATTGGTCATACGATAGTTCCAACCAAACTCTTCATGAATAAACCTATCTTCAGTAAAACATAAGTTTCTCAAAAGTTTAGATCTTTCATAAATGCGCTCATCATCAGTAACAACCATCCCACCTTCACCTGTGGTTATATGCTTGTTGGGATAGAAGCTAAAAATACTGACATCACCAAAGCTTCCACATGGTTTGCCCTTGTATTCTTGACCATGCATCTCAGCAGCGTCTTCTATCACTTTTAGGCTGTATTGGTTTGCTAACTCTAAAATAGGATCTACATCAACCGTCAGTCCATAGATATGCGCAATCATGATGGCTTTGGTTTTGGGAGTGATTTTTTCTTCTACTTTCTCTGTAAGCATATTGAAAGTATGAGGATCACAATCAACAAGAACAGGTGTCAAGCCTTGCTGTACAATAGGCTGAATACAAGAGATGATAGTAAACGTGGGTAAGATCACTTCATCGCCGGGTTTTAGGTCAAGAGCCTTTATCGCGATATCTAAAGCAGCCGAACCATTAGAACAAGCGACTGCATGTTTCCTACCCACATAAGTGGCCATGTTATCTTCAAATTTAGATATAAATGGGCCTTCACTGCTTATCCAGCCAGTTTCTACACACTCTGCTAAGTATTTTTTTTCATTGCCATTAAGTAACGGCGTGTTCACTGGTACCATTATTTAAATTCCACATCTGAGTCGTTTACGGATTCAAAACGCACTTTGTCATGCTCACCAGCATAGGGCCCTTGTTTCACTTCAATAATTTCACTGTCTTCCAACATTTTGAAACCATGACCACCATAAGCCAACAAAACGACATCTCCAGCCTCAACCACTTTACTAAGCAAATAAGACTTTTCGTCATCGTAATAATCAACTCGTACTTTACCACTTTTAATGACAAGTACTTCCTGAGTAAAGTGCACATCTCTGTGCACTTTGTTGTGAACATGAGGAAGGATCTCGTGGCCTTGTCCGCGATTCATATACGCTAATTGCTGAGAATAATCATCTGGGGTAAAAAACTCTATCCCTTCAGACTTATAGTCCGCACGTATTATAACCGACAACAGAGTTCCATCATGGTAAATGTTTTCGATCATTCCGCTTACCTATTCGAAGTGGTGTGGAGCGTGGTACCCACCATCTAGCAAGTACTGATTCTTGACCATCAGCTTAAGATCACTCTCCATCATGTCATCAACCAAGTCTTGAAGGTTAAACTCACGCTTCCATCCAAGTTTCTGTTCAGCTTTTGTAGGGTCACCCAGTAGTAAGTCCACTTCTGTTGGACGGAAGTATGCCTTATCAACACAAACAACCACTTGGTCAAGTTTCAAATGAGAAGTATCAATATTTCTTTTTTCAGCAGTATCGGCGTCAATTGAGTCGATGATACCAACTTCGTCAACACCTTCCTTTTCAAATCTCAGACCAATACCGGCATAAGCAAAGGAAAACTTAACGAAGTCTCTTACAGTTGTTGTTTGACCGGTAGCGATAACCCAATCTTCAGGAGTGTCAGACTGAAGAATCATCCACATCATACGTACGTAATCTTTGGCATGTCCCCAATCACGCTTAGCATCGAGGTTACCTAGATAAAGCTTATCTTGTAGTCCAAGTGCAATCTTTGACGCTGCGCGCGTAATTTTACGAGTAACAAAAGTTTCGCCACGTACCGGGCTTTCATGGTTAAACAAGATGCCATTACAAGCAAAAATATCATAAGCTTCACGATAGTTTACCGTAATCCAATATGCATACATCTTGGCTACAGCATAGGGGCTGCGAGGATAAAAAGGCGTGGTCTCACTTTGAGGTATTTCTTGAACCTTACCATAAAGCTCAGAAGTAGACGCCTGATAGACTTTAGTTTTTTTCTCTAATCCAAGAAGCCTTATCGCTTCTAGGATTCTGAGAGTACCTGTTCCATCTGCATTGGATACATATTCAGGAGTTTCGAAAGAAACAGCAACATGCGACATGGCAGCAAGGTTATATATTTCATCGGGCTGTGTCTCTGCGATAATGCGGGTCAAGTTCATTGAGTCCGTCATATCACCATAATGCAGAACTAGTCTCTCATTGTCAGCATGTGCACCTTTATATAGATGGTCAATGCGATCAGTATTGAATAGAGAGCTTCTACGTTTTATACCGTGTACCATATAACCTTTTTCTAGGAGAAACTCAGCTAAATATGAGCCATCTTGTCCCGTGATACCAGTAATCAAAGCAACTTTTCTATTTACCACAATTCTTCTCTCTATTTTTTAACTCTAGATTTATCATCTCTTTAATTGTTTCATCAAGAGGTTTCTTAGGATACCAACCTAACTCGCGTCTAATCTTACGATTATCACCACACAGATCTATTTTTTCAGGCTCTCGGTAAAACTTAGGGTCAGTTTTCACGTAATCTCTATAGTCGAGCCCCAGTTCTGAAAACGCAGCTTCAACAAATTGTCTTACGCTGTGGAGTTTCCCTGTAGATATGATGTAATCCGTTGCCGTTTCATTTTGAAGCATTAGATACATAGCGTCTACGTAATCTGGAGCATAACCCCAGTCCCTTTTTGAATCCAAATTGCCCAATTTTAATTCCTTTTCAAGCCCTTGAGCAATATTAATAGCTGAACGTATTATTTTTCGGGTCACAAAACGAGTATTTCTTCTCGCACTTTCATGATTATACAAGATACCTGTACAAGCGAAAATACTCTCTCTCTCTCGGTAGTTTCTCATTAAGTGGTATGCTGAAAGTTTGGATATTCCATACATTGTTTTGGGGTTAAACACCGATGTCTCTGATTGTGGGCATTCAAGTGCATCACCAAACATTTCAGCACTTCCTGCAAAAAAGAATTTACAACTTTTTTTGTAATTCTTAATCGAGTTAAGTAAATGGTAGGTAGGATTAAAATTACTTTCCATAACCGACAGTTCTCCTTCAAAGGAGTAACTAACGAAACTAGAAGCAGATAGATGATAGCATTCATCTGGCAAAACAGTTTTAAATATTTCGACTAAACAATTACTTTCATCAAGATTTGCCTCGTAGAGGCATACTTGATCAAGTATTGACGCTATATTCGCCAATTTAATGTCGTCACCCTTCACACCTCTACGAACAACTCCATGAACCTCGTATCCTTTGCGCAAGAGAAGTTCAGCTAAAAAGCTTCCATCTTGGCCATTTATGCCTGTTATTAGCGCAACTTTATGTTTTTCCATCTAACTGAAGTCTCTAATTTAAATCTAGAAAACACATCACATATTCATTATTTATCTAAATCACACTATATTAGCACCTTCAGTTATCTTCTTCACCACATAGTCCCTTTAAACAACCTAATCTAAAGTCCAAGCTTTTCAAGTGGCTCCACAAAATCTAAGATTCTGTTACTTAAAGCCACAATAACCGACATTACATCCAATAGAGTAAAGGCGTATACTTCTCGATAAACGAAAATACCAACAGAACAAGAGTATTACCGGCTTGTACGGAATTTCACTAAGGTTAAGTGTATCAGAAAAATCATAACAAAGTTTTTGACTAGTAATGCCAATACACTAGATACTTGGCTTTCCACCCCATGTATTAACGATACCCAAATTACAGGATAGATTAAAACGAAAAACATATTACAGTTAGATAAATATGTATAGAGTATTCGGTAGAGTAAGCCAAGTATAAACAAACCGATTGCAATACCAATAAAACCAAAGTTTAAGTAAAGCTCACCTGGGTTGGTGATAGCCACTCCGGTCACATAATCATTCGGACCAATGATTCTATACTTACGACCAAATTCATTACCATTAATAGTTGGCTCGTTCTGCAAACTGTTAGGCTTTAACTCTTCAAAGAATTGTCTAAATGTCGTTCCAAGCAAGTATTGCTCATCTTTTTCTACGATTTGTGTAACAGTCTGTACCTGAGAGACTCTTACAATAAATGGAGATAGTTTGTATATAAATGGTTGTTCTGCCTCAGCCTTATACGAACCATGTGCAATATTATCTTTGATTCCATCTACTGCAAAAATTAAACAAGCTAAAAATACTAACTTAATTCCAGATTTAATTATTCCACTTAGTCTCTCAGGGAAATAACAAAGTTTAACAATAAATATACATACAATCGGAGAAAGCATTTTCATCTTAGAGCCCAGGTCCATAACACCTAAGTAATAGAAAAGTGCCATTGCTATACCAGTATAAAGAAATAATGCTCTATCTCGTGCTCTACCTTCATATTTGGAACTAAAATAACCGATAATACACAATAATAATGCCAATGTGTGTAAAGTATTTGGCGTAATAAAAAATGTTAGAGTTGGATTTCCACTAATAGTCCCGGAAGCATACATTTGATAATTAACACCGTTAGTTACATATCTTAGTACCTTTATTGCATATCCAAGTAAGAACACAATAATAGATACTTTATATAACCTATCTGCGGACCATCTCGCTCTTAGTAAAGTACTTGGTTTAATAGCTAACTTACGCGCTAACATCTCTCCAGTCCAAAATGATAATAACCCTAATGTCAGATAAGCTAATACTTCATAGGTGTAAATTTTTTCAACCAAAAAGAACATCGAAAAAAACTTTGCTTTAAATCCTGGCTCTACGAATAAGTCATAAAACTCAATAGCGAGAGGGACTGATAAGAACATGAGAAAATAGTAAGCTTTATAGGAAGCACAAAGTTCAAATATAGATAATTTACTGAACCTATCATTAGAATAACTATATTTCAGTTTCATTATATTTACGATACCCAGTTATAAAAGAATAAACGCTAACATTTCAAGTGAAATCACCGCAATTCAGATGTAATGACTTTGGGCTGACGTACAACCCAAATGAGAATAAAAACATTTAAAGAAAGATATGCAATAAATGTCGAAAAAGCAGCAGCTATTATTCCATAGGTTGGAATGAAAAAATTCAGAGCGAAGTTGAAAATTGAAGCGACAGCAAACATTTTTGCATGTACGTTCAGTTTTTTCAAAAGAACAAAATACATTGACAACGCTGTTTGAAAAACAGTCAATATCACACCAACCATTACAACAATTAAGCTATAATAGTACGTTTTATCAGAAATTACACTCTCTTCAATGATTAGAGTATAAAGTTGTGTCGGTATAAAAAATATTAATATCGAAACACCAAATAACACGAGGAAAAATTTAAATAGATATTCATTTAACAATTTAAACCCAATCTCATTATTTTTTTCATGTTCTCGTAAAATTATAGGATTAACATATATTCCATATATCATTCCCAAAACTTGTGCAAACCCTCCTAACTGAACAAGTATAGAGTATATTGCAACATCATTAGTAGTCAAATAGTAATCTATAAAATATCGATCACTAAAGGATATACTCCAACTAAAAATCGATGATATTAGTATAGGATAGGAATATAATAGGTATTTCTTTTGATTTTCTCTATTAAACTCTATTTTGAATGGATAGTTTTTCATAGAAAAAATAAGATAAACTAAAGCAATAGCATATCCGAGCAAGATACCCAATATAAATGAATTTAAAGTCCCATAATAATAGTAAGTAATCAGAGGAAAGATAAACTTAGCCAATGATTCCAAAACTTTCAATATGAAGTATTTCTTTCTTTCCAGAGAAAATAAAAATATTTTTTGATTAAATGTGTAATTATTAAAAAAAACAAACAACACATAAACATATAAATAAGTATCTAACTGAAATCTATCTCTATAAAAAAGATAAAATACCAAAACCATCAATATGGTAAAGGCATTTACAAATATAAGATATGTCCTAAACTCATTTACAAAATAGATTTTATCTTTAACTGTATTATAAAATCGAGAGAACGCCTGCCCCGGTATAGAGAGGAAGATTTGAGACAAACCATAAATAAGAGAACTTAGTATTACAAAGTCCCCAAATATATTTGAGTCCACACTGTACGAGACTGTGCGGACATACAGAAGTTGAAATATAATTGGAACAACAACTGTAAATAGAGATATTATGAAACTTTTATTACTTTTCATAAATAATAGTAATACCCGAAACAATCAGATTCTCTTCTCGATGTTTTTTAGCTAGGTTTTCAAATTTTTCATTATGGTTTAGTTTAAATTTGACCGCATTTTCATCTATTATGCATGAAACGTATTTTCTATTAAGTTTACTCCCGATAATATCTAGGTACTCATTGGGTTTAAGGTAAGAAAATAAATTATTTCTAATCCAAGTTCGCCCATCGTTTTCACTGTGAGTAAACTCACCAAATCCATCTAGATAACTTTCATATGCATCTTTATCAAGCGAGATATGATTGTACCCATTTACAAATTCATCTGATCCGGAAATGTGGTCACCACCCCAAGAGTACCATAACGGACCAAAGTTAGAGTATAAAATGCCTCCAACCTTTAGAACTCTTTTGAGTTCATCTATGGCTTGATGAAACTTATTAATATGCTCGAATACTGCGTCTGAACCAATAATATCAATACTGTTATCTTCGATTTTTTTCATCTCAATGATATCAGACTGGACGAACTCGATTTTTGTATTGTATTTTTCTTTATATTGCTCTTTTCTCTTATTCCATGCTTTCTCATAGTTAAAGTAGTCAACTGCGATGATTTTCTTAGGATTGAATCTAAGCCAGCTTTCTAGATCCCTTCCTGTGCCGATACCCAGAATCAGAACGGTTGAGCCTTCAATGGACTTAATTTTATTTACACGCCTTCTATGGGCATCGTAATCGTTTCCACGTTGACCCAAAAAGAGTTCATCAAAACCAATGTTCTTTACGTGTGCGTAATTTTTTTCCAACGCATTTTTTCGGGATTTAAGATAAATTGGGTAAACCGTACGCCTGATTAATTTCTTAACTTTCTCCCCTAGTGAATCCTCTGTGATTACAAAATTTTCGGGGGTCATATCATCAGTATGTAAAGCCATTAAATTTTCCTTATATGTCGCTTCTTAATGAAGATACTATCTTTATAGAAGCCATTTCTACAGAGAACTCTTTATCGATTAATTTTCGAGAATTATTGCCTAACTCTGTGCGTAATTCTATATTGTTATATAAATTGACTGCGGATGATAATAATGCATCATCTTCACCATTAATATGAATGTAACCCGCTTCGTTATTATTTATCATTGGCATTAAATCATTATTACTATTTACGCTTCCCAAGATTGGTAAAGCTTCATTCATATAACCCAATATTTTTCCTGGAAAATTATGCGTCGTATGTAATTTGGATAATGAAAAAAGTCCAACATCGACCTCAGATAAAATCTGCTTAAATTCATTTTGATTAACGGAAGGTAAGTAAGTGAAATTTTTCAGTTTCCATTCTTCCGCAAGGTTGTTGATCAACTCTACCTCATCTCCTTGACCTACAAAAAGGAAATGGGCATCTGGTAATGTTGACATGTTTTTTGCCAAACGCATCAAATTGGCCATATCCTGCGCATGACCAATGTTTCCGCCATAGAAGTATATGAGCTTGCCTGCTAGACCTAAGCGTTGTCGATATGACTCAGCTCCTGTGCGGCTAATATTTACATTGGTAACACTGGTCCAATTGCGAAGTAGCTCAACATCAAATTTATGGTTGCCATTAGCTTGTTGAAAACACTCGATATTCCGTTCAGACATCAACCCGATCAAATCGGCTTGCTCATAGGATGTACTTTCGAAATGCCTGAAATATTTCTCAATTATCGAGCCAGGCTTGATCATTCCAGCATCAATTACCCATTGTGGAAATAAGTCACGAAGAACTAGATAAGAGCGACACTGGCAACGTTTTTTAATTTTTTTGACAATTCCTCCCCAAAAAATCGAGGGAGAATAATATACAACGCCGTCAAAGCTATCGCTTTTAATCAGTTTCTTTATCGAAGACCACGCCCTGTATGACAAGAAAGACTCATTGATGGCCCTGAAAATTTTATTGGTATCTTTAATCGCCCCAGATTTAAACCTCCAGATGCGAATACCATCTAGATCATCAATAACTACAGATGCCGTCTGATTCTCGTCTGGTGTGATGACTGTTACTGCATGGCCTTTGTTTTTAAGCTCAACTGCAAGTTCATGAAACATCTTGGCGCCAATACGTGTACTGTTTGGCAAGTAGTCATCAATAATTAGAGCCAGATGCATCAATACTGTTTCCAAACCACACGGTTAACGTAATCTGTATAAGATACAATTATACGTACAACCTTATCGGAGACGTTAGGCATGCTATAGTCAGCGACAGGCCTCAATAGTCGCTCACTACCAACAGGTTGGCTTTCCAAAATACTCAGCCCCTGAAGGACACGCTCATAACCAAGCCCTACCATCATGACCGAAGCTTCTTCCATCGCTTCTGGTCTCTCATGAGCCTCTCTAATGTTTAGAGCAGGGAAGTTTTGGATTGAGGATTCTTCGTTGATTGTGCCACTATCTGAAATCACCACCTTTGCATTCTTTTGTAGGCAGTTATAGTCATGGAACCCAAGGGGCGCCATAAGAGAAACGTTTTCGTGGAAAAGTAAGTTATTTGCCTCTATTTGTTTCTTTGTTCTTGGGTGAGTAGAGACAATAACTGGTAAATCATACTTTTTCGCTATCTTATTCAGGGTTTCATGTAATCTTTTCAGCTGTTTTGGCGAATCAACATTCTCTTCTCTGTGTGCACTTACTAAAAAATACTGTTGCTTTTTCAGGTTCAACCTTTCTAGAACATCTGACGCATCAATGTCATCTTTGTAGTGCTCAAGCACTTCAAACATAGGGCTGCCCGTTTTAACAACTCTGTCAGCAGGTAGCCCTTCAGCCAGCAAATAGTCACGAGCAATGGTACTATAAGTCATATTTATATCGGCCGTATGATCGACAATTCGGCGGTTTGTTTCTTCAGGCACTCTCTGGTCAAAGCAACGATTGCCGGCTTCCATATGAAAGATTGGAATTTTTCTTCGTTTGGCAGGAAGCACCGCAATGCATGAGTTCGTATCCCCTAAAACCAACATCGCTTCTGGGTTTACTTCATCAAGAACCTTATCAACCTCTATGATAATCTGCCCTATGGTTTGAGCCGCATTTTGACCTGCTGCCCCTAGAAAGTAATCCGGTTTTCTTACTTTCAGATCATTAAAGAAAACTTCATTAAGTTCATAGTCATAGTTCTGGCCTGTATGCACAAGAGTATGATCACAGTGTTCATCTAATTTCGCCAATACTCTAGATAGGCGAATAATTTCAGGTCTCGTCCCGACGACAGATATTACTTTTAACTTTTGCATTGTTTGTACTTGAAACTCACAGTTTGTCCATTATCGTATCAGGATTATCCCGATCAAAAATTTCATTCGCCCACAGCATCACTATGAGCTCTTCCTCATCAAGGTTCACAACATCATGGGACCAACCAGGAACCGTTTCTACCACTTGCCCTTGCCTTGCATCCACTGCGAGCTCGTAATATTCACCAGTTAAACGGTGTTTAAATCTAAACAAAGCTTTGCCCTTCACCACCAAAAACTTTTCGTTTTTTGTATGGTGATAGTGTCCTCCCCTTACCACACCCTTATGAGCGGTAAAGAAGGATATTTGTCCAGATTCTTTCGTCTTTAAAAATTCACAAAAGAGCCCCCTTTCATCTTCATAGTGTTTTATATCGTATGAAAAATTTTGGGGTTCCAAAAAGCTTAAATAAGTGGCATAAAGTGCTCTGGGTAACCCTTGACCAACATGCTCAACAACCAGTGTTTCACGACTTCTCTTAAAGTTTTTCAGCAACTCTGCCACTTCACCCACTGTGGTTGGATATTCCGGATGAACAGCTTGAAAACCAGAATCACATTCAGATCCAATTAGAGAGGCCATTTCTTGACAAACATCATCGATGTAGACAAGAGTTAAAGGTGCTGAGGGATCATTAACAACAATATCTAGATTGTTGGCAATATTGTAACAAAAAGTCGCAACGGCCGAATTATAATTTGGTCGGCTCCACTTTCCAAAAACATTGGTTAAACGATAAATAAAATAGGAAGCACCTGTCTTTTCACCATACTCTGTAACATGCTTTTCAGCAGCTAATTTACTTCGGCCATACGCATTGTCTCTCTCTACATGGGTAGAAGATGACAGGACAATAGGGGTGCGCTTTCCATTTTTAGCTAGTTCATGGGTAATAAACTGGGTAAACGTTGAGTTACCTTCTTCAAACTCTGAATCCTGTTGGGGTCTATTCACACCAGCTAAGTGGTAAACAAAATCCGCATGTTCAAGATAGGTTTGAATCTCTTGTTTGGATGTATCTCTTGTGATTTTTGCTATATTGCTAAAGCCTAATTCGCTTAACTTTAAACACAAGTTCTTGCCAACAAAACCGTCGGCACCAGTGACTACCACATTCATGACATTTCCCACTAACTATAGAGTTACTGCTTTTCGCACAGTTCTCGTATAAAAGATAATTTCAACAAAAGTTTTTGCATTCCATCAACATCCAAACGTTCAGTGTTGTGGGAGTTATAATCTTCAACCGTTGAAATCCGTGTATCACCTTCTTCTACATATTTGCCATAATTGAGATCTCTAAGATCAGGTGGTACCTGATAATATTCCCCTAAATCGATAGCTGCTAACATCTCTTCACGGCTTAGCAGAGATTCGTATAGCTTTTCACCATGACGAGTACCGATAATGTTAATCGGATGATGAGCAACACCCAATAAGCGGCACATCGCCTTAGCTAGAACTTCAATGGTGGCTGCTGGGGCTTTTTGGACAAAAATATCGCCATTGCGACCATTATTAAACGCATAGAGCACTAAATCGACTGCATCCTCCAGCGTCATCATAAATCGAGTCATACTTGGGTCTGTGATCGTGATTGGCTGCTTTGACTGAATCAAGTCTGCGAAAACTGGTATAACAGAGCCACGAGACGCCATCACATTACCGTATCTCGTTCCACATATCACCGTCTCACTTTCATCCACATTACGCGATTTGGATACCATCACTTTTTCCATCATGGCCTTCGAAATACCCATCGCATTAATTGGATATACTGCTTTATCTGTACTTAAACAAACGACTTTAGATACTTTATTGGTTATTGCAGCTTCCAGCACATTTTCGGTACCTAAAACGTTAGTTTTAACAGCCTCCATTGGGTGGAACTCACAAGAAGGAACTTGTTTCAGTGCAGCAGCATGAAAAATATAATCGGTACCACGGGTGGCGTTAAGGATACTTTGATAGTCTCTTACATCTCCAATGTAAAATTTCAATTTAGAGTTGCTATACTTCTTACGCAGATCATCTTGTTTTTTCTCATCTCTGGAAAAAATACGGATCTCTTTGATATCCGTATCTAAAAAACGATTTAGCACTGCATTACCGAAAGATCCTGTGCCTCCAGTGATCAGTAAAGTTTTATTTTTGAACATACACCCTCAATTTTCTGTCAACTAGGCAGAATCGTTTAACATTGCTAATCTAAAAAGCAATTGCCTAAAACCTCAAGTAGCTTAGAGCACATTAACAACGGTTTGGACAGAAGTTCCACAGAAACCGCGTCATACAGAGCCACAGTTAAAAATACCAGTATCTAAGTCCATAACCGATAAACCTAGAATAAATCGCGAGTATTCTGCACTTTTGCCCTCCCTTAATCAAGCTCACCATTCGATCAACAAATACCCAAAAAACAAAAAAACACTTAAATTTCAAAAATATAAAATCTTGCTGCGTACTTTTTTCCTATGAATTTTTCACGGTCGGACGGTATGGACATAACGAAGAGACTTACGAATCACTCACCTCTTTTCATTAATGAAAAACAAAAACGAAGCTTCATAGTATCGTAGACATTCAAAAAAGGATAATTTCTCTAATTAGACTTGAGCATTTTTCAGGCATATCTTAACATATACAGTCCACCGCTTATTAATAAATGACAGCCATCAATTATTAATAATTTCATATAGCAATAGAAACAATTTAGACAAAGTAAAAACTATTTTTATATGAAAGTCATTTCATTTTTGAAACACTTCGAGTCAATACTAAAAACGTACTCAATGCTAATAACCATATTTAGGAACTATTAATGGAAAAGTTAACTTGTTTTAAAGCCTATGATATTCGGGGAAAGTTAGGTGATGAGCTCAATGAAGATATAGCGTATCGAATAGGGAGAGCTTTCGGCCAATATATCAAACCTAAAAATGTAGTCCTAGGTGGTGACGTACGTGAAAGTTCTGAAAGTCTAAAGCAGGCTACTGCTAATGGCCTTATGGATGCGGGCGTTGACGTCATTGACATAGGTATGACTGGTACCGAGGAAGTTTACTTTGCAACCAAAGCATTGACCACAGGTGGTGGCATTGAAGTAACAGCTAGCCATAACCCTATAAACTACAATGGAATGAAGCTTGTAAGAGAAGAATCTAAACCTATTAGTGGAGATACTGGTCTAAAAGAGATACAAGAAATTGCCCAATCAAAAAAATTTGACGAGATCAAAAAACGTGGAACAATCAAGAAAGTCAACCATTTGAAGAGTTATGTAGACCATATTTTAACCTATATTAATACCAACAATATCACTCCGATAAAACTAGTCGTCAACGCTGGCAACGGTTCCGCGGGGCACGTAATTAATGCCATAGAAAATGAATTCTCTGCTCGCTCTGTGCCAATCGAATTTATTAAAATTAATCATGAACCTGATCCGAGCTTTCCAAATGGCATTCCCAACCCATTGCTCCAAGAAAATAGAAAAGACACTTCAGATGCAGTAATAGAATATGGAGCTGATATGGGGATAGCTTGGGATGGAGATTTCGATAGATGTTTCCTGTTCGATGAAAAAGGTAATTTTATTGAAGGTTATTATATAGTTGGCCTACTCGCAGAAGCCTTCTTGCAGAAACAGCCTAACTCTAAAATCATTCACGATCCACGCTTAACTTGGAACACAATTGATATCGTTAACTCTAATAAAGGTATTCCAGTTATGTCAAAAACCGGTCATGCTTTTATTAAGGAACGAATGCGGAAAGAAGATGCTGTTTATGGTGGAGAGATGAGTGCACACCATTACTTCAAAGGCTTTGGTTACTGTGATAGTGGTATGATCCCATGGCTACTTGTATCCGAATTACTATGCTTAAAACAAAAGCCATTATCTAGTTTGGTTGAACAACGTATAGGTGCTTATCCTTCTTCTGGAGAAATTAACTCTGTACTAGACAACCCAGAGCAGTCAATACAGAGAATACTTGAAAATTACTCAGATTCGGCACTAGAGATTGATCATACTGACGGGATTAGTCTTGAATTTACACACTGGCGCTTTAACTTAAGAACATCAAATACAGAGCCTGTAGTCAGGTTGAATGTTGAATCTAAAGGGGACTTCGAACTAATGGAGGCAAAAACCAAAGAAGTATTGAACATTCTCCGTCATAGCTAATCTCTATTTCTACCAAGTCAGGTATCATTGATTGTTACCTGACTATACATTTTCAACTGGCTACTTCTGATTGCCCTTATACTGTCAATCGACCATTAAAAGTACTCACTAAATAACTACCTAAGAGAGCGATTTCTTTTACGCGTTATTATCAATCTTCTTCTTGCTTTAATTTTTCTAATTCCCTTTCTCAAAAAAGTCGTGATTTTCCATATATTAGTCAGAAGAACGGTATAAACTAAAAAGCACCCAATGAATCCATAAAACATTATGTACTCTTCCACACCTATAAACTCAGAGTAGATTCCGACACCCGCATATAGAGTGGCTATAAAGCATATCACGATCAAAGTAGCAACCGGACTCAAACCCAGTCTTTGAAAAATATGATGAAGATGCTCACGATCAGGTTTAAAAGGTGAATCTCCCCTCCGCACGCGTCGAATCATTATGGCGGCCATATCCATAAGAGGTACAGCGATCAACCACAATGCCGTAACAGGGCGTAAAGGAGATGCAGAGCCGTTTTGGCTTGAAAGCAACAGTAACCAAATTACCGTAAACCCAATCAACATACTCCCAGCATCTCCCATAAAAATCTTTCGTTTTCGACCAAAAGCACCAAGATTAAGCAATATATAAGGAATAACGGCAACAATTAATACTAGGCAAAAATAAGCTAAGTCATGCTGACCATCCAAGAACAGCATAAGTCCAAGCCCACCGAAAGTAACAACAGATAAGCCACCTAGTAAACCATCGATCCCATCTACCATGTTAAAAGCATTAATAGCACCAACAACAGCTAGGATAGTTACCAAATATCCAAACCATCCCAAAGTGATAAGCTGCCCCGTCCCTAAAACATCCCCAATAGTATTTAGTTCAATATTACCTACAACCATCATTAGTACAGACAGTATAGCTTGAATAAAAAACCTAACCTTAAAGCTTATGTCGTATTTATCATCTAATGCACCAACTGCAACAAGTACAATGATGCATATAGAGAACAAAGGGGTACTTGGTAACAAATAAGGATTATTAAATAAAAAGTAAAGTAACGAAGTACAAAGAGCCACTCCACCAACAAGAGGTACGGCCCCTTCATGAAGCTTTCGTGAATTCGGCTGATCAACCAGTCCAACTCTCTGAGCCACTTTTCTCAGTGTGAATGTAGTAACTAATGAAAAGAAGAATAAAAAGAAGAGATCTATGAATGGTATTAACACAATAAAGTCCAGTGGAATTAGTTAAATGGTAACATTGAGCAATTAAAGCTAATTTATTCTCACAAAATCTGCTTCAACACTCTATCCGCTCTCACACGAGTTATCTTTCGTATTAGTTTCTGCACTGCGTCAGGGTAGTCTTCCGCTTTTTCTAATTGTCTATAAGTACAAATTAGCTCAGTGTGCTGAAGAATATTTTCCACTTCTTTTTCAAACTGAGGTGTCAAGTGGTGGAAGTTGTCTTGAATAAAGAGAGCGTTTTCCAAGTCTAAACTCCAAGCTCGTGGATTGAGGTTATTGCCCGTAATCAACATATAGCGTTTATCTACCCAAATACCTTTTAAATGGAAACTGTTTTCTTCGTGCTTCCATAAATTGATAGACAGCTTGCGGCTCGCGATATTGGCTTCATTCGACTTAGCAAACTGACGCAAATTACGCTCATAAAGATAAGGCAGACCACCAATGGTTTTAAACTCTTCCTCCGGTGAAATATAAAAGTCATTGGCCGTTTTATCACCTACGACGATAGTCACCTTCACACCACGCTTTAACGCTTTTTTTACTTCCTTAGCCACGCTGCGTGGGAAGTTAAAATAAGGTGTACAGATGAAAATCTCATATTTGGCTTGGGCAAGTAACTGGTTAATACCTTGATTAAGCTTATTACGTTTTTTCCCAACCCCTACGATAGGTGTTATAGCAACCTGTTCTTGAGAGACCGTCTGTGACTCAAATTGATAAGAGGACTTGGCAAGAGAAGCCCTTAATTGGCGAATCTGAGCTTTTATCTCTTTGGTCTCCGGCTTATTTGAACAGGCTAGATTGTTCACCGCAGGGTGGTCGATCATCTCTTTATGAACGAAGTTGACCATACTATCAGCTAGTGCTTTGTTATTTAGCACATGATAGCGATCGAAACGATAACGTTCTTTGTAGTTGAGATAGATGTTATTAAGGCTTGCACCACTGTAGATAACCTGGTCATCAATAATGAAGCCTTTTAAGTGCAAAACGCCGAATACTTCACGTCCACGAACTGGAACACCATAGATTGGAATTCTGTGCTCGTAATTGTCCGCGAAGCTTTTATACATAGAGGCGTTGGTTTCGCCAGGTTCAGCACCGATTAAGCCGCGCTGAGCACGATGCCAATCAACACATACATTGATTTCTAGACCAGGGTTGCGCTGTTTGGCTTCATAGAGTTCAGTTAAGATCTCTCTTCCTGCTTCATCATCCTCCAAATAAAGAGCAACCAGGTAGATTCGTTTACTTACCTGACGAATCGCTTCTATTAAGCGAGTTCGAAAATCTTTAGCGGCATAAAGTGTCTCAAACTGAGCAGGGTCTTGCGCCAAAGTAGGAAGTTGTTCGAATAAGTTCCTATTAGTCATCATGTTGGATGGGTTACCTTTACTTAAAGTGGACAAGGATATTAGCAAAATGTGCTAGCAGTTCCTAGTTACCAGATCCTAGTTCGACAATGCGAGTTGTAAAACCTGTGATTTACTGATTAGGACGAAGACTGATTTCACCACCGATGAAGGTTTCTAAGCCATTTTCGGTTTCTAAAAGAACCGCGCCTTGTTCGTTGATGCCTCTGGCGATTCCGCTAATCTCCCTAGGTCCCATAAGCAATTTTACAGGTCGGTTGATAAAGTTATCCAAGCGATTCCATCTCTCGACAAAGCCTGCCATCCCATACAGTTCATAGTCATCCAAAGCCTTATGTAGGGTGGTTATCATGCTAATCGCAAGTTGGTTTCTATCAATCTGTTGATTATCTGCCACCACATCTAGGCTAGCCCAAGGTTGGGTAATGCCTTCTGTTGCCTCTGACATCATCAAGTTGAGCCCCATACCAATGACAAGGTTGGCCGCTGCACCAGCTTGGCCTGACATTTCGACCAGAATACCTGCGAGCTTCTTGTCTTGATAATAGAGGTCGTTTGGCCACTTTAGTTTTACCCCTGTCAGCCCCATCTCTTCGAGAGATTCAACGATTGCCACACCAACGACTAGACTTAGTCCCATTGCGGCCGCCATACCAGCATCTAAACGCCAAAACATCGAGAGGTATAGGTTCGAGCCGAAAGGGGATACCCACTCGCGCCCACGGCGACCTCTTCCTTTAGCTTGATACTCAGCAAGACACACTGACCCTGACTCTAAGCTATCGACTCGATCAAGTAGATATTGGTTGGTTGAGTCAATAATAGGTATGAGTTCTACTCGATTAGCTAAACTATTTTGAAGGGTCTCTTTGTCGAGCAATTGCATAGGCTTGGCGAGTTGGTAGCCCTTGCCCTGCACGCGAAACATATCGACGCCCCAAGCTTGGATGCCTTTAATATGCTTACTGATCGCGGCTCTGGATACGCCAAGCTTGTCTCCTAGCTCCTCACCGGAGTGAAATCCCCCTTGTGATAAAACCTTCAAGATAGAAAGTTTTACGGAATGCTCTTTCATTGCTGGCTCTCTAATATTGTCTCTAGATTAGTTTCTGCATGAGAACCGATAAATCTCACTTCATGCTCTAACGCTATCTGATATTTTTCCAATACAATTTGACGCACTGTCGCTGCTAATTTGATTACATCATTTGCGGTCGCATTGTCTGTATTCACTAGCACCAAAGCCTGCTGAGGGTGGACTTGAGCACCACCGATTTGATGGCCTTTAAATTGGCATTGATCTATTAGCCAGCCAGCGGCGACTTTTACGCCATCTTGTGTTGGGTACGCGGCAATATTGGGAAATTGTTTGCTCAAATTTTCGAATTGCTGGTTCGAGATAACCGGGTTTTTAAAGAAGCTCCCTGCATTGCCTAGTTTGGCAGGATCTGGCAGCTTTTCCATTCGGATTTGGCAAACTCGCTCAAACACTTGCTGCGCGGTGAGCGTTTCGCTTTGAAGAGATTGGAGCGGGCCATATCCAATATTCGCTGACCATTGCTTGGAGAGCTGTAAGCCAATCGCGACAACCATGACTTTCTCAAACAGCTCATGTTTAAAAATAGAGTCTCGATAGCCAAATTGACACTCTTCAGCACGCAGCCGTTTGGTATTGAAGGTTTTTAAACAAAGTACGTCGACATATTCGCAGATGTCTTTCAGCTCAACGCCATAAGCGCCGATGTTCTGAATAGGAGCGCTGCCCGCACAGCCGGGGATCAGAGCGAGGTTCTCTAATCCAAAGTAACCTTGATCAACACTCCATTTCACCAAGCTTGGCCAATCTTCACCGCCAGCGATATGCAGATGCCAATGCGTGTCAGTTTCACTGACCGACTTACCGAGCAATTTATTGATTACCACCACGCCTTGGTAGGGCTGGGTAAACAAAACATTACTGCCTTTGCCCAAAATCAGTTTAGGAAGGTTTAACCACTCTTGCTTTTGATAGACATATTTGATTTCTTCAACGGTTGTGACTTCAACCAGATAAGAGCAGGTTTGCGAGATAGAAAAGGTATGAGAGCGACTAAGATCTGCGTTAGCTAATATTTGCATCGGATTTATCGAGTAATCTAAACTGCCTGCATTCTACCCTAAATTGAAGTTTGGTGATAATGAGCCCAATGTAATTTGGGCCGTCTACCTGCTCAACTAGAACCTCATTTAACGTCGCTTTTATTGCAAAAAAATCATATTGCATTGTGTATATTTGTAAACATCCACGTATTCGTGTGCCTTCAAGACAAGGCTTAGTAGATATGCACTTCGCATGTTATACTTGTGGTTATTTGAATTGACGAGAAATCAGTATGATAATTGTAACTGGCGGTGCTGGTATGATTGGCAGCAACATCGTTAAAGCTCTCAACGATAAAGGTATCAACGATATTTTAGTTGTAGATAATCTAAAGAATGGCAGAAAGTTCCAAAACCTTGTAGATCTAAACATAGCGGATTATATGGATCGTGATGATTTCCTTACGCAAATTATGGCTGGTGATGATTTCGGACCAATCGATGCAATCTTCCATGAAGGTGCATGCTCAGCGACTACTGAGTGGGATGGAAAGTACGTAATGCTCAACAACTATGAATACTCTAAAGAGCTTCTTCATTACTGCCTCGAGCGTGAAATTCCGTTTCTTTATGCTTCTTCCGCGGCTACTTATGGTGAAACTGACACCTTTATCGAAGAAAAAGAGTATGAGGGCGCGTTAAACGTATATGGCTACTCGAAGCAGCAATTCGATAACTATGTACGCCGCATTTGGCAAGACGCAGAGGAACATAGAGAGAAACTATCTCAGGTAACAGGATTCCGTTACTTCAATGTTTATGGCCCTCGCGAGCAGCACAAAGGTTCTATGGCATCAGTAGCCTTTCACCTAAACAACCAAGTGAACAGTGGCGAAAATCCAAAGCTGTTTGCTGGCAGTGAAACGTTCAAGCGTGATTTTGTTTACGTCGGCGATGTTGCAGCAGTAAACTTATCGTTTTTGGAAAACGGCCAGTCAGGCATCTTTAACCTCGGTACAGGAAACGCGGAATCTTTCGAAGAAGTAGCTAAAGCTGTAATTAAATTTCATGGCAAAGGCGAAATTGAAACTATACCGTTTCCTGAACACTTAAAAGGTGCCTATCAGGAGTTTACGCAAGCAGATCTAACCAAGCTACGCGCTGCAGGTTGCGATCATGAGTTCAAATCAGTGGCAGACGGCGTTGCTGAATACATGCAGAAGATAAACAAGTAGCCTCTAATATTTTAAAGGCTTATTATAGAAAGGTGGTTTCAATGCCACCTTTTTTATTACCTCTCCACTAGATAAAGGTAAATTGTGCCAAAACCAGCAATTCTTCATATTTGTCTTTCCCAAGGTTGGGGGGGATTAGAAATGTATCCGATCAGAACTGGCAAAGAGTTTCTTAAACGTGGCTATAAAGTATACGGGCTATGTACAGGTGGAACACAAGTTGCTGAAGGAATGCGAAACTCTGGTATTGAGCTCTTTGAGATATCAAGTAAAGGAAAGTTAATAGCATCTCAACTTTTACGGCTAAACTACTGGTTAAACAAAAGAAACGTCGAAATTATCCATTGCCATAAATCTGGTGATATTCTAGTTTCTGCGCTACTGAGCTTATTAACTAGACGGAAAACTTTTTTCACGGAGCACATGGGGGTTACTCGCCCTAAAAAAGATCTCTACCATAAGTGGGCCTATTCACATGTTGATCAGATTTTTTCGATCAG
This sequence comes from Vibrio sp. B183, assembly GCF_000740665.1. Taxonomy (NCBI): domain Bacteria; kingdom Pseudomonadati; phylum Pseudomonadota; class Gammaproteobacteria; order Vibrionales; family Vibrionaceae; genus Vibrio; species Vibrio sp. B183. The sequence continues at coordinate 106,026 of NZ_JPQB01000026.1, read as the reverse complement.
CGATGAAACCTACAGACGTAACCTAAAAGCACTCCCTGTACCTGAAAATAAAATTACCCGACTCTGGTTAGGCACTGATATCCCAGAGCAGACAATTGATAACCAAAATCAAATCGCTACGATTAAAGTTGAATTGGGGCTACCTACAGATAGTATTATTATTGGTAATCTAGGTAGGGTCTGCTCTGGTAAAGGGCAAATGGAGCTTTTAGAGGCCTTCAGTTTACTAAAAGACAAATACCCCGAACTTCATCTATTGCTAGTAGGAGGGCTAGATGTTTCAGAAGGTTCAGACAACACCTACGTTGACAAGCTAAAAGATAAAATTAATCACTTAGATTTAACTCAGCGCGTTCATCTAGCTGGATTTAGGACAGATACTAATCGCATGCTAGCAACAATGGATATTGTATGCCTGCCAAATCACAATGAAGCTTTTGGTTTAACTGCAATAGAAGCTATGGCAGCCAAGAAACCTATAATAGCAGCTAGTACTGGAGCACTGCCAGAAATACTAGTATCGACAGCTTTACTAACAAACCCATTAGAGCCTCAAAGAATAGCAGGTTGCATAGAGTCCTATCTTCTTGACAATGAGTTGATGAAGAAAAATTCAGCTCTAGCTTATCAACGAGCGCAGTCAGAATTTTCGATGAGTGCACATATTGAGAAGCTAGCAAAGCACTATCATGAGTAACCTCAGTCAACCAATTAACTCGACCTTGAGTTCATCTGATTCAAAGAGAATAGACCAGCTACCAAGGTGAATAAATAAACTACATGCGTATGGTGAAAAGGCACATCAGATAATCCCGCAATGAGCACAAGCATAACTAACACTTGAGTGATGACACTACCTCCTTCTCGAGCTTTATTAAGCCTTACTGGATAGAAAAACCAAACCATCATGATAAAAAGGCCAACAGAGCCATATCTAGCAAGTGTATCTATGTACTGGTTATGGAGGTGAGGTTGTCGATAAGCCATTCTGTTTGGTACTTTTCGAATACCTTCTTCTAGCATTATATCGCCTTCTCCAACCATAGGTTGCGTTTTCCAAACATCAACACCGAACGTCCATAAGTCTAATCGTGCCCCAAAAGATGTCTCATAATTCCCTTTACTTATAGAGTTAAACTCAGAGACTGTCCTGTCAACACGTTCATCTATTATAGGCTTAAATGAAAGATAGATAGCACTTAAACCAATCAATGTGAAAGCACTCAGCTTAACGAGTGATAAAGTATTAAAGCTCCTATAAACTACAAGCATCATTGCTATTGGGTATGCCACCCAGACACCACGAGAGTCTGTCAAAATTAATGCCCATAAAGACAATAAGAATCCAGTAATACATAAACCTTGAATTACCCGAGATTTATATTGCTTAGTTAAAGCCAAAGAAGATAAAGACACAAAAGAGCAGTAAAGTGCATAGGGTATTGGATTAGTTGCTATACCAACCCTAGCTACATTTAAATAGTAATGTTCAAATATCGCATTAAGCCCACATACAGATGCAGAAAATATAATTGTATTATATAACCAAGAATTAGAGAATTTACTCCAAGGAACAACAGATAAGTAAACTAAACATGTCAATAAAGTCCTAGGCAATCCAAAATTGTCACCTCTCCAAACATGCATAATAGAAAAATATGCAAAAACTAGAATGCTAGCTAAAAAAAACTTTTTGTAACCATACCGATTAAAATTAGTTTTAATACATTGCCTATATCTTATTATGCTATAAGCAATAACAATAACAGTAACCCTAGAAACTAAAGACTTAGTATCTGTGAAGTTAAATATTGAGATTAAAACTAAAAAAATTGGAGAGAAAAGAAACGCCTTCTCCAATTGCTGAACTAAATTCTTCATTGATACTTTCTGTTATAAATACGCAGGGCAATCTTTCTGTATAGAGAGTAAAGCTCTCGAGTAGGTTTTCGATACAACCTAGCTTTACTTTCTTCACCTAGTTGAATTGTTGTTGCGAATTCTTGAGGGTTTTCAACAACAGCAGGGGAAAGAATATAGGATGGCATATCATGAAGATACAAGGAGCCAACATAGTTATCTACTGGCATACACCATCGTTCAGAGTTACTAACAAGCTTTTTTGCAGCATACGGTGAAATGGCATAACACCTAAGTCCACCATAGTTATTCGTCATAAAAGAGATGCTAAAGTTATCACCCTCTTCCTTCAGACACAAAACCCCTTTGTCTGTTTTAGATTCTAAACGCAAGAAACCGTAGCTATCGATTTTTTCTTGAACCACTTTCAAGCTACTTGGAAATGAAGGCAAGATAGCAGCGTCATCTTCAAAAACTATAATTGGCTCATCAAGTTCAATCGACTTTTTCCATAGAAGGTAATGACTTCCGTATACACCGAGCTCTCCTTTCGAGGGCATTCGGCCACTCGTAAGCCATAGTCGTTTAGCATAGTTATAATTTTTGAACAATTCGTGAGGGGGCTCTGTCCTACCGTCAACTGCGTCAAAAAAATCAAAGTCAATATCAAGTTGGTCTAGCTGCTTCTTTATGTAGTCTCTGCGCTCAGGACTACGTTTTAAACTAATAACAAATATTTTCACTTAACAATACCAAACCAAGAGAATCGGACGCTATTAGACCATATATGGCAAACAAATTGAACTGACTTTAATCAACTCTCACGCACGCTTAACGTTGTCCCTTCAACATACTAAGCTCTTAACTCCTGATGCTTCTATATAACTGAGAACACAAGGGCAACTAGTTTCACTTGAAGAAATATTCCATATGTTTAGCACACCTCATTCATAGCTAAGCTCAATAACTATAAATCCAACTATACTTACTGCTCTTTCAAGTAGTCATAGTCAATATAATTATGCCGTCATAGCTTTATATTTAAACTAAAGAACTATAACATAAGAAGGTGATATGGATTGATACAGGTGAATAAAATGTTCAGCTTGGCTAACAAGTTAAGAAACAAAATAAAAATATCGGGCAGGCATCAAATTACGATAGATTCATCCTCAAAAATACGACAATGCAAGATTGTTATTAAAGGGGAGAACAACAACCTAAAGATAGGGAAAAACGTAAACTTACGTCATAGCAACATTGAAATAGATGGAAATAATTGTCACTTAATAATAGACGACAATACTATCATAGGACACGACTGCTACCTTTCTGCTAGAGAAAATGGAATTAAGCTAAAAATTGGCGAAGGAAGCATGCTATCCCGAAACGTGAAGATTATGACCAGCGATGGCCATAATATTACTAAAGATGGAAAGCGCATCAACAGTGCTCAGAGTATCGAAATTGGTCCTAAGGTGTGGCTTACGGATAATGTAACAGTTTTAAAAGGAGTTACTGTCGGTGAAGGATCAATCATTGGCATCAACTCTACCTTGACCAAATCAGTCCCATCGGGTGCCATTGCTGTTGGTAACCCTGCCAAAGTAGTACAGAATGGAGTATCATGGCAGCATGAACTGACTTATTAGATGAACCCTAGCTTCCTAAATGAAAATTCTCATTATCGGTCCCTCTTGGGTTGGCGACATGGTGATGTCGCAAAGCTTGTATACGACTCTCAAAGATAAATATCCAGACTGCGAACTGGATGTCCTTGCTCCTGCTTGGTGTAAACCTATCCTAGAACGCATGCCAGAAGTACATCAAGCCATAGAGATGCCGATTGGGCATGGGGACTTCAATCTATTTGGTCGAAGAGCAATTGGGCATGAGTTACGTAAAAATCATTATAGTCATGCATTCATATTACCTAATTCTGCAAAGTCAGCCCTAATTCCATGGTTTACTGGAATACCAGTACGAACTGGCTGGAAAGGTGAGTTCAGATATGGACTACTTACAGATCTTCGTCCTGATAAGCGTATATTTCAATATATGGTTGAAAGGTACGTCGCTCTCGCTTCAACTTCTAAAAAAATGTTGGAAGAGGTTAAGTTAGCCAATTGCCCAAAGCCCAGTTTAACCGTCGACTCCACTTCACAACTCGCTGCTCGTCAGAGGCTCAATCTAGATTTACAACTCCCAATTGTAGGTCTCTGCCCTGGCGCGGAGTTTGGCCCGGCTAAGCGCTGGCCAGACCGGCACTATTCTAAACTTGCTAAACATCTTGTAGATAAAGGCCAGCAAGTTTGGCTGTTCGGCTCAGAAAAAGACAGAGCTGTCACCGAAAAAATCAAATCAGCTCTCACATCAGAACAACAACAATATTGCTTTAACTTAGCTGGCGAAACATCACTAATCGAAGCAGTAGACTTATTAGCAGCTTGCCATACCGTTGTATCGAACGATTCAGGATTAATGCATGTTTCTGCTGCCGTAGGGTGCAATATAGTTGCAATTTATGGCTCTAGCTCACCAAAATATACGCCGCCTCTGACTGACAAGTTAGAAATGGTGCATACTGATATCGAGTGTCGGCCGTGTTTCAAACGCGAGTGTCCGCTTGGCCACCAAGACTGTCTCAATAAACTAATGCCTTCTCAAGTCATCAATGCTGTTGATAAATTTCTAGAGCAATAACTCATGAAACACCTATGGTTTGAGCGTGGTGCTTACGCTTCTAAAAAAGCACGCAAGTATATTCAAGATGATTTTCAGCCTCAAAAAATCAAGAAAATAGCAGTAATTAGACACGCAGCACTTGGTGATCAGGTTGTTGTTCGCCCATTTCTAGTTGAAGCCAGAAAGTTTTTTCCTAACGCTGAAATTACGTTAGTTCCAGTTTCCAACTATATGTATGGAATACCGAGTGACTTGGTTGATCATGTTCATGTGATGCCAGGAAAAGAGCCTGGGAAAACAACACCTGTCAAAGAAAAAGTTCGAAACATCAAACAACTAGGCGAGCAAGACATAATTTTCGATTTGGCGAGCACTAACCGTTCTCATTGGATGACAGCATTAAGCAAAGCCAAACTAAAAATAGGCTTTCCATACAAATGGTACTTCTGCGGTACTTTATTTAATGTTGCTGTTCATCGCTCTGATTTTCAGCCAGAAGTGGAATGCATGTTAGATATGCTCAAGTTACTAGGCCACAACCCCTCTCATCCGCTGGACTTTGCCTATCCAGATCATCGCGAACTGGTAGACACTGAAGCTCCCTATGTGCTCTATTTTAACGGCGCCTCGCAGCTGCGAAAAATATTATCCAAAGAACAAATGTTTGCGGTATTAGAGAAGGCCGTCCAAGAGAACCCAAATCATACTCACGTGTATCTGGAAGGAAAAAATGATTTTGAGAAAGGGGATTTTTGCCAAAGCCTTTTAAAATATCCTAACTTCAAAATTCAACCATGCTTACCACTTGAAGAGTTAGTTGATCTAACGGCAAAAGCTACACTAATGGTCGCTCCTGATACCGGCGTCCGGAATATTGCAATATCGACCCATACACCAACTGTAGGGATTTTCTATGCCACAGTACCGTTTAGATATACGCCTTTGTATGAGCACCATGACATCGTGATGAATGCTGATGGCTCAATACCGACCACAGGACAAATCACAGATGCAATTTCCCGTGCCCTATCGAGCCAATAACTTCATTTCGGAATTTTATAAGCAGCAATGAAAAATCTATCAATTTTAGTTTCCAATCGACTCATTAGGCTCATCGGCAACATTTTTAAAATGTTGTCATACCCTTTTCATGCCTTGTTTCCAAATAAGCGCTTTACGATTCCATCGCTCTCCAGTCCAAAGGTCAACTCTAACAAGCAAACCAAGATACCTAAGATAATCTGGCAAACAAACTTTTCTGCACAAAGCACTCTGCCTGTTTATCTCAACTATTTGTTCAATCGCCTGATGTCCTTAGATTATGAATACCGCTATGTGAGTACAGAAGAACGAGCCGAGTTCATTAAAGCAAATGCTCCTGAGCGAGTGTATAACGCCTACATGCAATTGAATGATGGTGCTGCGCAAGCAGATTTATGGCGACTCATCACAATCCACACTCACGGTGGTATCTATATGGATATTGATGCGACGCTTGTATGGCCACTTAAACGCATCTTACCTACCGATGAAAATGCGATGTATGTGAAGTTAAAAAAGAATCAGCACTATACCAATTTCTTTCTCGCTTCAGCTCCGAACAATCCAGACTACAAACTTGCGATCAATAAGATTGTCGAAAATATAGAAAGCCGAAACATAGAACAAGGTGTTTATTTTCTGACAGGTCCAATGGTTATAACTGGTGTACTGGATAACAAGCCAGTCGTATACAAAGAAAGAAAATACGTTTGCATACAAGGCACATTTACGAATGAATATTTCCAATACCTAGATAAGCCTCGTAGCAAATGGACACATAAAAAACCGGAAGATCTCCTCAAGTGATACGAGTTCTATATACACTCTTACTAGTCATTGCACTTCCTTTCCTGCTACCAAGCTTATATAGACGTAAGCTTGGTAAACCTTCCGTAGGCACTCGTTGGAAAGAACATTTCGGCTTCACACCTAGCCTGAACAACCCAGAAAAGAAGCCCGTAATATGGGTTCATGCTGTGTCAGTGGGAGAAGTTATTGCTGCATCACCGTTGATCAAGAAGATATATCAAGCCCAGCCAAATGCTAAAATCCTTGTCACTACTACAACTCCAACAGGTGCTAAGCAGGCAGAAAATTTAAAAGAATATGCTGAACACAGATATATGCCTCTGGATTTTACTTTCGCGGTAAAAGCATTTTTAAAAGTCGTCAGACCGAAACAGTTAATCATTGTCGAAACTGAGCTTTGGCCTAATACATTAATTACGGTATCAAAAAAACAGATTCCAATCACAGTAGTCAACGCTCGCTTGTCAGATAAATCTTTCCGCGGCTATTCAAAGGTCAAGCCTTTATTTAATCTACTCTCACCCTCTTTAAGTAAAGTTATATGTCAGCATAAAGATGATGCTAGAAGATTTGAAAATCTCGGGGTACGTCAAAGTAAAATCTTTGTCTCCGGATCAATAAAGTTCGATATATTCATTTCATCTGAGCAGTCAATCAAAGGAAGCCAACTCAGGTCTGAATTGAATAGCTCCCGTCCTATTTGGATCGCAGCCAGCACCCATGAAGGTGAAGATGAAAAAATACTCGCTGCTCACTCTCTGGTCTTAAAGCACGTGCCTAATGCTCTCCTCATACTGGTTCCTAGACATCCAGAGAGATTTAATGATGTCATGGATCAATGCAGTGAACTCTTCACGACTGTCCGTCGGACAGGTAATTCAACCGTATCAGCCAGTACACAAGTCTACTTAGGTGACACCATGGGTGAAATGTTAACACTCATTGGTGCTAGCGATGTCTGTTTCATGGGTGGAAGCTTACTTGGAAAAAAAGTAGGTGGGCACAACCTCTTAGAGCCCGCGGCATTGGCAAAGCCAACTCTGACTGGGCCTAGTTATTTCAATTTTTCTGACATCACTCGACAACTAGTTGCAGCGAATAGTTGTCAGCTCATCAACTCTGAATTTGAGCTCGCAGAAAAAGTTATTGAGCTTTTTCAATCCTCAGAGCTTAGGGACGAGCAAGGTCAGGCCGCATTAAGTGTGGTAGAGCGAAACCGAGGTGCACTCAATAACACTATCCAACACATTTTCGGAGAAGCAAGATGAGTTTGAAGAAGTTATCCAAGCTGTACCACTATGTGAGATGTATACCCAAAACTCTATTCTTTAATTTCTATTACCTACCATTTCACCAAGCGATAAAACTTCCAATTTTAGTCAATCATCGTACCAAGTTTATTTCTTTAGGCGGCAGAATATCTATCCCTGAATCAGCCAAACTGGGCAAGATCAAACTAGGATTTGGTCGAGTGCAAATTGCTGACAACAAATACTCTCGTTTTATATGGAATATTGGTAAGAATGGACATATAAAGTTTGGCCATCACATTAAGGTAGGTACAGGTTCCAAACTCCATATCAATGGCAAGTTAGCAATTGGCTCAGGTAGCAATTTTACTGGTGAAGCAACTATCATTTGTAATCATGTGATCTCTTTTGGTGATAACTGTCTAATCTCTTGGCAAACTCTTTTTATGGATTCAGATCTACACAAAATTACAGATTTAGAAAATCAACAAACTAATCCAGATCAGCCAATAACCATTGAAGAAAAAGTATGGGTTGGCGCTAGGTCCACTATCCTCAAAGGGACTCACATAGCAACCAATTCTGTTGTCGCAAGTGCCTCAACTGTAACTTCACAGTTTGGCAGTAATAATGTTATCGGGGGAAACCCAGCCAAAGCTATTTCTTCATTTTCTGGCAAGTACTTTCATCATTAAAGTCGCGTTAGAGACTTAGCTCTGCCCTTTATTAGGTAGTGCTTTGATGAATAAAATACGGTTCCAAGCGCTCATACGTAGAAACCTGTAAAACCTATATAACTCTCGGTTCAGTTTATTGATTAAAGATACTTTACTTTTCTCACCTAGCTGAATTGTAGATTCGTACTCAGCTTTTGAAGACGCATAAGGCATAATCCCTAGACAGGGAATCTTTGTTCTATATGCTTCGCCTATATAGTTATCTACTGCACAAATCCATTTTTCACTTCGTTTCAATAACTTGGCAGCACCTCTAGGTGAAATACTGTAGCATCGTGTAGAGCCACTTTGGTTATCACACCAATGCACTATGTTTTCATTAACATCTATAACTTGAGGAACTTCGCTAGTATCACTTATCCCTAATCTAAAATATTCGAACCCTTTGCTGTGTAGTTTTTCAACACGATTACATATTGAAACAAAACAATCTTCGAGGACCACGTCGTCTTCCATGATCAAAAAAGGTTCATTTTGCTGAACGCACTTTTCCCATAATAGATAATTGCTAGCATATATACCGCGCTCTCCATATGATAAAGGCCTGCTTCTAAATTTCTTCCGGTGTTCATCATCAACTTTGTCAGCTAGATAACTAGGCATCTGACTGCCATCGATAGCTTCAAAAAACTCATAATTGGCAACCCCAAGCTTTTTTAGCTGAGCTTCCATAGAAATTCGACGATCAACTGACCTTGGTAGGTTAATAACAAATATTTTCATATATACACTGACGGTTTAAAGCTATAAATTTGCGAATATCTCTATACGAGATTACTGTTTTAGATGCTGAAAATCATCTAGTTTCCAATGAATCCCACACTTACCTACTTCCTTCTCAAACGACCTTTTCAATCTATCCAAGTTGCTCTGCTTCCAGCCATTTCCTGACTGCTGGAAGCATTTATCAAAATCGATAATCCACACCTTGTCATGCTCATCTATGAGGATGTTGTGGATATTGAGATCAGTATGATTGACTTGTGCATCATGCATCTTACGGATTTCGTAGCCAATCTTTTGATACATTTCTGCGGGAAGTGGCTTTTCCATCAAAATGGAAACCAAGTCTCGTGCATTTGGGATTTTTTCGCTCAATAGATCCGCTTTGTAGGTTACGCCACTTTTTACCGCGCGAGCAGCGATGGGTCTAGGTACATTGACGCCAGCTTCAATCAAGGAGTTTAGCAACTGAAATTCCTGATAGCTGCGAGTTCTTTCCCAGCTTGAAAAGAGATAACTATCTTCTACTAGTTTTCCAAACAAGCCACCGCGACGATAATGCCTGAGCGCCGCTTCAATAGTTTCCGTTTGTACAAACCAAGTGGTACCACGTCCTTGAGCACTGCCGATAACTTTACCGGCATTTTGCCAAAATTCAGCGTCAAACACCTGCTGAGGATCTTCCTTAAGCAAGGTTTCGTCATACCAGATGGTTTGGTTATCCAATTGCACGGTTTTCATGCGGAGGCTATCTCTGATTAAATTTCAGTGGCCATTTTACATTTATTGAGCGCCTCTGCATAATCTTCACCATTGCTAGCTAAAAGAATTGTTTATGAGCCTTTTTTCTTCTGCCCCTGAGTCTTTGTGCATTCTGCGTTTATCTGCGATTGGCGATGTGTGTAATACCGTTGCGGCAGTTCAAGCCATTCAACATCAGTGGCCACAAACCGACATTGTCTGGATCACAGGTAAGCTTGAAGCCAAACTGATTGAAGACATACCCGGCATTCGTGTGATTGTGTTTGACAAGAAGGAAGGCTGGCAGGGCTATAAAAAACTCTGGGCAACGCTAAAAGGACACAAGTTTGATGCACTGCTGCACATGCAGTACGCATTCAGAGCCAGCATTGCCACTCTAGGGATTAAGGCGAAATACAAGCTCGGTTTTGATTCTATCCGCAGTCAGGACTTCCAAACTCTGTTTACCAACGTCAAAGTGCCTTCACCTGATTCCATGCACGTCTTAGATGGGCTACTCGCCTTTGGCCACACACTTGGTATTGAAGATATGAGCCCTGTCTGGACGCTTGAATATTCAGATGAAGATGAACATTGGGCACAACAGCAATTATCTACCGACAAACGCAACTTGGTTGTCGTACCTGCGGCAAGTAAAGCCTACAAGAACTGGACAGTCGAAGGCTACGTCGAACTTATCCAGCACGCCGTCAACCAAGGCTGGCAGGTCACCTTAGCCGGTAGCCCAGCACAAGTAGAATTAGACCTAGCAACGAAGATTGAGAACAAGCTGACATGCACCGTCAACAATCAAGTCGGTCAAAGTTCGCTGAAGCAAATGCTGGCACTGTTAGACCAAGCTGATTTGGTGGTCGCACCGGATACTGGCCCTGCTCATATGGCCAATGCGGTCAATACACCGATTATTGGTTTGTATGCCCACCACAACCCTGCACGCACTGGGCCGTATCAATATCGCCAGTATGTGGTGTCTGCTTATAAAGAAGCAATTCAGGCTGAAACGGGGAAATCTGCAGCTCAGCTTAGCTGGCGCGCCCGTGTCAAAGACAAAAACGCCATGCAGCGCATTCAACCACAGCAAGTCATCGCCATGTTTGATAAAGTAACCACAGAACTCCATTTACAATAAACTCCGAGAGACTTCAGAGGTACCACAGTGAGTAAACCAACCATTGCCGTCGCACTTATCGTTAAGAACGAAGCGCAGCACCTGAAAGCTTGTTTAGAAACCGTTCACGACTGGGTAGACGAGATAGTGGTACTTGACTCAGGGAGTACAGACAATACCGAACAGATTGCACGCCGTTTTACGGACAAGTTTTACATCAACCCTGACTGGCCTGGCTTTGGCCCTCAGCGCCGCCTAGCTCAGTCCTATGTCGAGTCGGATTACGTCCTGTGGCTAGATGCCGATGAGCGTGTCACTCCTGAGCTCAAGCAAAGCATTTTAAATTCAGTAAGTGCAAACAAGGCGGATACCATTTATCAAACGGCTCGTCTAAGTTGGGTGTTTGGACGCTATATTCGTCATTGTGGCTGGTACCCAGATCGTGTATTGCGCTTATACCCAACCAAGTTAACGCAATACAATGACTCTCTGGTCCATGAAAAAGTCGAAGTGACGAAAACCATGAAAGTCGAAAACTTGAATGGCGATTTGATTCACTTCACCTATAACGACATGAATCACTACTTAGTGAAGTCGGCGGGCTATGCCAAAGCATGGGCTGAGCAGCGCGAGAAAAAAGGTAAGAAAAGCAGCATCTCACAAGGCATTTTGCACGCATTAGGCTGCTTCTTGAAAATGTATGTTGTTAAAGCCGGTTTTCTTGATGGCAAGCAAGGCTTCTTGCTCTCCCTGCTTTCGGCACATTCTACTTTTGTGAAATATGCGGATCTGTGGATTCGCAGTGAAACAGACAAGATGCCAGATAAATTCTAAGTCTTTCAATACAAACAAAGGGTGATATTTCTATCACCCTTTTTATTAATTCAGTTTACGACTGATCCATGGTTGTAATTCTCTCGAGACCAAATCTATATCAATTCTGGCCATATTTTCCTGACTGGCTTTATCTTCTGCCACTGGTGGGCAAAAAGCGATATGGTTGCCTGCCGAGTTAATTGGTTTCCAGCGCAGCGGTGTCGCTGAACGCTTACTTGGGAAAAAGCCAACAGTCGGCACATCTATCGCCGCCGCGATATGCAAGGGCCCAGTAGAACCAGCAACAAACAAGTCAGCACAAGCGATAGAACAAGAAAAATCGACTAAGCCATCGTTCTTATCGTACACCACCGATGCTCTGCCCTTTTCTTTCAGTAGGCTATGTAACTCAGCGGCTTTCTGTTCTTCTCCCGGCCCAGCCGTCAGTATAATTTCAAACGGCTCTGGCATATCGCAGATTAACTGAGTGTATTGCTGTAGAGATAAGTTATTGGCTGAACCACCGCTACCAGCATGAACGAACAGCCATTGCTTCTCTACGTTCAAATTCAATTGTTGTGAGAGCTTGTGCTTTTGTCGCTGTATATCGTCAACTGAGAAAGAGAGATAAGGTGCGCTAGGCTCAGCCACCGCTTGACCAATATCCGTTAAAAACGCGCGCACTAAGTCCAGATTGTATTCGTATTCTGGTTTTGCTGATTGTGAACGCTTTTGTTTGATACGTTTGTTGTAAAAGATCTGCGCCAGCTTTGTCGCCGGAGCAAGACGGTAAGGAATCTTCGCTTTCCAGACCAATTTCGCGTTATATGTCGTAGAGAAAAGGTTGATGGATGCATCAAAGCGCTCCGCTTTTATCTGTTCAATCAAAGTTGATTGCGCCTGCTTAGTGCCCTTCTTCGTTGGATCAATCAACACTTTATCAATCCAAGGACAAAGCTCTGCCAGCGCTACCGTGTAATTAGGTACCAGCGCTGTAATCTGACAATCCGGCATCGAAGCTTTCAGCATCGCGAAACTGGGCCAAGCCAGCATAAAGTCGCCTATTTTGTCGTTACGAACCACCAGTATCTTTTTCATTACTTTTCCTAACTCTCAATCTTTGCTCCCAATGATAACGGCTAAGTTGGGTAAATGTGAGCCTTTTTGTTACCATTAAGCGATATAAAAGAATCATTTGAGTAACTGACTGTGAGCAAAAAACGCCTTTCCCGAGTGATCTATCCAGGAACCTTTGATCCGATTACCAATGGCCATTTAGATTTAATCGAACGTGCGGCAGATATGTTTGATGAAGTGATCATTGCTGTTGCTGCCAGCCCAAGTAAGAACACCATGTTTACGCTAGAAGAGCGCGTAGCCTTTGCACAGCAGGTGACTCAGCATTTGGACAATGTAAGCTCGAAGGGATTTTCGGGTTTGATGGTCGACTTTGCGAAGCAAGAAAATGCGAACGTTCTTATCCGTGGTTTACGTACCACCGTCGACTTTGAGTACGAATTTGGTTTAACCAATATGTATCGTAGACTGATGCCCGGATTAGAAAGCGTTTTCCTCACACCCGCGGAAGAGCACGCATTTATCTCCTCGACCATAGTCCGTGAAGTGGCTATTCATGGAGGGGATGTCACCAACTTTGTGCCTAAAGCGGTAGCTGAGGCATTGAAAAACAAAGCGAAGGTTTAAAAAGGCGAGCACATAGCTCGCCAATTTATAAATCACAATTCGTAGTATTTTTTGTACCATTCAACAAAGGCATTTACACCTTCTTTCACTTTTACTTTTGGTACATAGCCAGTCGCTTCAAATAGATCTTCAGTTTCAGCGTATGTCGCATAAACATCTCCCGGCTGCATCGGCATATAATTCTTCTTAGCTTCGATACCCAAAGAGGTTTCTAGAGACTCAATGAAATCCATCAACTTAACCGGACTACCATGACCAATGTTAAATACCTTATATGGAGCAGAACTTGTTGCTGGCGAACCTGATTCCACCGACCAATTATTTGATTTAACTGGAACAATATCTTGTATACGGACAATACCTTCAACAATATCGTCAATATAAGTGAAATCACGACGCATATCACCATTGTTATAAACGTCAATTGTCTCCCCATTCACAATTGCCTTAGTGAACTTAAACAAAGCCATATCGGGCCGTCCCCATGGCCCATAAACTGTAAAAAACCTGAGACCTGTCGTTGGAACGCCGTATAGATGGGAGTAGGTATGAGCCATCAATTCATTCGATTTTTTGGTTGCAGCATAGAGTGAAATTGGATGATCTACCGAATCCGAGGTACTAAACGGCATTTTTTGATTAAGTCCATACACTGAACTAGATGAGGCATAAACAAGATGCTCAATCTTATTATGTCGGCATCCCTCTAGAATAGTAAGGTGACCAACTAAGTTGCTATCCGCATATGACATTGGGTTATCAAGCGAGTAGCGAACCCCAGCTTGAGCAGCCAAGTGAATTACACGATCGAACTTTTCCTGACTAAACAGATTTGCAATACCGTCGCGATCGGCAAGATCCATCTCTAAAAACTTGAAATTTTCATGCTGAATGCGCTCTAGACGGTCATGCTTTAGCGATACTTGGTAATAATCATTAAGGTTATCAATACCTACAACACAGTGACCAGCTTCACACAACTTTTCCGTTACTGCAGACCCAATAAAACCTGCTGCACCCGTTACTAAATACTTCATCTATAATTCTCAGATCTACTTAATTACTCAAAGTCTAACGACTAGGACGCATAACTGCTAGTCATTAAAAACTAACCTAGGTTCAATTATTTATAACTGACACTTACAACAAAAAAACGTATTACGCTGACCAATTTTCTGCTCTTCAATCGCTTCGCCACAACTAGGACAAGCTTCACCGGCCTTGCCATAAATCTGCAACTCTTGAGCAAAGTAGCCCGGTTTACCATCGGCTTGAGCAAAATCTTTTAATGTGGTCCCGCCCTGCTTAATGGCCGTATCGAGCACCTGTTTAATCTCTTTAACCAAACGTTGCCACTCCTTCGCCGTTAGCGTGCCTGCTGATCGTGTCGGATGGATACGTGCACTAAACAATGACTCATTGGCGTAGATATTTCCTACCCCAACTACGACTTTGTTATCCATAATGAACTGCTTCACCGCGACACGCTTATTCTTTGCCTTATCCGCGATGTATTGCGCATCAAAGTCTTCCGTTAGCGGCTCTGGCCCCATATGGCCCAACGCATCATGTTCACCATCTTCGGTCCACAACCAAGCCCCAAAACGTCTGGGATCGTTATAACGTAGTACCTTGCCATTGGTCAGCTTTAAGTCGACATGATCGTGTTTTCCCGGCTCCATGTCTGCATCCAGTACACGTAAAGACCCCGACATACCCAAATGCACAATCGCGCTACCTACATCGGTTTCAATCAGCAAGTATTTAGCACGGCGAGAAATACTGCGGATCACCTGACCTTCCATCTTCTTTAGCTCATGTGGGATATCCCAGCGCAGCTTGGGGGTGCGAAAAGTCAGCTTGGCAACGGTTTGTCCAGCCAGATGAGGAGTGATCCCCATGCGGCTGACTTCAACTTCAGGTAATTCAGGCATAGTGGTATGGCAATTAATAACTCAGGGCGTTTAAGGTAGCAGATATTCTGGAGCAACTGAAACTGCTATCCATTGATCCTGCCAGTTTTTCAACAACCAGAATTGTGGTGTTTGATAGAAGGTGATCCTTTGAGGCTCTTCTTGATCGCGATACCAAACTTCAATCGTCTGTGGTGAGGTCAATTGAGGCTTCAATCCATCAAAAGTGTCCTGATCAACTTCGGTCCCAACTAAGCCCGACCAGCGTTCAACTAGCTCCTGTGGTGAAAGACTACTTTGCTTCGTCAAACTCCACTCACCGTTCAAGTGCTCCAGTGACCAGTCAGAAAAATGCAGTGCTTTCAACTCCGCCGACGGATTGAGCAAATAGGGGTAAGGACTAACTTCAGCGACCGGCTCGTCATCAATCAAATAGGTTTTGATGATAGTCGGCAAATTGAGGATCGCGATAAAAGCGATGATGCCCAATATCATGATGTTGTTCCAGCGACGACGCCGTGAAGTAGAAACACGCATGAACTTTGATTTCCCTGTAGGTAACTATAAGAAAAGGTAGCAGAAAACAGGAAAGAGGGAAATGAGCCGAGATAGTCTAGACTGTGACGCCTTTTGGGAATTTCAGGTAATAAAAAACCCAGCGAGAACGCTGGGTTTCTAATTCAGACTTCTGTTTAAGAAGCTTCAAAGAAGAAATCAATTACTTGATTTTAGCTTCTTTGTACATAACGTGCTGGCGAACAACTGGATCAAACTTTTTGATCTCAAATTTGCCTGGCATGTTACGTTTGTTCTTATCAGTAGTGTAGAAGTGACCAGTACCTGCAGAAGATACTAGACGGATTTTCTCACGTACGCCTTTCTTTGCCATTGCCTATTTCCTCTTAAACGTTTTCGCCGTTTGCGCGAATGTCAACAAGAACAGCATCGATGCCCTTCTTATCGATGATACGCATACCTTTAGCAGATAGACGTAGTTTAACAAAACGTTTTTCGCTCTCTACCCAGAAACGATGAGTTTGTAGGTTCGGCAGAAAACGACGCTTAGTAGCATTGCGTGCGTGTGAACGGTTGTTACCCGTTACTGGACGCTTACCAGTTACTTGGCATACTCGTGACATGAATGTCTTCTCCAAAATCGTTTCAGCTCGATATCAACCTTGGTGGCCGAACCTCTCAGTTTCTAAATATAGAAGTTTGAGGTCTTATACCGCTATGGAAACCCATACAAGGCTATCAAAGGTCGCGCATTATACTAACTTGACTAGCATTGCTCAAGACCCGAACAGATCCTTTTTCAAGGTTTTCGTGATCTTTTTTAGGCAGAGCTGATAATAGTTCAAAAAATGTCGGGGGATTGTAGCAGAATTCGCGCAACTCACAACAAATAATGTGATTTAAATCCATCCACGCTCAGCGAAGGAAATTACATCGCCATCTCCAACCACAAAATGGTCGAGAACTCGAATGTCGACCAAAGCCAGCGCATCACTGATACGCTGGGTGATTCTGCGATCAGCCTGACTCGGTTCTGCCACCCCAGACGGATGATTATGAGCAAGAATCAAAGCCGCTGCATTATGCTCCAATGCCCGCTTCACTACCTCTCGGGGATAAACAGACGCGGCGTCTATGGTTCCTTCAAACATCACTTCATCCTTGATTACCCGATGTTGGTTATCAAGAAACAATATATAGAAAGCTTCCCGCTGGCGATCACGCAAAATGCTAGAAAGATAAAGCTTGGTCTGCTGAGGGCTGATTAACGCTTCGCCACGTTGTAAGGTTTCACTTAGGTAGCGCTGTGTCATCTCAAGCACGGCTTGCAGCTGGACATATTTGGCTTCTCCCAGCCCTTTGTGCTGACAGAACTCCTCTTTGCTCGCCGCAAATAAGCGGCGTAGCGAACCGAGATCCTTAAGCAGTTTGTCCGATAACTGGAGTACATTCATGCCTTGCGTACCAGTGCGAAGAAAAATCGCTAACAGCTCCGCATCGGTGAGCGATTGTGGGCCTCGGCTGAGCAGTTTTTCTCTTGGCATGGACTCTCTAGGCAACATGCAAACACTTATCCTTGAGACAATAAATAGGGTGGTATTAGCTTAAACTTTCTTATTCACTCACTGGCGAGCAAAAGAATTATCTTCGTCGCAGTGAAAGATTTTCTGCAAATGATAGGTATATAAAGAAGCATTAAAGAGAAAGGCAAAAGCGTACGGAATCTGCAACAACACTTTCCATTTCTAGAGTCTCTATTGGCTGCGTGGTAATCTACTCGCAGTATTTTTTAAGGATGATCATCATGCAAACACTCGCGGGCAAAAAGATCCTACTTGGTATCGGTGGTGGTATTGCCGCTTATAAATGTGCCGACCTGACGCGTCGTCTGATTGAACGTGGCGCTGAAGTTCAGATTGTTATGACTAAAGCCGCAAAAGAATTCATTACACCACTGACAATGCAGGCGGTCTCCGGACGTCCAGTCTCCGATAGCTTATTGGATCCGGCGGCAGAAGCCTCTATGGGCCATATTGAGCTGGCTAAATGGGCGGATTTGGTCTTACTTGCGCCAGCCACCGCCGATCTGATTGCACGCATGGCAGCGGGCATGGGCAATGATTTACTCACCACACTGGTTCTTGCGACCGATGCTCCAATTGCAGTGTCTCCAGCCATGAACCAACAGATGTACCGCAATCAAGCAACACAAGAGAACATTGCGACGCTAGAGCGACGTGGCATGCATATCTGGGGGCCAGCAGCCGGTGAACAGGCCTGTGGCGATGTCGGCCCTGGCCGAATGTTAGAGCCAATGCAACTGGTGGGATTGTGCGAACAATTCTGGGGCGACAAACCTCTCAAAGGTAAATCAGTATTGATTTCTGCCGGGCCAACCCGTGAAGCCATCGACCCAGTACGTTACATCACTAACCACAGCTCAGGAAAAATGGGCTTCTCATTAGCGGAAGCGGCGACTCAACTCGGTGCAACGGTCACGTTAGTCGCAGGCCCGGTGAATCTTAAAACGCCAGCTGGTTCGCAGCGCATTGATGTGGCGAGCGCAGAAGATATGTATAACGCCGTAATGGACAAGGCTGGTGAGCATGATGTTTTCATCAGCTGTGCAGCCGTGGCGGATTATCGCCCACAAGCAATTTCAGAGCAGAAAATTAAGAAGACGGATGACAGCGAACAAATGACCATCACTATGGTCAAAAACCCTGATATTGTCGCTTCAGTGGCCGGTATGACTCAACAACGCCCGTTTACCGTTGGTTTTGCCGCGGAAACTCAGGATGTAGAACATTACGCTCGAACTAAGCTGACCAAGAAAAATCTCGATATGATTTGCGCCAACGATGTCTCAGTAGAAGGACAAGGCTTCAACAGCAACGACAATGCGATTAACCTATACTGGAAAGATGGTGAGCAATCACTTACCCTTGCATCAAAACAACAAATTGCGAAGCAGATACTTACAATTATCGCCGCAAAGTTAGACAATTAAGTCGCTATTCTAACAATCAGAAATTCGTCTATTCCGCCCGTCTTAGCCTGCTAAGTTGGGCGAATGCCTGTGTCTATGGGCATCATCAGTGGTAACAAAAGGAACACGTTCATGGCCGGAACAAGAAAAAGCAACCGCCGGGAAGAAATCTTACAAGCACTCGCACAAATGCTCGAATCTAACGATGGTGGTTCTCGCATCACCACCGCCAAGCTAGCGAAACGCGTCGGCGTATCAGAAGCGGCGCTATATCGACATTTCCCGAGCAAAGCTCGCATGTTTGAAGGCTTGATCGAGTTCATTGAAGAATCCTTGATGTCGCGCATCAACCGTATACTGGATGAAGAAAAAGATACCCTGACCCGCATTCGTCTGGTGTTGCAACTGATTCTGGCCTTTGCTGAACGTAACCCTGGGCTTACGCGTATCCTTTCTGGACACGCACTTATGTTTGAGAATGAGCGACTGAGAGAGCGCATCAATCAACTGTTTGAACGCATTGAAACGTCTATTCGTCAAATTCTGCGTGAACGTAAGCTCAGAGAAGGTAAGTCCTTCCCTGTGGACGAAACCATTCTGGCCGCTCAGCTTCTTGGGCAAGTAGAAGGCAGCTTGAACCGTTTCGTACGCTCAGACTTTAAATATCAACCGACCGCCAACTTTGAAGAATACTGGTCACTGTTGAGTGCACAGATTAAGTAATCACTATGAGCAAAAAAAATATCATCGAAAAGCCTAAGTTTACTCCAGCCCTACTCCACCCTAAATATTGGGGCGTATGGTTTGGGTTTGGTTTACTGGCCCTGACCGTCAACCTTCTGCCTTATGCATTACTGCTTAAAATCGGCCGAGGTATCGGTGCGTTGGGTATGAAGTTAGGAAAATCCCGAGTCAAAATCGCCAAGCGTAACCTTGAGATGGCTTTTCCTGAGATGGAAGCCAAAGAAGTCGACCGCATGGTCGTAGAGAACTTCAAAAACACCGGTATGGCTTTGATCGAAACGGGCATTACTTGGTTTTGGCCGACTTGGCGTTTCAAGCGTATTTTGATTGCGAAAGATATCAAAGAGCTACAGCGGCTCAACGATGAAGGTAAGGGTGTGCTGCTCTGTTGTGTGCATGCGCTGAACTTAGAAATTACCGCTCGTGCATTTGGTGTACTAGGTTTACCTGGATACGGCGCTTACCGCCCCCACACAAACCCTGCTTACGAATTCATCCAATATAGAGGACGCACACGTAACGGCAACCAACTCATCTATCGTCGTGATCTTAAACAGATGGTGCGCGTTTTACGCCAAGGCCATCGCCTGTTCTACCTACCAGATCAGGACTACGGCCATAATAAATCTGTGTTCGTGCCTTTCTTTGCTGTCGAAGAAGCTTGTACAACAACAGGAACCAGCATCCTTGCTTACACTAGTAAGAGTGCCATCGTGCCAGGTTCTGGATTCCGTAATCAAAACGGTAAATATGAAATCATGGCCGACAAGTCTATCGACCAAGATTTTCCGCAAAAAGATGAAACTGCGGCCGCTGCCTACATGAATAAATTCGTCGAAGAGATTATCATGCGCGCTCCGGAACAGTGGATGTGGTTACACAAGCGATTCAAATCGCTGCCAGACCACTCTCTTACTAACTCAAGATATCAATAACATAGGTGCTGCTTTCAATGAGCAACAACGATAAAAATAGCATCGATAAACATTTGCATAACCCAACCTTTGAGTGGGCATTTTTACACCCTAAACACTGGGGGACGTGGCTGGGCATTTTATTTGCCGCCTTGTTGGCCTTTATTCCATACCGCTGGCGCGATAGCTTGGCGCGAAAACTGTCTGTATTTGTGGTACGCAAAAATGGTCGTGTTGTACGTCGTGCACGAGTGAACCTAAAGTACTGTTTTCCTGAAAAGTCAGACCAAGAGCGTCAGGATATTCTGGAAGAGACTTTTGTTAAGGCAGCTCAGTACCTGTTTGGCTACTCTGAGTTTCTGGTACGTTCTACCAAGCACAACCAAGATCGTGGTGTCATGATCGGCGAAGAGAAC
Source organism: Vibrio sp. B183 (assembly GCF_000740665.1). Taxonomy (NCBI): domain Bacteria; kingdom Pseudomonadati; phylum Pseudomonadota; class Gammaproteobacteria; order Vibrionales; family Vibrionaceae; genus Vibrio; species Vibrio sp. B183. The sequence goes on along the minus strand of NZ_JPQB01000026.1, from coordinate 85,038 downwards.
ATCTTACCGCTGCTCGATGCAGGGGAGAAAGTGATCATCTTAGCACCTCACGCTTGGGCAGTTGATTACCCAGCGGTAATGCTGGCTGCAAAGGGCTATAAAGTCACCACCATCATGAAGCCGCAGCGCAACCCAATCGGCGACTGGCTGATGCAAGTACAGCGCATGCAATATGGCGGTCGTATCTTTGCTCGTGAAGCGGGGGTAAAACCTTTTGTACGCTCGATTAAAGATGGGTATCTTGGCTACTGGCTACCAGACGAAGACTTCGGCGCCGCCAACTCGGTATTTGTCCCATTCTTTGGTACAGAGAAAGCGACTCTAAAAGGCTTTGGCAAGATGGCTCGCCTATCAAAAGCCAAGGTGATTCCGGTTTTACCTGCTTACAACGACAAATCAGGCAAGTACGAAGTACACATTCTGCCAGCCTTGGAAAACTTCCCGACAGGCGATGAAGAAGCCGATGCGCGAGCAATGAACCAAGCGATCGAAGACTTGGTCAGACCGCATCCTGAACAATACATGTGGAACCTGTCGTTATTGAAAACGCAGCGCGACGGGAGCGAAATCTACGATAACTCTCACTAAGGCAATAAAAGCTCGCGAGAGACAAGAAGCAAAAAGGGTTGATGCATCAGCATCAACCCTTTTTAACATTTGCAGCTCGAGGTTCAGACACTAGTTACTGACTGTGGCTAAACCTCTTCTATAGTGCTCTGCTAGATGCCGTACTCAGCTCGATAAGCTTTCACCGCTTCAAGGTGCTCGGTCGCATTACCTTTCTCTTCAAGATAAGTCACTAAGTCACCCAAGCTAACAATGGAAATCACTGCACAGCCAAAGTCACGCTCGACTTCTTGAATCGCAGACAACTCACCTTTGCCTTTTTCCTGACGGTCAATCGCCACCAATACACCAGCCAAATCTGCACCGTTTGCCTTGATGATTTCCATCGACTCACGGATTGCGGTACCCGCGGTAATCACATCATCAACCAACATAATACGGCCTTCCAGCGCACTGCCGACCAGATTTCCGCCTTCGCCGTGATCTTTCGCTTCTTTGCGGTTAAAGCAGTATGGCGTGTCAATCTCGTGATGATCCGCCAAGGCAACGGCTGTGGTCGTCGCAATTGGAATCCCTTTGTATGCTGGGCCAAACAAAACATCGAACTCGATGCCAGAATCTGCCAGCGCAGCGGCATAGAATCGACCCAGACGCGCCAAATCTCGACCCGTGTTGAAAAGACCAGCGTTAAAGAAATACGGGCTCTTACGACCTGACTTTAAAGTAAACTCACCAAACTTCAGTACTTCTTTCTCTAGTGCAAACTCAATAAATTCACGCTGGTATGCTTTCATCACTTTCTCTCTAAATAAAAGGTCTAGTTTTCTAGACGGTTTATAAACAGGTCAAAACTTCGCCGGAGCCAAGTCTTGATAAAAAAATAGCTTCCTTTTTAGGGAAGCTATTTAACAAAAATTAATTTTCTAACGCCGCCTTCTGCGCCGCTACAATCTCGGTGATCCCTTTGGTCGCCGACTCCAATAACTTCATCAGCTCAGCATGGGTGAACGGTTCGCCTTCTGCGGTACCTTGAACTTCAATCATGCGGCCATCTTCCGTCATGACAACATTCATATCCGTGTCAGCGGCAGAGTCTTCGACATACTCTAGGTCACACAATACGTCTTCACCTAGGATGCCGACTGAAACGGCAGCAACATGGCCTTTCATCGGGTTTTTCTTCAGCTTACCGTTCTCAATTAGGTGCTGGAACGCATCGGCCATTGCCACGCTTGCGCCTGAAATCGATGCAGTACGTGTACCGCCATCAGCCTGAATCACGTCACAGTCTACAGTCACCATAATCTCACCCATCGCTTCTAGGTCAACCACGGCACGAAGGCTACGTGCAATCAGGCGTTGGATTTCCATGGTACGACCGCCCTGTTTACCACTTGCCGCTTCACGACGCATACGTGAATGCGTTGAACGTGGCAACATGCCGTATTCAGCCGTCACCCAGCCTTTGCCCTGACCTTTTAGCCAACGTGGCACGTTCTCTTCAACGGTCGCATTACACAATACTTTTGTATTGCCGAATTCCACTAAAACTGAGCCTTCAGCGTAAGCCGTGTAATTACGAGTGATTTTGATTGGGCGAATTTGATCCGCCTGACGGTCATTTGGACGCATGGGCATCTACCTTAGTTATCTACCTAACGAGAGGGGGAGACGAATTTGGTTGGAGCAGGATTCTAGCAGAAAGCGGGATATCGGGAAAGCATCCCATCTGCGTTACGTTCCAAATCTCGTGCATTCTGCTACTATTGCAACGCGTTATTTTCAAAGATGATGAAATAGGAAAATTCGATGATCTACAGTATGACCGCCTATGCACGTAAAGAAGTGAAAGGCGATTGGGGTACCGCTGTTTGGGAAATCCGCAGTGTGAACCAACGTTACTTGGAAACCTACTTCCGCCTGCCGGAACAGTTCCGAGGTTTAGAGCCCGTTCTTCGTGAGCGTTTTCGCAAGCGCCTAGCACGCGGTAAAGTGGAATGTGCATTGCGTTTTGAAGCTAACCCAGCAGCAAAAGGCGAGCTGAGCATTAATGAAGGTTTGGCACAACAAGTGATCAACGCTGCTAGCCAAGTGATGAAGATGACAGGCGACGAAAGCCGACTTAACCCATTCCAGATCATGAACTGGCCGGGTGTGATGGAAACTTCTGAGCAGGACATGGATGCGGTCAATAAAGATTTGTTGGCGGCTTTTGACCAAGCGGTAAGCGAATTTATCGAAGCCCGTGGCCGTGAAGGCGAAAACATGAAAGCGCTGATTGAACAGCGTTTATCAGCGATTACTGACGAAGTGGTCAAAGTTCGTGCTCGCATGCCTGAAATTCTCGATTGGCAACGTGAGCGCCTATTTGCCAAATTTGAAGAAGCCAAAGTGGAACTTGACCCTTCACGAGTTGAACAAGAGCTGATCTTATTAGCGCAAAAGTCAGACGTAGCAGAAGAGCTGGACCGCTTGGACTCTCACGTTAAAGAAGCGACCAATATCCTGAAAAAAGGTGGCGCTTGTGGTCGTCGTCTCGACTTTATGATGCAAGAGTTCAACCGTGAATCGAACACGCTCGCATCTAAGTCTATCAGCACTGACATCACCGCATCTGGCGTTGAACTCAAAGTTCTGATTGAGCAAATGCGCGAGCAGATCCAAAATATAGAATAGATTCCCCTCTACTCCACACACTTCCACAAAGCCCTTATTAATAAGGGCTTTTTTTTGTTGTTATCATCCATACACATCCATTAAATTCATCAACAGCCACGAACAAACGGGGAGTATTGTGGGTAGCACTTTGCTATTTACTCCCCACCGTAGTATAAATATCACAATATACTCCCCACTTATGGAGGGTGATGTAATGATAACTTCGATTAGAGCTATAAATTCAAGGAGATAGAGATGGGTAATCTCACCGTCAACCAAGTTAAGGCGATAGTAAAAGACCAAAAAACAGGTCGGCATGCCGATGGTGATGGTTTCTATCTAATGATTCCTAGAGTAGGTCGACCATACTGGATGCTAAGGTACACCCTTTTTAAGAAAAGAAAGGAGGTGACTATTGGCAAGGTCGATGAACTTTCTCTTGCAGATGCAAGGTTGAAAGCATCTGAGCTTCGAAAGCAAATCAGCGAAGGGATTAACCCAATTGCAGAAAGAAAACGGAGTAAGCAAGCTGATATACAAATAATCGATGATCTCTTCGAAGACTGGTACAAGGAGCTATCCAAAAGGCTCAAGCACCCCAATATACCTAAGCGTATCTACCAGAAAGAGATCTCTCCGCAAATTGGTCAATACACGTTGAAACGTGTCACACCTTTAGATATCCGTAACATCATCCAAATAGTCGCTGACAGTGGCCGTCCAACCACAGCTAACGACACGCTAATGTATTGTAAGCAGCTTTTTAAACACGGTATGAAGATTGGTGTTATTGAGTCTAACCCTGCACTAGCATTTTCTAACTATGATGCTGGTGGCATTGAAGAGAGCCGAGATCGGGTCTTAGAGCTTGAAGAGATTAAACATGTTTTTTCCGTCTTCAACCAAAACATTTATAGCTTCAATCGAGACAACTACCTAGCTTGTGCTCTGCTTCTTTGTCTTGGCGTTCGTAAATCAGAGCTAACAGAAGCAAAGTGGACTGAGTTCGATCTAGATAATGCTTTATGGCACCTACCAGCGGAGCGAAGCAAATCAGGGACAGGTTTCACTATTCCGCTTCCGGAGCTGTGCGTAGAGTGGTTTAAAGAACTGCATATGCGAGCTTGTCGTTCGGAGTACGTCTTCCCAAACAGAAGGGAAAGCAAAGTACCTCACATGGGCAAAGACACACTGAACAGAGCTATTTCAAAGCTATTTGGTCGAGAGCCCGGTCGTAAGGTACAACCACCAAATAAAATGGGCGATATCAAACATTTTGCGGTTCACGATCTACGCCGCACCTGCCGCAGCCTACTCGCTTCGGTAAAAGTTCCTAGCCATATCGCAGAGCGCTGTTTAAATCACAAGCTGAAAGGTGTTGAAGGTATCTATGATCGATATGACTACTTGGAAGAGCGCAAAGAAGCACTGGAAAAAGTCACCGGTCTGGTTAAGAATCATATTGTCATTTAGACATAAGCAAAAAAAAAGAGGATGCCAGTGGCATCCTCTTTTCAAATGTGCGGACTCATACATGATCTGACAATTTTGATTTAGTAGCGTGACTTAATCGCCCTATACAGCCAACTTATGGACGAAATATGCCAGCGGCCATAATAAATTAGTAATTTATGAATAACTATAAGTATTGAAACTGCTTTAGTCAGCGCCCAAAACTTCCGATGCGAGTCACTTTATTAACATAGCCAAACACAGCGATGGGAAAATCGTCTACCTACGCTGAAGTTCTTAATGCTCATCTTGCAGCATATCGCATGCAAAACAAGCAAACGTTGACCGAATAGAACTGTTGTTACTCAGTAAACGCCCCATGACCCCACGGGGCGTTTACTAAATTCGTCGGTGTAGCGGCTTTCCTTTGCCATAAAAAGCGTCTATGGCGCTCAGGCCGAACCAGTCACTCACTTTACCTTCTGCATAATTGATAAAACTAGCTCACACCATTGCCGCTTCGTACACTTTTTCAACCTCGGTAAACTTAGTGACGCTCTCTAGGCGCGTTAAGGTTGTGAGTTTCATCGAGTTTTTCATTGGCCGATGCGGCACATTGGTCACTGGCGTTTGCAGTGATAGAGGTTTGCCAAGCTCAAATAAATAATACAAATCAGCAGAACCTGACTTCTTACCCGATTGTTCTTCAGTAATGGCATAGCGTGGTAACACTGTGACTCGTTTAACTGGCCAGAGCTTGTCAATTTGCTTGGTTGAACTTTGATTGTCTGAGGTAGACGCCAACGCTAAATAGCGAACTTCCTCGGCAATATGTTGCTTAAATTTCTGCAAAAACGTGCTTTGCGGCAGGTGATACCACAGCGCTGTGCCTTGCTCAAATTTTTCAAAGTAGCCATTATCTCGGCCACGTTGCCCACCTAATGCCACGGTCATCGTCAAATCAGGGTACAGTACTTGGCGCATGCCGTAATAAGGTATGCGTGCAGCGTCTTGTACGTAGAGCCTTTCCGCCATGCCAGCCACAGGGTAAATAACTTCATTGCCCAGTCCTGTTTGTGCATTTGGCGCAGTGCCAATTTGAGCTTGCAAGAACTCTAGCAACCACTGGTGACCGGAATAACTGCTCTTAGTCTGAATAGGAAGTTCGTTTTGGCTTGGCCTATTTTGGCTAGGTAACAGGGCAAATGCGCCAATACCCACCTCTTCTATCGCGGCTGCGTAGGGGTTGGTTTTTGTGGCTTGATCAAAAAAGCCTGGGTATAAAGCAAACGCACCAAAAACAGGACGGCTTTTCTTAGGAGATTGGCCAGCGTTTCCACTTGATGGTGATTTAGAATCGTGAGGTTCTGATAGGCGAATCAGTGCATCCCGATAACGATGCATTTGGTTGATAGCATCGTCTGGTACGTAATCCGTACTTTCAATATCTTCATTACTGTCATCAAAGCGGTTTTTCTCGGTTTTAATACGGTACTTGGCATCAAACAGCCAAATAAACTGCTTTTCTTCTGATGAGTCTGGTTTTGTTAAATGGGCGCTTTTAGGCAGTGTCACTTCCAACACAATATCCGGCTCTTGGTTAACCAAGTACGAGCGGATTGATTTTCCTTTTTTGGTAAATTTAGGCTCGTGTGCCAGCCTAGCAGTCACACCATCACTGCGTTTAAAACGAAAGGCACCGGCAAACCCATCTTTTAGTTGGTACTCAAAAAAGTCATTTTGGGCGAGATTAGTCGCACTGTTTTCCACCAATTCAAAGCCAAGATCCTGCTCTAAAATCTGTTTCAAACACAAAAAGCACCACACTTCGTAAATCTCAGCCACCGACTTCATTGAAATGCTCGACTGATTGCCAAACACATCTAAATAAAATTTCAGCTCCTGCCAAATACGATACACCGCGCTGTAACCGGTTTTTTGCTGTAGCACTAACGACTCGCGGTTTAACCCTGTGTATGTACCCACCTCTTTTAAAAAACTCTGACCTAACACTTTTTGCAGCGGTTGTTGCCAACTATGTAGCTCATTTAAAAATGAATCTGACAACCGTTGCCGTTCTGGCGCTTGGTTACTTTGCCTAAGCTTTTGTTCAAACTCCGCTAATTGCCGCTTGCTTTTACGCACCGCCATTTTGATAAAGCGATTTTCAGGGGTATCCACACTCAGTTGCTTTTTTTCGACTGCGTAGCGTTTATCGTACTGACCATTCGCAAAGTCTTGCTTGACTTGCTCGGCTAACTTATGGGACAGGCGGCCTTTTAATTTGGCCGCTTTTATGTTGGCCACTGTGGGTTGCAAGCGGCTATGGGGTGCGGCACAAATCACTTTTAAGCCTTGCTCAAAGCGCTCCCGTAACGCGGCAAAATTAGCCAACCACATGAGTGGAAAATGCCCGCGTTGTTGGCTAGTTGCTGCGTCTTGTTCTGTTTTTTCTACCAAGCTAAAGCGCCAAAGGGGGTAAACCTTATCAATGGCTTGATACATGGCGGGCAAGTCTTGGTGCAGTGCCATTTTGGTTGGCAACACTTCAAAGGCAATATGCTGAGTCTGTGTGTTGCCATTGTGTTCAAAGGTAAGTGGCAACCGTAACCAGCCCACATCATTGCCGGTATTGATGGTGCCGGTTAAACGTGCGGGCACCACGCCCCTTGCGGTTTTTACTTCGGGGGCAAAACGAAATGCCTCATTCACGCTTTGGCTGCGATGAGTTAACCGCGCATTAGTTACTTCACTAAAAAAGACCCACTCAAACTGGTACTGAGTATTCTCAAAAAACAGCGGATAATTTAATGTCAGCTCAGCGTGTTTCGCTAAGCCATTGGCAACAAGGTCATTTTCGGCTAAGTCACTTTCATCTAACGCACTTTTGCCTAAGCCATCTGCAACTAGCCCTTGCGGTTCAATAGCATTGCTCAGCTGCGCCGCAGGCGCAAAGCGCAATTCGTAGCTAGGTTGTGCATGATTAGCGCTCGCCCTGTGCGCAATTGTATTCTGATGCACGCTCAACCGCTGGCTAATATCATTCGCCCAAACCGAAAACTCAAAGTCAGGGGTTTGTAATCGTATTAACTCTGGCATTCCCTACCACTCCTTACACCTTCGCTGTACGGTTTTTATGGGTTGCACTCATTGCAAAAAGCATCAAAAAACACCAACCCATTAAGGCCAGAAACTGGTGAAGGTCGCACTAGCTAATCGCTCGCTCATCCACTGCAACTTAGCTTTTGAGCGGCAAGGTATGCGAAGTACTTTTTCCTCATCAGTAGCACCATCGGCCACGATTTTTTCGCGATACAAGTCAGGGCGTTGACTGTCTTCGTCTGTGTCAGACGCCAGCCAAATGGAGGCTAACTGGTCTGCCAACACTGTATTAAGTTCAACCAACAAAGCCTTACCATCAGATGTAGTCAGTTTGTCGGTATCGCCTTCGATGCGCGGCAGAACCTTGCACATCATAAAGTCGTCCCATACGGCTTTTAGGGTCAGGTCATCTTGTGGTTGGCTGCTAGCCACTGCGAGGAGCAGTTCATTGAGCGCACGGAACGCTAATTCAAACGGTGTATTTTTTAGCACTGCATTAACAGCCGATAAAAACGCTAGAGTTTTAGCGCCATCCGCATCAAAGGTATTGGCTAAGTCTGCCTTGCAGGCGTTTGACCAAATAGGATAGCTAAGGCGTTTATTGCAACTGGTTGGGGTGAAAAAGTCGTTATAGTCATTAGGGAAAAACGCACCAAAATCAAAGCTCAGCGCTCGGTCAATCACCTTGCGAGAAAAGCCATGGGTGGTTTCATCCATATTCACCGTGCCTGCGACCAACAGGTTAAACGGAATACCTAAGCCATATTGGCAAATCAAATCCCAAAGCTCGCTGTAATCTTCACTACCAAAACCTAGTGCTTCGCGTAGCTTTTCTTTGTCTGCGACTTCTTTAATGGTGGCAGGCTTTAATAAGGCATCACTGCTGTAGGTAAAGCTGTCATCAGTCCAACACCATTCGCGAGTTTCCAGTACAGATAAATAATCAGCAAAATACTGCTCAACAGGGGCAAGGTTCATTTCATCCAAACACAGCCAGTAAGGCAGCACCTTATCTAACTCATCACGTTCACCTGCTACGACTAAACGCTCGCCTTGGTCTTCGCTCTCTTGTACTTCAACGGTTAAGCCGCTATCAGCAATGGCACGCCAAGCTTTGGCCATAAATTGCAATACATCGGTAGTGATGTATTCGGCTTCGCCGTCTTTTGCAAGGCGAGAAATATAACCAAGCAAATCGCTAGGCTCATGCCAATCGGGGCGCACCGAAGTTAAACAATAGGTTTCAGCAAACTGGCCCGAGGTTTTAGCCTGCTCACGTACAAAACGGGTTTTACCTGTACCAGAGATGCCAGCGAGAAGAAGGAAGGGTTTGGATAAACCCGTTTTAACTAAGCTGAAAGGCTGACCAGATTTATTTTCTACATACAACGTTATTGATATAGGTTTCTGACTAGGCTTAACGATGAGAGCTGTTACACCGTATGAGCTTAAAATATCTACGACAGCCCCAAGCTCATCTTTCTGCTTCTCTACACCACCACAAGTCAAAAAAGCAAATCTAGTTTTTCCATTACTTCTTTTTCCGAATCGTTTTAAAACCGTTTGCCATTCGTTAATACTTGAACTAGTGCACTCAAACTCCTCACCTAAATATGAAATTTTAAAGACCCCATTCTCAAGATCTTTTTTTGCACCTAAAACAGAAATATCAGTCAACTCAACGAATACACTAAGTACATCATCTTCTGATATATATCTCTGCTTCTTACTATAATTATTTAAAATAGTGTCCTTAATGTAATTTCGAGAGAGCCTCTCTCCAGCAATTCTAATCAACTCAGGATCACTTTCCAATTCATCTTGAAACTTACCAGACCTAGCGGAATCAAGTCCCATGTAACCAACTTCATCGGCTTTTGAAAAAACATAAGCAAAAACCTCATCCCTATTTCCTTTCATATATTAATCAATCCTGTTTTAATAAAAATTCTCTGATTGATGTTGCCACCTCATATGACAACATAGGTGGTACTGCATTACCTATTTGCATAACATTTGAAGTAGCAGAATGAGGAAAAACAAAAGAGTCGGGGAACGTCTGTAGACGAGCACACTCCCTGATCGTTAGCCTTCTATCTAATTCATAATGAAATTGGACTCGAGACTTAGCGTTTGCTCTAATTGTGTAAGAGGGTTCGTCTGCTTTACAGTGCTCATCACCTTGACCATTTCCTTTCTTGGCTTTTGATGCCTTGAAGTACTGGCTCTGGTTTGGAATGGTTTCATCAATAACTTTTTCCAAATCTTCGATTGCCCATTTGGTTCCGCGATGCATGTTAACAAATTTTGGTTCTGGCTTTAAAGGTTCGCCTTCAAGATCATTTCTGGTACAAATAAAAAATAGTCTTCTACGACTTTGTGGCACACCGTAATCTGGAGCAAAAAGATCCCACACTTGGACTTTATAACCTTGCTCACTAAAATCATTAACTATAGTTTCTAGCACAGCCCCTTTTTGCATTCGCGCTAAATTAGGAACATTTTCAGCGCATACAATTTTAGGTTTGTGATGTTGCATATATCTAACTAGAACTTTGTATAGTTGACCTCTGTCAGAGCTAAGGCCTCTTTTAGGGCCACAAGAACTAAAATCTTGGCATGGAAAGCCACCGATTAACACATCAGCACTTGGAAAATCATTAACAAGCTCTTCAGATAACTCCACTTGGCTAATAGGTATATTTAAATTTTTCTTTATTGTTTCTACACACTTTTCATCTTTCTCATAAGCAGCCAGAGTTGAGAATGGTTGGCATTCAAAGTATTGATCTTTGTATTTAAAACCACCTTCAAATCCCATATCTAGCCCACCAACACCTGTAAACATTGAGACCAAAGTAAATTTATCTTCTAACAAATCTTTTTTTTCGTTATTCAAACTCAAATCACATAATATATTAAAATTACTATACTTAACTTTCGGTTTAATACTTTTCCCGCAGTTCTCAATATTAATAAGACCATGTTTCTCTAACGTTTTAATAGTCCGAGAAAGATTACTTACTGCTCGCCCAGTTAATTCAGATAGCTCTGTAATATTCTCAGGTTTCTTATCTGCAATAGTCCTTAGCAAATGCTGATTTTCTTCAGATAGAACCGATGCAATTGATTTAAGTGAGTCAAACCAAACATCTACTTGGTTTGTGGAACTTGGAATTTGACCTTTAATACCAATAATGCAGCTAGACACGCCTATACCCACCTCTGACACAAAACATCCTTAATACTAGGTAAATAAAAACAATGTATGTTATCAGTTAATGATAAGACGTCAACTGTAATTCAGGCGCTAATCATCCAAGATGTAGCCTTTAACACAGTACATGCTTGGGTGTATGTTGTCGAACGGGCAACCATACAAAGGCATCATAGACAGCCACTAAGGGTTGTTTTCCAAGAACTCAGTGTCCCAATCACATCCAGATTCGAATGACAATAAATAGGTCAATTAATGACGAAAGAAATATTCGTTCATTCCTTGATTGAGAAACTTTGGGCATAAATCATTTAGAGTAACGGCTCAATGAATTGTGTTCACACGCGATTCTGTCCTACCCTCTCTCATTCTAACGCTATCAGTGCTTTCTTCCTCAAAACTAACACCCCATATGCTCTCATTAAGAGCACGCCACCTCCTTCTACTGCCTACGATAGCCCTTCACCCTAAACCAAAAAATTTTCAGGCATATGTCATCAATGTGAAACCCCATCATTGATTCCGACAGGAGCCTGAAATGAACCCCAAAACCTCCGATTACCAAAAGCAGCAACGCTATCAGGAGAATGAAATCCTAGAGCATGCCGCAGAGATATTGGCTACACGCTACGTGCGTGGTGATGCCCTAACCAAACCTGAAGCCACTATAGAGTATGTGCGCTGTAAGCTAGGTAGCCATGAGCGTGAAGTGTTTGCCTTATTACTGCTGGATAACCAAAACCGATTGATTGAATTTAAAGAGCTGTTTCATGGAACGGTGGATGCGGCCAGCGTCTATCCACGTGAAGTGGTAAAAGCAGTGTTAGAAGTGAATGCCGCTGCGGTGATATTCGCGCATAACCATCCATTTGGTGACTCAACACCATCTCAAGCCGATAGGCGCATAACCGAAAGACTCAAGGACGCGCTCGCGCTGGTGGATGTCCGTGTCCTTGACCATATTGTGACAGGCGATACCTGCACCTCGTTTGCCGAAAGGGGGTGGTTATGATTGAACAACATTACGGAGAACTGTGCATTGATGACGCTTTACATTCGTCACTGGAAGCACTTCTGAATAAATACACTCTGCCAGAAAACGCAGAACGACTCGTACTGAATTGCCGTCAGATGAGTTACTACCGACATCGACAAGGTTTACATCCGATAGAGGTACAGCTTAAACGTGAGTCAGCCACGAGCTCTTGGCTAATGGTCTTCTTTGCCAGTTTCTCTTATCCCGATGACAACAGTACAACCGTTGAGCCTGAGTTGTACTTTCACCTTGCTAATCGTTGGTGCTATCAACCCGATGTGGGGAGCGTTGATTTATCCCACCCTGAGGTACAAGAGCTGCTCTCGGTATGGATGAAAGCCTTTGCTCGGCACCTTTCCAGAAACATCTTTGATGATGTGCAACTGACGATGGTCGGCACTTTCAACTAAAACCTAATCTCTCATTTCTTATTTGAATCCTGAAACAAGGAGGACCCACTATGTCCAAATTAAACTTCACAGCATCATTATTGCCTGTGTCAAAGAAACTGCAAAAGCTGCTAAGTGAACAGCTCACCGTTCATTTGCTGAGTAATGAAGCGCTGACCACCAGCCGTTATCTGGTGTTTAACTTTCGCGATAAAAGTTATAGCGCTGATGCTGGTGGCTTCCATCCGGTTGAGATAGCAATTTGCCACACCTCAACAGGAGAATGGAGCGTTGAGTACATCACCGACTTTGCTTATATGGGAAACTACTACCCAGAGCTAGAGCGCAACTTGGATTTTGATTTTCGGGTTGGACAGTTCTTTGTCGCCTATCGTGGTTGGCTGCCAATGCAGGGTAGCCATGATGCCAAAGAGCTCTATCAGTTGTGGGAGTGTAACTTTCTTACTTATGTCGATACGGACGCCTACAACGAGATAGCCGTCACTCCACAATAACTCATGACTTCTCTTCTCCTTAACACCATTAAGCTTGTCACCGCTCTTATTACTTTGTTTACCCTCTCTCCTTTCTTTGGCGCTATCGGAACTCTAACGACGTTAGGTTTTCTGGTGGTACTGCTGATTGGATTATTGGCTGCGATTGCAGAGTTCAGTGATAAGCATAAGCCTCGTTAATGTTAATCGGCTCACGCTTTCGTGTTGCCGATTGATGCAGTTTTCACCGTTGGACATTATGTGTCTGACTCACCTCTACTCTCCCGACATTAAATGTCCACCTCCGGTCTTGGAGCTTTGATGTATTGAGAGTGTAGTCATGAGCAATAAAACCAGCATTGAAGGGTTATCCGCTTTGCTGCACACGCTGATGCTTATTCCTCAACATCGTTGGATTACCGTTAGGGAGTTGCAGCAGCAGTTAGCCCAACTCGATATCCACCGCACCACGCGCAGCATTAAACGCTATCTCGATGAAGTCATTGTTGAGGTGTTTAACGTGGAGTGTGATTCGATGAGCATGCCCCATGTTTATCGCAAAACCTCAGAGCAATTACTGAAGCTCAACAAGCAGGAAACGCTCTATTGGCAACTGACCAACAAGTACTTACTGCCGCTTGTTCCTGATGCACTGAATTATGGGCAAGGTCGCTCCTCGGAGAGAGACAAACCCTTACTACACAAGGGTTCAGCGTATTCAAAAGAGCAAGCATGGTTAGCCAAAGTCCATGTAGCACTGCCCACTATTCGTGAGTGGAGTAATGAGCAGCGGCAAGTACTGAATGCGGTACACACGGCATTACTCAACAACCGTATGCTCAAGATATCGAGTCAAGTTTTGCAGCAAGAGAAAGCGCTCATCGAGCCACTGGGACTCTCGGTTCAATGTGACGCACTCTTGCTGCTTTTTCGATTATCCGGTCAACCCACGATACGCACCCTAACCCTACCTCTGATTGATGAGGCTAGCGTATCGACGTTTTCTTTTATCTATCCCACGGGTTTCAACCTAGAGCAGTTCATGCGTGAACACGCTGAAATCCGTGCATCCCAAATTTAACTCACCACTACGGAGAGATACCTATGAATACCTTAACTCGGACCATTATGCTGAGTGTACTGATCCTCGGAGTCACCGCTTGCAGCGAACAGGAAGAAGCGCAAACCGTCACCGCCGATATTGAAGTGTCGATATCCACCAACCCACATTGGGGAACATTGACCTTTGATATTCAAGCTATCACTGACAGCACAGTAGTAAGCAATGTCATTGTCAACCGAGGTAACTGCCGCCTGCCCGCTGGAACAAGCTCAGAACTTTCTAGAAACGTTTCATTAAAATTCGGTGAAACCTACACCGGATACAGCAACAACTGCACCGTAGACAGCGTGAAAGAAATCGAAGTCACTTCTAGCGCTGGCACCTTTGTCTACACCTTCTAGCCCTCAACAAACCTAACCAAAATTTACCCAATAAGGAAACACTATGAGTCACACTACAACGAACATTCTCGTTCTACTCGCAACCCTAATCACGCCTTTTGTTTTCGCTCAGGGAGGGGGAGCATTAGGAGGTAATCCAGCCGCTGAAACTGGTGCAGTCAACGTCAGTATTGGCAAATGCACTCAATACAAAATAGATGTGAAAGCAGCGCAACAGGCAGGTATGGACGCATCGACTATTACGATTCCTGAAGGCTGTGAAGCCATCAAAGAAAAGTAAGACCACCAGCAACGATAAAAAATGACAATGGGGAGCAATTTCGCTCCCCATTCTTTTTTGTCTCAACGCATCTGTTTGAAGGTATATGTTATCTATAAAAAATGCTTATCCGTACCCAAAATGATCGCGATATTTATCCTTTATACAAAAATAAATAGATAAAGCACGGTCATAAAAAACAACCAGTTTAAAAACATAAAAACGTCAGAAGAACACTTTTTCTCTCTTCTTCGATGTCTTACAAGAGGGTAAACTAGGCAAAAGTATGAGAATAAACCACCAGCCCCCATGCTATTCATAGCAATGTAGTTTTTACTCTTAAAGCTTTCGGGCTCTTTCGCTAAGTTGTCCACTAATTGATTGATACGTTTTTTATCTCCTAAGGAATAAACGACAAGGTGATAAAAATAGACGCCCCCCCACACGAAAAATAACAACCCTAATAGTGGTTTTATGCCCAACATTTATCCCCCTAGAAACTCGATCCAACACTGAAATCATTGAAAATCTGCTTATTTATATACTCTTCGATATCATCAGGTATATCTTTCTCAATATTGCTTTCAATTTCTTTCAAAAATAGGTCTAACTCGAAAAATTCATAAGCTTTTTCCGCTATATCCTTACCAGAGCCTGCACCATAGATTCCTGCTCCCAAAGCTCCGACTCCAACCACAAGCATAACAACGGGCGCGGAAGTTATCCCAACAAAAGCAACAAAAGCCCCAGCGGCCGCAGCACCAGCAGTACCTCCAGCCCAGCCTCCAATTACTCCGCCAGTCTCTTTAGCAGTGCTACGTGCACAAGCTTCAAGACTCCCACAATTCTCAGACACGTTATACACACCACTAGCTACACTGAGTCCTATAGCAACTTTTCCTGCTTTCTCCGCATAAGTTATCCACTTAGCGGTATTGGCTACACGGGCTCCCAGCTCGGGAACCGAACCTGCCTTTAATATTTCATCAGCATTGTGAATGAGTGACTTAGTAGAGTCTATGCCCAAACTTGTCTTTAAGCCTTGGTCGACTGGTATCTTCAGAGTACGCTGCGTAAGTTTATCCAACTGCTTATCGAGGATTTTCTTCAAACCTTGCCTCTGTCGAACAAAGCTTGCTCGGTCGATTTTTTTAGCTAGGAGATCGAGGTATAGACGATCCATCTTTTTAAGTGATGACGATACATTTTCCAGATTTTTCTGCATTGCTGGCGCTATTGTTCCAACTGCTGCTCCCATGTATGCGAATGAGTCCGACGGCTTACCCGTATTCCAATACTCCACCAGCTTATTTTCTATTACTTCAAAGTAAGCTTGATGCAACTCGATTTGATCGGAGCTCAGCTTGCCCAATTCTTCACTCGCTAGCACTGAATTATCTTTTATTGACTTTAGCTTCGCCTTGTCCTCTTCTGAAGACGGTTCCTTAGTTAGGAAGATAACCATTTCTCCAGGAATTAGGGGATCATTCAGATGTTGGTTATGTTCTTGGATCAGAGATTTCGTTTTCGAAGAGACACCACTTAGCGCTTGTTCCCAATAATCACTAAGGGACTGAGACTTTTCAACCCTCGCAAAGCCAAGTTGGAACTCTATCTGCTCTTCAACCTCTTTTAAGTTAGCAATGGTGAGATCATCGTGAACAATACCTTCAGAATTCACCGACTTAAATGTGGAGCCTTTGATGTAAGAACTTGAATAGTCATAAATTGAGTTTGAGGGCTTGTTGTACTCCTTCACTTCAACACTTGGTTTCCCATACTTTAAATCGGTCTGTTGTTCAATCTCGGCCTTATTACTTACTACTAATTGGTCACCAACCTTCAATTTCATCGGGTCAGCATCATACTGCGGGTTCATATCAAGTAACTGTTTCGCCGACAAACCATATTGCCCTGCAATGGTTCCCCATGATTCCCGTTGGTTGGTTTTGGAGTCAGCCCCAACGATATGCGTCTCTGGCTTGGTCTTTGCTTTATCTGCTTCCACAGATTGAGTGGTTTGCCTTTCCACGACAGGCTGTTTGGGTGTAGCAAGCAGCTCATTGATATCAAGCTTAATACCGTGCTCAACCAACCAGTCATCATTCAGGTTATTGAGCTCTTCTCGGGTGATTTGCTTTTCTAAGTAAATCAAATGTTGGTTATCAATCTCTTTACCTTCGAGCTTCCAGTAAACCAGAATGGCACTTTGGTAGACGTTGTAACCCTGCTCGTTATTCAATCGTTCATGAGTGGAGCATGTGGCATAGAACGCCCACTTGCCCTCACCCAGCAGCTTGTATTCTTGAACCAAACGGCCATTATGAAAGTGGTAATAATAACCTTCCGTCGGCAGCCCTAAACGCTCCCCTAGCCGCACAGATGGGATAACTGGAATAAAAGCCTCCCTCACTACACCTGAGCCTATCGGCTTGACCTGCACACTTTCAGGCACACTGATACCCATTGAGTTGTTCGCCACTTTCGCAAACAATTTTTTCGGCTCATCAAAGGCAGTATGGGCGGTGTATTTAGTACCGCGCTCCGTAGGCTCCGTCTCCCAGCGACCAATCATGGCTTCTTGCTTAGTCTTACCCAGTTGAAACGCACAGCCTACGCTTTTTCTTAACGTTTCATCGGAACAAGCGACCTCAAAACAATATTCATATTTGAGCTTAGGTGGTGCATCAGAAGTATCAGGCTTAATGGGCTCAGGGACATAGGTCTCTTCGATACTTGGAGCGTATGCCGCACGGCTTTGACTTGACGCTGCTCTACTTACCGCTCCACGAGATATTTTCGCTCTAGAGAGAAAGGCATTTTTTGCCTCTGGCGATAAGGTCTCCTGCCCTTCAGTAGACAAGCTCCACGATTTACTCATTCCATTTCTAAGCATCACTGGCTTAGATGGAGTGTCCGTCAACAGGGCCAATTCACCACTTTTGAGTTTATCTATAAAGCGAGAGAAACTCATCCCATGAGGGATTGCAGAACTCAGTGCCCTTTCCGTTAACCTTTCTATATCCCCTTCGACTTGACCGAACTCATGCGTCATCAGCTCCGTTAGCCGTACCACTCTATAACTCACTGTTAATTCCACCGCCACTTTTTAATGAGGCATATTCTACTCAATCCATAGAGTGAGCAGGACTGATAACCTCTATTTGTTCTCAGCAATGCGCTAGAGTGTGACCGTTGTTCCTTCAGCCTCTTATGTTAGTAACTCACTCATCAATAGGTTTTATCTCTTTCGTGCATCAACACTCAAATAGATAACTCTGTAGCTGTACTCGTTGCTTATCGGCCTTACACGCCGCATCATTGAACTACACCTAGGTGCTCTCACCATTAGCTCATAAGGACATGGATTTGATTGATATAGACTCTGAAAAGAAAATTGCCGTCTTAATCGACGCAGAAAACGCACAATATGCAGTTTTAGATTTTGTGCTCAAAGAGCTCTCTAAACACGGACATATTCTGGTAAAAAAAGCGTACGGAGACTGGAGTTCAGGATGTTTAAAGAACTGGAAACAACCACTCAATGAGTTGGCAATCAATCCTATTCAGCAGTTTTCGTACACTCAGGGCAAAAACTCCTCTGATGCTGCCATGATCATTGATGCCATGGATTTGCTCTACTCGAATAAGTATGACGCTTTTGCTCTCATCAGTAGCGACAGTGATTTCACCAAGTTGGCTTCACGCCTCAAAGAGTCTCAAATTTATGTCTTTGGTGTCGGTGAGAAGAAAACACCACTCGCCTTTCGTAATGCGTGTGATGATTTTATTTACACTGAAGTCCTTAAAGAACGATACGCGCCAAAAGAAGAAGTCACTGCCGTCATTTCAGACAAACCCAAGAAAGCAGAGCCTCGCGAGACTCGCAATAAACTACGAGGTGATACGAAACTGTTGAATATCCTACGAGGCGCTGCCAGTGAATACCAAGACGAGGACGGCTGGTCTTTTCTGGGCCAATGTGGTGGCCTAATCAAAAGACAATACCCGGACTTCAGTTCAAAAAACTACGGGTTCAACACTCTGAGCCAACTCATTGAGGCGACTGAACTGTTTGAAATAGACAAAAGGCAGACTCAAGCAGGGGCGGTACATATCTACATTAGAGATCAACGAAAAAGTACTTAATCACTCCCAGTAACTTTCGCTCTTTCCCCCCTCCCAATCACTCTCCGTATTCATGCATGATGGCTGTCGACGAATATTCGTCGACAGCCTCAACAAAAAGGAGCAACCCATGGGAAATAAACAACAATCAGGCAACAACGCCCCGCTATGGCCGACCAAAAATGGCACCTCGAATCCATCAGGTGGAGGTCGCACCAATAACCCACCCAGCAAAAAGTAAAAGCGGACCTAGGCTGCTTTAGTGCAGCCTAGTAAGCATGGTGTTGGTAGTAACGCTGGTAACGATTTGTCGTATAGATATCAGGTAGCGTACAGCCCCCTTCCTTATCAAGCGCTCTCATAAACAGTGCGTATATCAGTAAATCCGTACCTTGGCGCCCTAAGTCCATGTTGTCAAAAAACGTACTCAAGGCTTTTACAGAAGGGAGGCTTTTTCCGCTACGCCACTCTTTGAAGCGTTCTTGTTGAACATCGCGCTTTAGTACTCCATTTCGCTCATGCTCACTAAAAGGTAAGGCAACATACTCCGATAACTGAGCGTAAGTCTGATTAGTCTGCTCTTTTAATAGGCCAAAAAACTTGCCAAGGAATGTGCTCTCTTGTCGCTTAAAAACCTGACCGAACACCCCGTATTGTCGGGCATACGAACTAGGAGTGTACTCTTCATGGTGTTTATCCCAATCTTCAAGAAATATTGCATCAATGACCGACATTAAGGACCACCAAAAATCATGGCAGAAACACAGCATAGCCTGCTCAGTTTCTTGTGAGGCAGATTCACTTGGCGATTTGAGCCAGTTTTTTACAAGCACCTTTTCTGGCTCACTGAGCAACGTAAAGTCGAGAGCTGGTAGGTAATAGCCTGAGATTAACTCGCTTTGGTTGCACTCATTGATACCAGGCGCATCCTGCATAAAAGCCAACTGTTTTTGATAGGCGGCGCAGCGCCTATCGATATAGCTAACCAAGAGCCCGAGATTCAACTCACCAGACGTCGAAGACAACCCTTGCTGAACGCCTTTAAGAGTGTGTGACCACCAAAAAGATAAGTCTGCTTTATGAATACCACCATCGGGGAAAGAAACGTTAAGGGACCATCCTTTACGAACAAACACTCTCGCCAGTTGCCAAGCAAACTGACGTATCGATTTCCACCGTATTCCCTCCTTACTTATGTTATCAAGCGTGCGGTCTGTCGGCAGCTTACTCTTGACCACTGACGCATTTAACCACTTTATTTTTTCTCTGGGAGAAACAGGGAGTCCCAAAAACTCTGAGACTTCATCCGGCGAAGGTAGAAATGGGTTACCCAACTTGATAATGGGCATTCTAAACTTTTCGTTGAGCATTAGAGATAACTCGTTCCTCAGGCAATACCGGAACGTTAAGAGAAACAATCGAAACCATCAATACCAATAATAAATAAGAATAACAGCTTGTGGGGTACATCCCACAAGCTGCGTGCCACTGACCTTATAACGCCGCGGCTTCAACCGCTAACAAGTCAGCTCTCTCATTTCCTTCAACACCAGAGTGTGCTTTTACCTTTTCAACTTCAACATACTTCCTAGAACTCAGCTCATCCACTTGTTGCCACAGGTGACGATTTTTGACGGGTTTCTTATCCGCACGGCGCCAACCTCGGTCTTTCCAATCGTCCATCCAGATGTTGAAGCCTTTCACGCAGTAATCACTATCTGAGTAAATCACGTCCCCATCTTCGGCGTACTCCAACGCCTCAACCAAGGCCAGTAGCTCAAGCTCAGCACTATTGGTTTTGCGGTCAATGGTAATGCTCTCTTCATGCACTATCTCATTGTCTTCATCCATCACTACCAGCCCGATGCCACCTCGTGTACAGACGTGTTGATTGTTTGGGGCTGCGCCGTCTACGTAAATTGAATAACTCATTTTTTATCTCTCTCTAATTGAAAAAGGGCGCATGACTTTGCCTAGCCAGCGCCCTGTTGATGTGTAATTTAATGTTTGTGTTACTGAAAAGATTCTTGGTTGTCTCGCAGTGCTAGACGCGATTCCATCCATTCTTCGATTTCACTTTCTAGCCATCCCACTGCTCTTCCTCCCAATGGAATGGTTTTTGGAAAAATGTCTTCATCCATGAACTTGTAAATAGTGGAACGGCCTAGCCCTGTTAGTGACATCACGTCTTGTAGTCTTAAGAACCTCATTGTCATTGGGAATTATCTCCTGTGTATATACTCATGAGATAAGCCGCTACTGTAAAAAAATGCAGTCGGTCTAATCTGCACTAGAGCCAAAGAAGTAACGCTGCTCATTCCATGCTTCAGCAAGACTGCTCATGCGATGAAAGACACAACGCTTGATGTTCTTGTCCTGCTCCCTACAGCGTGTCCCCAAGCCATAGTTGCCTCGGTCATTGAGAAACACCAATGAGCGCGCTTTGCCGCTGTAGTGCTTTTCTATCGCTTCTTGCCAAGCCTCTTTAAGGTGCTCAACCAATTCGTTGCGTTTTTCCCAGCAAATGGCGGGGCCAAAATGCTGGCTGTAGTCAGTAAACAGCATCACGCGATAGTTGTGGGACGGCACCTTGTCCTCTCGCTTACGCCATACATAGAACACAGATTCCGTATCGAGCTTTTCTTTAAGCAGCTTAAAGTAATCGTTAATGATGCTGAGGTCGGTATCTTGATGGTCTTCTGGTAGAAACAAATCTAAGCGCGTAGCCAAGACCGCATCAAACACCTCCGTTGCTTGTTCAAAGACTTCCGTCATTCTGGTTAAGGCCGATTCGTATAACCCCTTGTCACTGAAAAATACGGGGTAGTCGTTAAACGTTTTTGAATGGGTAATGTTGGGAAGGTAAGTATTGTTAGACATGAGCAATTCCTATAAGTCTGTAAATGACATAGGAATTACTCACGCTGTATTTTTTTAAGGTGAGTCATGACTGCAACCAAAACTCATGCTGCGGTTCTCGTCGTTTAGGGAGACGGGCTTCGCGAGACGACTTATCCGATAGAAGAGCTCATTTAACTGCAATGGAAACGCTTCATCCCCTTTTTGAAGCTCATACACATCATCAGCTGGGGAATAGGCCAACCCCAAGCACCTTCTACCGCAGCTGGTTTCGACTGCTCTATCCCATGCTTTTCTAACTCTAGACAGATAGCGACTCCTCTCGCCCCCACTTTTACCCAAACAAAGATAAAGCCGTTTATCAAAGAACAAGACAAGGTGGTACTGGCTGGTGGACTCACACGCCTTGAACCAAACATGGCGAATGACCGTTTGGTGATATTGGTGAGGCCTACGCCTGTACTTCATTAGGCACAACTCATTGGTTTCCAGCTTCAAGGTACGAAAGAAACGACTGAATACCTCAGAATGGTTTCTATCAAAGTCACTTGGTAGACGTACAGTAAAGTGAGCGACACAAAGTTTAGGGTATTGGCCGAGCGCTTCAGTCAGCACTCGGTCGATGTCCTCCAAGTACTCAACGATAAGACCATTCTTGTGGTAGTAGAGTGGTTTTCCATTAAACGTTCTGTCATGGGTGATGGTGACTAAGCGGTTGTGAGCAACGTTGATGTGATTTGGCATGATGAGTTCCTGTAGTTTGTTGTTAATCCCACAGGAACTGTGACTACCGTAATTTTTAAGCTATTTACGGCTATGGTCGAAGTTGTTCATACGTTTGCCAAAATGCTTGGTTCTTCTCTTCGCTAGGTAACTTAGTCGATAAAAGACGGACTGAAACACCTCCTCAAACTCCTCAGAGTTACGTAGCAAATGATACTGGCCTTGTTTAGAAAAATGTATGGCTGGTTTCTCTTTGCCTGAGTAGATAGCATTCACAGATCGCTTCCAAGCATTGCGGATACGGTTAGCCAAACTTTGCTGATATTCACCAAAATCCCCTAAAGAACGAAAAACGTTTCTGTCAAAGATAAGCGCAACGTGGTAGTGGCTGCTTGTTGAGGTATCACACTCTTTCGCCCAGACATATCGAATAGTGGTTTCACGATAGGGTTTGCCATTTAACCGAGCACTACGTCTTCGATATGCCGCTATCTGAGATTTCAAAGATCGAAAGAAACGAGTCATCACTGCTGAATCATCCCCCCTAAAGTCTGCTGGTAAGTTAAGGTCCACTCGAACGACAAAAAGTCTCGCGTATTGCTCTAGAGCTTTCTCAAGGACTGATTCTATTCCTTCTAGGTATTCAACGACCAAACCCTCCTTGTCGATGTATATGTTGTTTCCGTTGAAAGTAGGTTCGTGTGTGATGGTTAGGTTCTTAGACATGATGGTGACCTATGTTTTGTTAATGACATAGGTACTGAGAGTGACGTTATTTTCTAAGTCTCTCTTTGAGTAGGGGATGGGTTCCCCTACCAAGATATCGTGTGATGAGGTCGTTGGTTGAGGTGTGGGATTAGGTTAGTAGATGGGTAGGTATATATATTATTAATTACCGTTCCTCCTCGATTTACTCTCCCTCTGTTTTTAGGTGATTACTGAGTCTTCACATCAGCTAAATCTATCCAGGTAACCTTAATTTTTTATCAAAAATCATGGTTTAAGCATTTTTTCTTCTGGAGTTTACTCACATAAAAAGTGATGATGCCATATACCTACATCCCGCCAAAAGCGTCGGATTACGGATAAAATTACATACAACCAGGGTAAATGAATGACACTAACTGACAAAGACGAAACCAATCGTTCAGAAGTACCGACCATACTGGAAACGCCAGCTATCAATCCTGACGCTGAGGTGAATATCATCAATTTGATTAACGAATTCGATACCAGAAGCAAATACTATTTCTACAACGAAAAGGAGAAAAAACTCATAGCAATGCCTCTACCATTTGGTGCCCAAAAGAGAACCAATTTCAATGAAGAGTTGCGTCGAGTTAAGACCATGGGACAATTTCGTGAGACCTATCTATGCAAGAAACACCCATCTCTAGCACGTCAAAAGTGGATTATTCTGCTACCGTACGCTCCCATTTCAAGAAGCCATATGCCGACAGAAACCTATTCCGAAAGAAACATTAATCAAACCAAAATTATCAACACATTTTGGAAAAGCGAGCTAAGCCTTCGCTATGAAGCTGCGGAAGCATCGATTCTGGTTTGCTCATTTTTAGCCAAGAATGTTGACCGCAATACCCTTGGATTAGGGATAAGCAAAACCAAGATGGCGGTCGTTTTAGGGATGAGTGTTCGCCGTGTATCCGATACTTTAAAACGCCTCAAAGAACTCGGTTATGTTAAGCTGTACACAAAGGAAACTAAAAGGGGGAATCTCAGTCTTGGCACTTTTATACAGGTAACAGAGACTTTTTCATCTCAATTTTTTGTCGCCAAAAAGCCCGAGGGAGAGTCAGAGAAAGAGCAACAAAAAAGTTCTGAACCTCAATCGCAAGACACCCCTGAAAAGCGTTATTTTCAATTTTTGGAAATATTGAGTGATCTACGGCTTGATCTAAAGAATTTCATCGTGAAAAACAAGGACCCGATACCACCAGCCGTTTTGCAGCAGATTTTTAAGGTTTTGGAATAAACATTTGCGGGAGGAACGCCGACTTTAATGGGGCTGAACACCTTCGCTTAGCTGTATAAAGGCATTTACCATACACGTGATAGGACAGTCTTGATGACGTACCGATCTAGAACTAGATATATCAACAAGAAGTGGGGATGGTGATCAAAATTCACGTTTCTCGAATACAGCTTAAGTCCCCTGATGAAGCAGCGTTTAAAATAAAGACACTGTTGCTTACGGCAGAATTACATGACACTATATTTACCTCAGTATGCACATATACCTCTCACAGCTCAGTGTTTCGGTTGTTAGGAATGCCTGAATTGATAATAATTATCATTACATAGATAACAGAACTATTGTCAACGTAAGAAACATAGCGACTTAAACCAACTGGGTAGTATATTGGGTAGTAAAACCCTAAAACAGACAACATAAGATCACTAAGCTTCTGATTTTTAAATAATAAAAATAGTTACTCAACGAACAGATCCAGAATATTGAGTAAGTTAATACTCAGAATGACAAAGCCCCGCTCTGAGAGCGGGGCTTTTAGTTTCAGAATCTTATCAAAGCAGTATCAAGTACGTCAGGAAGATAGCCGATAGAGCGTAAATTACCGGATGCACCTGTTTACCCTTACCTGCCACAACCATGGTAAATGCGTAGCTGATAAAGCCCATCGCCATACCGTTGGCTGGAGAAAAACTTAGAACAGTGAACATAATGGTAAAGAACGCTGCAATGCGGGATTCTTTTTGTTCCCAGCTAATTTGTCCTAAGCGCCCGATCATATAGATGCCCACTACCACCATCGCTGGTGCCACCATAGCGGCTGAAAAAATGGAAAACAGTGGATATAGGAACAGAGACACTAAGAACAGGCCTGCGACCATCACGGCAGCTAATCCGGTTTTGGCGCCCTGAGAAGAAGCGATGCCGGACTCTGAGAATGCAGTGATGGAGGTGGTTCCCAGAACTGAACCAATCACCGTGCCACCAGCATCTGCAACCAATGCAGAACGTGCATTGGGTACCTTGCCATCCTTATCGATGATCCCTGCATCACGGCCAACGCCAACAATCGTGCTCAGGCCATCAAAGAAATCGACAATCAGGAAAATAATCACAATAAACAGCAGATCAAACATTTTGTCCGCCGTTAATCCTGAAAAATCGAACACTGCACCAAAACTGCCCGCTAAGCTTGGCGGCGCGGAGACCAATTGCTCTGGAATCGGCGCGTTGTTGGTCCCCATCACCATGTCAGCAAAGACGGTTAACACAATAGCAGTAACAAAAGAAATGAAGGTCGCGAGCTTGATATCACGCACCATGCACCCTAAAGCGACAAAGATACTGATGTAAGCGATGATTACCTGTGGGTCTGTCACCTTGCCCATGCTGACCAGAATGATCGGGTTAGAAACAATAATGCCGGCGTTTTTCAGGCCAAGAAAGGCAATGAACAACCCAAGTGAAACAGTGATCGCCAGCTTGAGATCTTCTGGTATCGACTCAATCATCGCCTTGCGGATATTGGTCATCGACAGAATCAAATACAGCACACCGGATAGAAAGATACCAAACAGCGCTTCATGCCACACCAAAGCAACCGAGCTACTCAGCAACATCCCCTTGAAGAAGCCATTCATGCTCATACCTGGCGCCAGCATCACTGGGTAATTGCCCCAAATGCCCATAATCAAGGTTGCTACCGCCGCTGCGATCGCCGTCGCGGTAAACACCGCGCCTTTATCCATACCGGGAATACTGCCCAGAATGGCTGGGTTAACAGCCAGAATATAGCTCATCGCCAAAAACGTAATAAAGCCTGCGTACAACTCAGTACCTAGGGTTGTGTTACGTTGAGTGATTTTAAATACCGATTCCAGTACACCGGATTGATTCTGGCTTTTCAGGGTTGATTCGAGACTCACAATGAAACCTTTACAAGTGGGGTAAACAGTAAACGGATTCAATGCTGTATGAAGAGAAAAGGGGCAAAGCAACTGTAGTCACCGAGATAGGCTCAGCGGTAGAAACGTCCAATCCATTTCATCAGACATATACAGCATTTAATCGTTTGCGCGGATTGTAAGGATCTTGAGTGAAATCTCAATGCTTTTGTGTAAATTTAGCAAACGTTTGCTTCGGGTGTATATTGGTCAATCAAATGCTAGATTCATTCACTACTGAACGTAAAACCGAACCGGAACCGTCCAAGTTAAGGTCGCACCACTGACTTCATCTGGTGGTAATGGCAATGGCATAGCGCGGTAGACAAGAGCCACAGCTTCTTTATCAAGCGATTCTGTTCCGCTACTGCGCACCAGTTTGACGCCCAACACCTGCCCTGCTCTATCCATAGTAAAAGTTATCAAAGGCACACCTTGTTTACGCATTCGCTTAGCGCGGCGTGGATACTGCTTATGCTGCTCAAGGTGCAGAACCAGTTGCTGTTTCCAACTCACCTTGACTTGTTTTAAGTGCTGGCTGAATGCCCCAGACACGCCTTGAATCTGCTTGAGTTCTTTTTCAACTTCAAGCTTGGGAGCACTCTTTTTAATCTGAGCAACCGAAGCTTGCTGGCTGACTGAAGGCGTCTCGGCTTTCGGCGTTTCCACCTGTTTTTGAACCTGAGCTACAGGTTTACTCTCTGCTTTCGTTTTTGGCTTCGTTGGTTTTGCTGGCTTGGGCACAATAGTCGCAATATCTGAAGGGTGATGTGTTTCTGTGGCCTCAATCGGAGTTGGCTCTGGCACACTCTCGACTACTTGTGGGATCTTCTGGTGTGGCTCAATCGGCTCTGGGCGAGCCATTGATGCCATAGAATCCATCGACTCGTTCTGCTCTGGACCAGTGTTTAACGCAGGCTTTTCAACATGTGGCGCCGCAACGGGTGCAACCAAGGCAACACTGACCGGAATCGCTGCTGGCGGCCGAATAAATTCAGCTTTAGGTTGGTAAAAATAGTAGGCCGCGACAGCCAGATGGAGGCCGACACTAACGGCTATTCCAGGTAACAACCAAGGGCCAAAGCTATCATGCGATGTGGCTCTGCCTAACTGACTGCCCATCATGCCCCTGCTGTCTCTGGTTGTTCCAACCCGACCAAAGCGATCTGCGCATAACCTTCCGCGATCAAAGTATTCATCACTTTCATCAGGCTTTGATAATCCAGTGCTTTGTCAGCACGTAAATAGATACGCTGCTCTTTATCAGGCAGTGCTTGGGCTAACGCTTGAGGCAGTTGTTCGAGAGTCACCGTCCTCTCCTCGCCCAATGTCAGTGCCAGATCGGTGCTGACGGTCAAGTAAAACGGAGCCTTAGGTTGAGGTGTCGGTGTAGCCGACGACGTCGGTAAATCGACCGGTATATTGACCGTCGCCAGTGGTGCCGCGACCATTACAATGATCAACAGCACCAGCATGACATCAACAAACGGCGTAATGTTGATCTCATGATTGACCGCCAACTCATCCTGCTGCGAAGCAACTTTAAATCCCATTTCTATGCTCCGCTCAGGCTGCTAACTTTTTTCCGTCGATAGAAACGGGCTCTCTATCGAGATCTCGGCTCACCAGTACCATCAGCGCTGCAGAGATATCTGCCATGAGCGCGCGATATTGACTGACACCGCGAGTAAAGTGGTTATAAAGCACTACCGCAGGAATCGCGGCCACCAAACCAATCGCTGTTGCCAACAACGCTTCTGCAATCCCCGGCGCTACGACAGCTAATGTGGTGTTTTGAGATTTGGCGATGCCGATAAAGGCATTCATGATCCCCCAAACAGTGCCAAATAGACCGACAAAAGGGCCAACAGAACCAACCGTCGCCAGCACTCCAGTTCCTCCTATCATCGCACTGCTTAAACCAGCCTGAACACGTTCTAGTCTGAGCTGTAAGCGCTCTTTAATGCCATCTTCATTGTCTGCTCGAGCAGATAACGCAAGCTCTTTTTCTGTAGCTTCAATCAACGCCAGCCCAGCGCCTTCTGCACTGTCGCAGCGCAGCTTGCCTTCGACCAAGGTTTCAGAATCAAGCAATTCATTAAGAATATGACGCGCACGGCGACGCGCTAGGTTTAACTGGATTTGCTTTGCGATACCAATCGCCCAAGTCACGCCTGAGGCCACCAGCAGTAAAATCATCACCGCTTTAACCACCCAGTCAGCCGATTGATACATGCCATAGGGAGACATGTCGTGTTGAGGAGTAGCGGCGACCAAATCCGGTGGCAACATGTTGTCGCTCACCGGTGCAGGAAGCGCAGAGATTTCAGCCTTCTCTGCGATGGTCGCCCTTTCCTGCATAACGGGTTGTGACCCGATTTCCGACGTTGTTTCAGCCCAGCTGAATGGGGCCGCTAAAAAAAAGCAAATTATCAGTAGTGATCTGGATAAGCATTCCATTGTTTTACTCACATTCGGTTTATCTGTGCGCACTATGCCTAGCCAAACACGTGCACCTCTATCAGTAACACCGAACAACAATGAAAAATCCGTAAAAGTTTTTTCATTTATTTTTCAAACAACCAATAAACCATTGATTATTTTCAGAATCTTTTTTCTAGTTTTACGCTGTATTGATGCTGCTTGTAGCTGTATGCCCAATCAACATTACTCTTGGTCTGATTGGCTTTGACTTCGATGAGCGGTTTAAACCCGGCAAACAGCTCTGGCAGAGTCACCACTAAGGTATAATTTTGCTCAGTATCATCACGCCGCTCACCGAGCACCGCATTGAAGTCACCATAAATACGTTGCCGCAACGAAGCGAATAAGGTCACGTCAGTATTCAGCGATGTGAAGGTTTTATTCACGCCCAATCGACCTCCCCACAAATCGTACTCATGCACCGCCTGTCGGTTTTGTTTCAGTGTCCAGTCTACACCACCAAACACTAACCATTTGTCGGGTAACTGATGCCAGTAAGTGCCAAAGACAGACCATTGCCAGTCGGATTGATAGCGAAAGGTCTGATTACGATAATCGAGATATTCCCCTTCCACTTCGAGTTTCATAGCAGAAGTCTGGCTAAGATTGGCAAACCAATCCGCCTTGAAGCCGCCCGAAGCAAACAACGCCTGATTCGCTAAGGCGCGATATTCAAACTGCGGCGCAATACTGAGCTGATGTTTAGCGGTCTGATAGCTGTAACCAAAGGTCACGTTTAACGTCTGCTCGTTATGTTCTTTGCGGTTCTGGTAATTGGTGCCATAGGCAAAGCTGCGTAGCTGCAAGCCATGATGACCACTAAGCGAAAAGCGTCGATTTAAACTGGCGTCGTAGTCAATACCATAGGCAGATTTAACCTTGGGCGCGCTACGCTCTAAAAAGCACTGACCATTGGTGAAATAGACCAGACATTCATAGTGTTTCGAGGACAAATTCAGGTTGTCGTTGTAAGTCGGCCCAAATGAAAATGCACCTTGCCACTCATCACGATACTCCAGTGCACTAACAAAACTTTCTACAGTATTCCGGACTCCCGCCGCTCTCGGGTTATCAGCAGGTAAGCGACTGAGGATGTCATGAAATAATGATATAGAGGCGCTGTTTTCTCTGTCTTCAAACCAGACGCGAGCTAACTCTAACTCTGCGGGTAAAAAGTTTTCCTGCATCTCAAGCAATGTCGCGTAGTGCGTTTCTGCCCGATCATAATCACGCGCATTGCGTGCCAATGCCCCCGATGCGTAGTGCACCAACATAGGATCAAAATCCGCCAACGCCATATACCTTTCCAGCAGACTCTCTGCCAGTGCCCATTGACGCTGCCGAACCGCGACATGCAATGCCGGTCCAAGCTCATCTGCGGTATTCGCTACGATCGATTCTGAGCCTGACGCCGATTGCTCGGCTAGGCGTTCTTTTTCCAACTCTTCTTCAATAAGAGCATTTTCGTTCTGACGGGAGGATAACGCGTCACGTTGCTGGATACGCAAATCGGTATCCTGATCCGCGTAAGAGAAAGAGGAATAGCTAACGCTCACCATTAACAGTGAGCCAAGAATAAAGTTACGGTCGATTTTCATTGATGTGTTTCAATCGGAGAAAAAATGGGAGCAAGTCACTTGCTCCCCAAAGAGAAAGACAAAAACGAAAATTAGTTTTTGCTACCGCCAAAGGCAGTATCTAGCGTGCTGTCGCCAGCAAACTTAGCAAAGCCAGCGAGGAAAGCGGCATCGGCGCCAAAGAAGTGGCCCTGAGAGTGACCGATAGACATGCCATTCGCCACTGCGGTTCCAGAGAATTCCGCCGTAGAAGCATTAATAGCGTTGTTGTACAGATTGATCGACAGATTGCTGTTTGAAAGAGCGCCATTAAGTGTTTGAGCGCCAAAGTCCGCCGTGAACTGACCGCTTAGCGTAGCACCATTATTGATACCAGCGACTGTGTAGGTGGCTGAGCCAGATGTAGGTACGGTTGTGCCTGTGTCATCGCCCACGTAGTAAACTGCGCGATCCACAGCCTGACCGTTTTCAGTGCCTGAAGACCATTCACCAAACCAGATATCTTGACCAGCAACCTGAGAGAAAACGTATTTAGAGTTGTTGTGGTCACTGCCAGAGGTATATACATCTCCATTTTGGCTGGCAAAGACAGTTAGGCCGTCAAAGTCGACTTTTTTACCACCTGTACTACCGATACCTGCTTTACCTTTAGAGTGGATAAACGGAACCCAGACTTCAGATTCACCCACCTGACGCTGTGAACCGTCACTGATGGCACCATCAAAACCAGCATGTGCCAGTGAGCTTAGGCCAAGCATGGCCGCTGAAATCCATGAAAGTTGTACGATTTTCATTATTCAATCCTTAATAGGTATATGTTGTCATCTGCTGCCCAGACGTTTTTATCCGCTGTCTTTAGCAGCTTCATTCAATACACCGGATGAAACAGAGGAACCCGTAAATAAGCATGAAAAAAACCGCAGTCTTAGCTGCGGCTTTTTGATTGAAGTTAGAATCGATTGGTCAGTTTGACGCTGATGGTTCGACCCGGTGCTGGAATCCCAGTCACGGCTCCGGGCTCGAGGTAGTACATGTCGGTTAGGTTACTGCCCCGCACTTCAAACTGAAGATGTTCGTTGTAGGCGTAACCAATATACGCATCCACAGTAGTCACATGATCGCGTTTAACATAGTCTTCTGAATGGCTGTCTGACGCATAATAGGTACGAGTCCCGGCAATCAGCTTTTTGTTGAAGAATCGTGCCCCAAAATGAACACTACCACTGATTTCAGGGGGGACTTTATTAGCAAGGTAACTAGTATTGCTAAAGCCACCGCGTCGGCATTGTTTATATTCCGCAGAACCCGTGCTGGCAATGTCCGCCATAAAGCGCTGTGTGGCGGCATTCTCATCACATACTTCATACTCCAAGTTGTAGGCAACCGATAAATCACCGAAGTAATCTCCATCGTCATAATCCATCTGCAGCTCTAAGCCACTGGTACTCAGCTTCTCTAAGTTAGTAAAACTGGTTGTATTCAGTGACGTATTCCTGTCCATCACATCTTCAATCACCTGATCAAAGTAAGTCAGTTTGATATTGGCGTGATCGAAATAGTAGACATAGCCCAGCTCCCAGAGTTTGGAACGCTCTGGCGCCAAAGGGGATGACACCGATGGCACCGCCGAAAAACCAACCGTGCTTTCAAACATGCTAGGAAAACGCAATGATTCGGCGTAACGAATATAACTGCGGCTGTCTTCGGTCATTAACCAGGTCAAAGAAGCAGACGGCATCCAACCGCTGTCACTTGATTCGGTATTAGTGTAGGTACTGGCTGAGGAAGCACTGATGGATTGTGCTGAGCAGCTGCCCGCAACGTAGTTAGGATCGTTGGCAGCGGTAATACAGCCATTTTCTGATGCACTGTAGTTATTCTGGCCATCATGGCGCCATTCTGACTCAATATCTTCCACATAGGATGTGTGTGTGGCAGCGTCAGCGACTCCCTGAGCTACTAGCGCATCCTGCTCAACAATTTTGGCATCTAACTGTGTCTGCACAATGGGAATAAGAAAAGGAGGGACATCGTTTAACGCCTGCCTCAAATTTGCAATTTCTTCGTTTAATCTGGTATCCGCATTTCGGATGCCACTTTCAATACCAGATAAATACTCCGCACGATTCGCATCAGTAATCGGCACATTCATTTGATAAGAAAGCTTGTAGCCTTCACTGCCATACTGAGATAACGCTTGAGTATCACCCGCTGCCAAGCGATTTTTGACATAGTTATCGACGGTTTTGTAGTAGCCATAACGAATACCAGCGTTAAAGATCAATGACTCTGTCGCCCGCCATTCAATATTGGCACTGCCATTGTATTCCGTTCGCTCCCCCGCTCGCGCTTGCTCAAACTCCTCGATCACAGCGTTCAAGTCGCCTTTAGGCGCCAGCTCATGGAATTGGTAGTTACCAGAGAGAGTGAAATCAACATCGTTACCAAGCAGCATTTTGTTGCTGACACTCAAGCCATAGCGATCTTCTTCAGAGTTTATGCGTGCTGTGTTTTTAATAATTGTCGAGCCATCTGTCAGGCTGTTGGGGGAACCGGATCCCGAATTTGAACTAACATCGGACAAAGTCATCCACAGGTTGGATTTAAAATCGATATAGGGATTATCTGGCTTGGAACTTAGTTTAAGATTGTAGGCTTGCAGTCTGGTCTCATTTAACGGCCATTGAGCCACACCTGATAAGTACCTTGCTTCAGCACG
The DNA here is from genome assembly GCF_000740665.1 of Vibrio sp. B183. Classification (NCBI taxonomy): domain Bacteria; kingdom Pseudomonadati; phylum Pseudomonadota; class Gammaproteobacteria; order Vibrionales; family Vibrionaceae; genus Vibrio; species Vibrio sp. B183. The sequence continues at coordinate 51,977 of NZ_JPQB01000026.1, read as the reverse complement.
GCTTGCAAGGATTTCACCGTGGGTACTCTTGGTGTAGCGAGCCCCCACCTCGACCTTAGTATCGTAGTTTAGGTTAAAGGCGAATTTGCCTAGAAATGATTCCATTTTAGAAGAAGTATTCGGTACCTCTTCACCGGGGTGATAGACCAAGGCTAAGTGCTCCGGACGAATCACTGTCTGGCGCCCTCCTAATTCTTCTCCTTCCGCCAAAGGCTGTCGGTAAAATCCAGCGTCATTCTTGCCTGAAAAGTAGTTGCCCCGATTGCGATACGCGTAAGCCGCCAACCACTCCACTTTTGGCCCAATACCCGAAACAGCCAGTCGGTAAGCCGTATCTTCACCATTTAACGGATTATCATCCTGACGCTGATCAGGATTAATAACCAAAGCAGGGTCGTTGTACAACAGATCACTTGCAGGATTATCGAGGTTAGCATATTCCGGAATGGTGCTAACATCTTGTCCTGTATACAACCTCGGCTCTTCTGGTGCAGTTGAGTTACTGCTGCTTTCGGCAATGAATTCCATACCAAAAGTTTCGCCGGGTTGCACAATATCTCGTGGAGATAAGGTCGTGATTTCCACCGCTCCGCCCACTGAGGTATTCACGTCTGGGTTGATTTGCGCACCTTTATGAACTGTCATGCCACCAATCAAGTTCGGGTCGAGAAAACTTCGATTAGACGCCCCGCGATAACCGTTGTTCACCGTAATCGCCTGCTCAGTACCGTCAATAATCACAGGGACCCGGCCCGGTCCCTGAATGCCGCGAATATTCGGGTCAATACCACCGCCATTGCGCGCATCGCCACTGTGTACGTTGGCCATCCCTTTAAAGATGTCCGAAGCGTCCGCTCCTTTGAAACGCTCAAGTTCTTCCTTGCCACGGTATTCCGTTGCGGCGTCTTTGTCATAGACATTGGCTTCACCCGCTTCATCGCGGCTAATGCCACCATCAAGGCTGGTCCCAACCTGAATCGCATCCAGCGACCATTCATCACCACCGTCAACCACATACGAACCATCAAGCTGCTTTTGCGCACTGAGCCCGGCATCCGCGAGTAAAACATTAAACGCATCATCCGGTTGATAATCTCCCTGTAAACCTAAGCTGTACTGGCCCTGACTCAGGCTGGCATCAATCGAATACTCAATACCCGCCTGAAGCGCAAACTGATTGAGTACGCCATCTAAATCACCGGCGGGAATATTGAAACTCTGTGCCTGAGCAGACAACGCCACAATGGGCAATACCAGACCAGCCAAGCCGAGCTGGGTACGGATGGCCGTCGACAAAAGGTTAGAGGTGAAAGGAGACTGCACGTTTATGTCCTTATTCGCTGGGTTAACTAGTGACTACACCGAGCGAATGAGTCAAAGCCTCAATCGATGAGAGAAAAATTATGCAAGTTGTCAGTAATTCATGCTCTTTTGCTAGCAATACTGACCCAAAAGCGAGTACGGAAGTACACTTCAATAGGCAAGATCTGGCGCAGATTTTCCAGTGTTTGGTCGGTATCTCGAATCGAGTACACACCGGAGATACGCAACGCTGATAGCTCAGGAGACACCTTGATCACGCCGCGGCGATAACGGGACAGCTCAGCAATAAACTCCGGTAACGGCGTATCGTGGGCGAGGATTTTTTCTTCTAACCACAACGCATCCGTGGCGAGCAAGCTCTGTTTTCGGCCTTGATGGTAAGCGCTAAACTCGCTTTTCTCCCCAGCGAGCAAGTGCTGGCCTTGTACCTGTCGCTGAGACTTCGCGATGACCTCGCCTTCGAACACACTGACTCGCGTCTGTTCAGGTTCGAGACGAACACTGAACTTAGTCCCGATCGGCGTCACACTGCCCTGTGGAGTGATGACATGGAAAGGCGTCAGGTGATGGCCAGTGGTGACCATAATTTCACCTTCCATCAGGCGGATAATCCTCTGATGTTGATTGAAATCAACACGCATGCGACTGGCGGTATTGAGCACAACCACGGTGCCATCCGACAGCTTTATTGGCTTCACTTCTCCAGTGGCGGAGGCGTATTCCGTTTCACCTTGTGGCATGGCTGCATCACTGGAAAGCACCAAACTCATAGTAGCTAGAGAAACGCCGCCCCAAATCAACACTTGCCTGCGTGATACGCGTTGACGATAGGTTCCTAGCACCTTACTACCCGACTGTGGATCCGGCAGGGAGGTAAATTTTTGCTGTAGCGACTCCATCTGCCGCCAAGCGTAATCATTATCTGGATGACGAGTGCGCCAGAGATGGAATGCACGCTTATCCTGCTCGGTCACATCGTCCGACCACATCCGTGCCATCCACAAAGACGCCTGTTCAATTGATTTGCGAGATACGCGCTCCATGTTCAGTAATAACCTTCCATGGCAGCCAACATGCAACCTTGCAACGCTTTGGCGACGTATTTCTCCACTGAAGAGACCGAAACCTCGAGACGCTGAGCAATTTCCTTGTAACTCAAGCCTTCCATCTGCCTGAGGATCAAAGCTTGACGGACCTTAAATGGTAATTTGTGCAACATGGCATCAATCTCCACCAGCACTTCAACCATCATGGTTTGGGTTTCCGGCGATGACGCCACGTCTTCAGGCTGTTGTTCAAGCAGCTCTAAATAGGCGGTTTCAATCCGGCGGCGGCGATAGAGGTCAATCACCAAGCCTTTGGCAATGTGCGTCAGGTAACGACGTGAATCTTTACGCTCGGGCAATTTACCGCTGACAAGAAGGCGCAAATACGTATCTTGGACCAGATCGGCACTGACTTGAGGGCAACTCAATCTCCGCTGAATAAACAACGAAAGCCAGCCATAATGTTCTCGATACATGCTGTCCACTTCGTTGATATCCACAGGGCTGATGGCCGTCATAATTTGCCACTCCTTTCTTTCAGTTGCATAAGATCACAAATGAAAATAATTATCATTAAAATTTATTCATAAGCAACGATTATCGAAAAAAAGTGTGCTATAGAAATTCAATCTATTGTCTAAATCATAAATAAATCAGTTAATTATGTTCAAAAATTAGACAAAAAAGAATTTAACCGCACATCAACTTATTTAAAAGACTGATTGGTAAGGAGAAATTTAAATCAGTCAGGGTCATTCAATTAAGCATTTCGGAGGAGGAAAAAGCGCCGATCGCCTGCACTTAAAAAGCGGCAACTCTCCACTCAAATGCTTGTGAAGATCCTTAGGATCATGCTACTCTTCGCCTCCATTTTTCTGACCTAATTTTCACCACTTCGGTGATCCTTCAAGGTCGGTGCTATCTTTAACATGTCGGCTTTTCAAGTCGGCAAGATCAAACCAAACGTGGAATTGTACCTATGGGCAAAGGCACTCTTTATATCGTATCTGCACCAAGCGGCGCGGGTAAATCGAGCTTGATTTCAGCTATGCTGGAAACCAATCCGACTTACGCAATGAAAGTGTCTGTATCGCACACGACACGTGGCATGCGCCCGGGTGAACAAGATGGAGTCCACTACCATTTTGTCCAGAAAGAGTATTTCGAAGAGCTGATCGACCAAGGTGCTTTCCTTGAGTACGCCGAAGTGTTTGGTAACTACTACGGCACTTCACGTCCGTGGATTGAAGAGAATCTCGATAAAGGTATCGATGTCTTCCTTGATATCGACTGGCAAGGTGCTCGTCAGATCCGCGAACAGATGCCTCAGGCACAAAGCATCTTTATTCTGCCACCATCAAATGGTGAGCTAGAGCGACGCCTTAATGCACGCGGTCAAGATAGCGAAGCCGTAATTGCTAAGCGCATGGCCGAAGCAAAATCAGAAATTTCACACTACAACGAATACGACTATGTGATCGTCAATGACGATTTCGATAGCGCACTGATGGACTTTAAAGCCATCATCCGTGCAGAAAGATTGAAGCAAGATAAGCAAGCTGCTAAATATAAAGGCATGCTTGACGCGCTTTTAGCAGAATAAACTGGCTTGTTAACAAGCTGTTTATCAAGAAATACTGTCTCTGCCTACTCTGATCTAGACACTGGGAACACTGAGACTGTATAATTTCTCGTCATACAAAATTTTAGTTAACTAATTTGGAGTCCTCATGGCACGCGTAACTGTTCAAGACGCTGTTGAAAAAGTTGGCAACCGTTTCGACCTAGTTCTCATTGCGGCTCGCCGCGCTCGTCAAATGCAAACTGGCGGTAAAGATTCACTAGTGCCAGAAGAGAATGATAAGGCAACGGTTATCGCTCTACGCGAAATCGAAGAAGGCCTTATCACTAAAGAAATCCTAGATGCTCGTGAGCGTCAGGAACAGCAGGAACAAGAAGCAGCAGAACTAGCAGCCGTAAGCAGCATTGCTCACAGTCGTTAATCTGACTTCCTTCTCATCAACTATCTTCCGGGCCTAAAGTTTGTATCTATTCGATAGCCTAAAAGACGTTGCCCAAGAATACCTATCAGAGCCTCAAGTTGAGGCTCTGCGTCAATCTTATGTGGTAGCGAAAGATGCCCATGAAGGGCAGACCCGCTCAAGCGGTGAACCTTATATCATCCACCCTGTTGCTGTAGCTCGTATCTTGGCGGAAATGCGCCTTGATATTGAAACGCTACAAGCCGCCCTTCTTCACGATGTGATTGAAGATACTGAAGTCACCAAAGAAGAGTTAGAAACTCAATTTGGTACTACAGTGGCCGAACTGGTCGATGGTGTGTCTAAGCTGGATAAGCTTAAATTTCGAGATCGCAAAGAAGCTCAGGCTGAGAACTTCCGCAAAATGGTCCTTGCCATGGTGCAAGACATTCGCGTTATTCTGATCAAACTGGCTGACCGTACGCACAACATGCGCACTTTGGGTGCTCTACGTGCTGACAAAAAGCGTCGCATCGCCCGTGAAACGCTGGAAATCTATTCTCCACTCGCTCACCGTCTTGGTATCCACAACATCAAAACCGAACTTGAAGAATTAGGTTTTGAAGCCTTGTACCCGAACCGCTATCGCGTTCTTAAAGAAGTGGTGAGATCGGCGCGTGGTAACCGTAAAGAGATGATTCAGCGTATTCATGATGAAATTGAAGGCCGTCTTGAAGACGTTGGCCTGAAAGCTCGTGTATTTGGTCGTGAGAAGAACCTGTTCTCCATCTACAACAAGATGAAGACTAAAGAACAGCGATTCCACACCATCATGGATATCTACGCTTTCCGTGTTGTGGTGGAAGATGCCGACACCTGTTATCGCGTATTGGGTCAGGTTCACAGCCTGTACAAGCCACGCCCGGGCCGTATGAAAGATTACATTGCGGTACCAAAAGCGAACGGCTACCAGTCTATCCACACGTCAATGGTAGGCCCACACGGTGTGCCGGTTGAAGTGCAGATCCGTACCGAAGATATGGATCAAATGGCAGACAAAGGTGTCGCAGCACACTGGTCTTATAAAGGCAGTGGTGATCGCACCGGTACCACAGCACAGGTCAAAGCCCAGCGCTGGATGCAAAGCCTGCTTGAGCTACAGCAAAGTGCGGGTAACTCTTTCGAATTTATCGAAAATGTTAAGTCTGACCTATTCCCGGATGAGATTTACGTCTTCACACCGAAAGGACGCATTGTTGAACTGCCTGTTGGCGCCACTGCGGTTGATTTTGCTTATGCGGTACACACTGATGTAGGTAATACCTGTGTTGGTGCACGTGTTGACCGTAACCCGTATCCACTCAGCAAAGCGCTTAAGAACGGACAGACGATCGAAATCATCAGCGCGCCTGGCGCACGTCCAAATGCGGCTTGGCTGAACTATGTAGTGACTTCTCGTGCGCGTACGAAGATCCGCCAAGTTCTGAAAACCATGCGCCGTGAAGAGTCGGTGACGCTAGGTCGTCGCTTGCTTAACCATGCACTTGGTGATCTCTCTCTGTCTGACATAGACGAAGAGAATATCAATCATGTCCTTTCTGAGCTGAAAGTCGACAGCGTGGAAGACCTGCTGGCGGATATCGGCTTGGGTGAGCTGATGAGTATTGTTATTGCTCGTCGCTTACTGGGTGATGTCGATGAGCTGACCGAAGTAGCAAGCAGCGATAGCAATAAACCGAAGAAGAAGCTGCCAATCCGTGGAGCGGAAGGGCTGCTTCTGACCTTCGCCAACTGTTGTCACCCGATTCCAGACGATCACATTATTGCTCACGTCTCACCGGGTCGCGGCCTAGTGGTGCACCGTGAAACCTGTCCAAACGTACGCGGTTATCAGAAAGAACCGGATAAGTACATGGCAGTGGAATGGTCTGAAGACTACGATCAAGAGTTCATTACTGAACTGAATGTCGATGTACAAAACCGTCAGGGTGCTCTGGCTGAGTTGACCAATGTGATCTCCCAAACGGGGTCAAATATTCATGGTCTTTCTACAGAAGAAAAAGATGGCCGCCTGTACACAGTCACCGTACTTCTGACAACAAAAGATCGCGTCCACCTCGCTGGAATTATGCGGAAAATCAAAGCGATGCCACACACACTAAAAGTGCGACGTCGTAAAAACTAATCTCTTTTTTCGAAGAAAAATGCCCTTGAAATGACCGTTTCAAGGGCTTTTGTTTTACTGCCATTATGAATTTAGAACGCTACAACCGAATCCAACAAGTCCTTAAGTCCCGTCAGGCTGACCTGACTTTCTGTCTTGAGGAAGTCCATAAGCCCAACAACGTATCTGCGGTGATCAGAACTGCCGATGCGACGGGTATCCATAAAATCCATGCTGTTTGGCCGAATGATATGCGCACTCTTAGCCATACTTCTGCCGGTGCCCGTAACTGGGTTGAAGTGGAAACCCACGACTCTATCGGTAAGGCAGTTGCCGAGCTGAAAGATCAGGGCATGCAGATATTGGTCACCAACCTGTCTGACACTGCAGTCGATTTTCGTGAGATCGACTACACCAAACCGACAGCCATTATTCTTGGTAGCGAGAAAATTGGCGCTTCCGAAGAGGCTAAGCAACTGGCGGATCAAGACATCATCATACCGATGATTGGCATGGTGCAGTCACTCAATGTCTCGGTTGCCAGCGCGGTTATCATGTACGAAGCTCAGCGCCAGCGCCAAGCGGCCGGCATGTACGACAATCAAGTCAGTAACTTACCGCAAGAAACCATTCATCGCATTTTGTTTGAGCGTGGCCACCCTGTTTTAGCAAAAGTTGCCAAGCGCAAAGGCTTAGCGTACCCACCACTCGACGAACAAGGTCAGATTGTCGCGGACGAAGCATGGTGGCAGGAAATGCAGAAGAAATAATCCCGCCGCTCAGCGTCAGGCAAGGCGCGCTATTTTCTCCTGTACAAAAACACAGCTCGGTGGTTAACTATTAGGGTAATCGCCTATGTAACTTACTGAATAACTTACCGAGCTTTGTTATGTCCAAATTGCTATCTGCTATTCCTCTCACTTCTCTGACTGGCGTTGGTGCCAAGGTCGCGGAAAAGCTGGCAAAAGTCGGGCTCAATTCAGTACAAGATCTACTTTTCCACTTACCGCTTCGTTACGAAGATCGCACACGTATTTACCCTATCGTAAAACTGCATGCTGGCTTATGGGCCGCAGTACAAGGGAAAGTGATGAGTGCCGATACCTTGTTTGGCAAGCGCAAAATGCTGACGGTAAGAATCAGTGATGGCAATGGCACCATTACACTGCGCTTTTTCAATTTCACCGCTGCAATGAAGAATAATTTTGCCGAAGGTAAAACCGTTCACGCCTATGGTGAAGTCAAACGCGGCAGTTTCGGGTTGGAAATCGTCCATCCGGATTACAAATTTTATGCCCCCAATCAGCCAACCGAAGTGGAACAGAACCTGACGCCAGTTTACCCGACCACGGACGGCTTGCGCCAAATAACCTTACGCAATCTGACCGATCAAGCATTAGCCTTAATTGACAAGGCCGCGGTCCAAGAACTACTCCCTGCTGGCCTGTATAACCAGCAAGTTTCACTCGCTCAGGCGCTGCACACCATTCACCGCCCGACACCGGATATTGATTTGCAGGCATTTGATGAGGGTAAGCACCCGGCGCAAATACGCCTGATTATGGAAGAGCTACTGGCTCAGAATCTCTCCATGCTTTCCGTCCGTAGCAAAGGCCAACAAGATGTTGCTCTGCCGCTGGCTGAGCGGAACCAACTTAAACAGCAATTACTCGATCAATTACCTTTCTCACCAACTAAAGCACAATCACGCGTTGTCGCCGAAATTGAGCAAGACCTTGAGAAGCCTCACCCGATGATGCGCCTGGTTCAGGGGGATGTCGGTTCAGGTAAAACCTTAGTCGCGGCATTAGCAGCGCTACGGGCCCTGGAGCATGGTTACCAAGTAGCGTTAATGGCGCCGACTGAACTGCTGGCCGAACAGCACGCGCTCAACTTTGCTCAGTGGCTGGAACCAATGGGCATAAACGTTGGCTGGCTTGCAGGTAAATTAAAAGGCAAAGCCAAAGAAACCGAGCTGGCAAAAATTGCCAGTGGCGAAGCTCAAATGGTGGTCGGTACCCATGCTCTGTTTCAGGAGCACGTCGCCTTTCATCACCTTGCGTTAGTCATCATTGACGAGCAACACAGATTCGGCGTCCACCAGCGCCTTGAACTGAGAGAGAAAGGCGAAAAGCAAGGCGCTTTTCCTCATCAATTGATCATGACGGCGACACCGATTCCGCGCACACTGGCGATGACCGCCTATGCCGACCTTGAAACCTCCGTCATTGATGAACTGCCACCGGGCCGAACGCCAATTCAGACCGTCGCCATCCCTGATACCAAGCGAGATGATATTGTCGAACGTGTCCGCAACGCCTGCCTCAATGAAGGAAAGCAAGCCTATTGGGTATGTACCCTGATTGATGAATCAGAAGTTTTAGAAGCTCAGGCCGCAGCTGATACCGCTGAAGAGCTACAAAGAAAGCTGCCTGACGTTAAAATTGGCTTAGTGCATGGCCGGATGAAACCGGCGGAAAAGCAGTCGGTCATGCAGGACTTTAAAGACAACAAGCTGCACCTATTGGTCGCGACCACTGTGATTGAAGTGGGTGTGGACGTCCCTAACTCAAGCTTAATGATCATTGAAAATCCAGAGCGATTGGGACTGGCTCAGCTGCACCAGTTACGTGGGCGAGTGGGTCGAGGTAGCGTCGCTAGTCACTGTGTGCTGCTCTACCATTCTCCACTGTCTAAAACCGCACAAAAGCGTTTAGGCGTGCTTCGTGAGAGCAACGATGGTTTTGTCATTGCGCAGCGCGATCTGGAAATTCGCGGCCCCGGAGAACTACTGGGGACCAAGCAGACCGGAATGGCTGACTTTAAGATTGCCGATTTAGTCCGGGATCAGCATTTAATCCCTGAAGTGCAACGTGTCGCGCGTCATATTCATGATAACTTCCCAGACAATGCAGCAGCGATTATCGACCGCTGGCTGGGAGACCGAGACATGTATTCGAAGGCATAGTAAGAAAAGTAGAAAGGGTTGGTACACAATGACCAACCCTTTTTATTTGAAGAGTGAGAGTAATAAACAGTGCGACAAGCGCTTTAGCTTAGCTAGTCTTTCACTTGGAGAATTTCGTCCCAAGGTAGGCGTTCATCGCCAAGAACGATGAAGTTAGGGTTTTCCAAGGTCTCACGCTCATTGTAGGACAGAGGCTCCAGCTGAGTACTTAGGATCCGGCCGCCCGCCTCTTCGACGATACACTGAGTCGCCGCGGTGTCCCACTCCCCAGTCGGCCCAAGTCTCAGGTAGCAATCCACCGCGCCTTCCGCCACTAAGCACGCTTTAAGCGCCGCAGAGCCCAATGGTACCAAGTCATAATTCCAACCACTGCTCATGCGACTAGTAATACGATTGATGTCTTGGCGACGGCTGATCGCAATCGCAATTGGGTGCGCCTGACCATCGTGATTGTGGGTCTTAATCCGCACACTTTCGTCCATGTCTGGGATTTTCCATGCCCCTTTATCTTTGTAGGCATAATACGTCACGCCAGACACTGGGCCATACACCACTCCCATTATCGGCTGGTGATTCTCTACCAATGCAATAATAGTCGCGAAATCGCCGCTACGAGCAATGAACTCCTGTGTCCCGTCTAACGGGTCCACCAGCCAATAACGGCTCCATTGCGAGCGCTTATCGAGGCTGATATCAGCGGCCTCTTCCGATAACACGGGAATATCCGGCGTCAGATCGGACAGCTTTTCCATGATCAGTTTATGTGCCGCGATGTCCGCACTGGTCACTGGTGTTTCATCACTTTTGGTGTAGGCTTGGTATTCTTTTTTCTCGTAAATATCGAGAATTAGCTGGCCAGCCGAGCGGGCAATATCAATCACGGCAGGCAAATGGTGGGAAAGGTCTTCTGTCATTGGCATAGTCAATCCTTCACGCTCTACATTGATTATGGTTTTAAGATACGTAGAGCAAGCATGAGCGCGGTAATACTGCGCGCCTCACAAAAATCGAGGTGAGTCAGAAGCTCTTCTGCCTGGGCAAGTGGCCAGCGAATTACTTCCAAAGGTTCAGGTTCATCCCCTTCTAATTGTTCTGAGTATAGATCCTCTGCGATAAACAGGGTCATTTTGCTCGAGAAATAAGAAGGCGCGAGCACCACATCTTTCAATGGTGTCAGCTTGTGGGTCCCGAAGCCGATTTCTTCTTTCAGCTCTCTGTCGGCAGCTTCTGCTGGCGACTCTCCAGCATCAATCAACCCTTTAGGAAAGCCGAGTTCATAACGTTCGGTACCTGCGGCATATTCGCGAACCAGCAATATATCTCCCTCTGCGGTTACTGGCACCATCATCACTGCGTTACGACCACTCGGTTTCATGCGTTCGTAGGTGCGTTCGACACCATTGCTAAAGCGTAAATCAAGCGCTTCAACGGCAAACAATTTGGATTGAGCTACAGTTTGTTTTGCCAGAATTTCTGGTGGGTTCCGTTTAGCCACTTGCTTACTCCTTAGCCATAGAGGAAGTCTTTAATATATGAGAAAACTGTCATGTTTGAAAACAAAAAAGGGCTGACTTTTTCGTCAACCCTTTGTATTGCATATGGTTAAATCTGTTATTTAGCCAGTTATCAGTAGTAAGAGTGTTCACCACGGTCATGCTCAGTCGCATCGCGAACTGCGCTCAACTCGCCTTCAAACTGTTGCAGCAGTTCTTTCTCGATGCCTTCTTTTAGTGTCACATCAACCATAGAGCAACCGTTACAACCACCGCCAAAGGCAACAATCGCGATACCGTCTTCAGTGATTTCTACCAGATTAACGTGACCGCCATGCCCTGCTAGTTGAGGGTTTACCTGAGTTTGAATCACGTATTCAACACGCTCAACCAATGGTGCATCGTCAGACACTTTACGCATTTTCGCGTTTGGCGCTTTCAGTGTCAGCTGAGAACCCATTTTGTCTGTCACGAAGTCGATTTCCGCGTCTTCAAGGAATGGCAAGCTCAGCTCGTCAACGTAAGCAGAGAAACCTTCATACTTGATCTCAGTATCTGTAGCTTCAATCGCTTCAGTTGGGCAGTAAGAAACACCACATTCTGCATTTTGCGTCCCCGGATTCACAACGAATACGCGGATGTTCGTCCCTTCTGGCTGTTGGCTCAAAAGGTTGGCAAAGTGTTTCTGGGCATTTTCAGTAATAGTAATAGGATTTGACACGACGAATACCTGAGTAAATTTGTAGGCTATTTGAGCACCATTTTACTCCTGATTTTCGCAAGATCTAGCCTTTTAGATCAAATCAGAGACACTTTAGCGGCTAGAAGGTTCAGGAGTACGACAAATGCAATAAATATCAATGGTTTTCACTCCAGTATCAAGCAATAATTCACATAATTGATGCACGGTACTGCCTGTAGTTAGCACATCATCGACAATAGCGACATGCTCGAAATTTATCGACTTTCTTAGATGAAAAGCCTGACGCACATTCTCCTTACGCTGCTTTTTATCCATTCCTTGTTGCCTTTCCGTTACACGCTTTTTCTTAAATAGAGCCTCACACGGCACATCCAGCTCTCGGCCAATTTGCCATGCCAGATGCTGACTTTGGTTGTAGCCACGATAACAGTAACGACGCCAGTGCAAGGGGACAAAAGTAATCAGGTCTGGTCGAGTGTCGATGCGTGGCACCAACAGCAAAGACAATGTTTTAGCCTGCCAGTACTGACCTTCGTACTTAAGTCGGTGAACGTAACTCGATAGCGGCGGTTGATAGTCTCCGACACAATACAAGTGCGTCCACAATGGCGGGGCAACTAAACATTCCCCACACATTTCGACGTACTCAGGGGTCACCAAGCCACATCGTCTGCAGCGAGGAACTGGCGCAAAACGTCGCTGACAGAAACAGCAGAATAAGGGGTGCGCCGCTTGCGATCCGATCGCCATCTGGCACAAATCGCAATGACTGGGTAACAGGTAGGCTGTGTGTTTCTTAATCCAATCGGTTAACATGACGCTCAATATCTGACAACTAGATAATTAACTTACCGCTTTAAATCAGGTGTAAAGGATGGAAAACGTGGCACAGAATGAGATCAAACCAACAACGCCATATTGGCAGTCAACGGGTCAAGGTGACGATTTGGTCTTAGTTCATGGGTGGGGGATGAATGGTGCTGTCTGGCATCAGGCCGTTGAGCAGTTAAGCCAGAATTTTCGCGTGCACGTCGTTGACCTACCGGGGTTTGGCCACAGCCATCAATTACACTTCGAAACGATGGAAGAGCTCGCCCAACAGGTTCTGCACAGCGCACCTGACAATGCGATTTGGCTCGGCTGGTCTTTGGGTGGCTTGGTGGCAACACACATCGCGATTCATCACCCAGAGCGCATAACCAAGCTAATCACCGTTGCTAGCTCACCTAAGTTTTCAGCAGAAAAGCGCTGGCGTGGAATCCAGCCCCAAGTTCTGAGTGCGTTCACCGAGCAACTAGTAGATGATTTTCGCGTCACCATTGAGCGATTTATGGCGTTGCAAGCAATGGGCAGCCCTTCTGCTCGCCAAGATGTCAAAACCCTCAAGCAAGCGGTCCTATCTCGCCCTGAACCGAACCCTCAGTCCCTGCTCGCAGGCCTACAGCTGCTTGCCGATGTGGATTATCGCCAAGCGCTACTCGATGTCTCAGTGCCTACCTTGCGTTTATACGGACGCTTGGACGGGCTAGTGCCAGCCAAAGTTGCGACTGATGTCGACACACTGATGCCAGCTAGTGAGAGTTATATGTTTGGCGCTTCATCACACGCACCATTTATGACCGAATTTAATGAGTTTTGTCAGCAAGTTACCCGATTTTCGACTGGTAGATAAAAATTATTTTATCCGATACGCTAAAATTTTGACTATAAAGGCCGATAAATAATCGAGCCAAGAAAACGCTGTTTTATTGCATTTTCTGGCTGGGCGTGAGGAGGTTAAAATGCTCGTATCACCTACGAACGTAAGTGTACCGCTGATCGCCCCATCGGTTAATGTGCAAACGGAGCAGGCAGCCAGAGACAATAAAGTCCGCGAGCCCGTCACTCCCACTGTAGCGTTAACCAAAAGTAACGCTGAACGTAAAGTCAAAGCCGATGATAAAAGGCGACGACAATCCTCTTGGGATCCAGCTGAGCACCCGAGCTATGAAGCCAGTGAACAGGAAGAAGTTAAAGCCACTTATCAGGAAGATCCAAAAGATACGCTCGAACGGATTTTCCAGCTGATTGCTCTGGACAGCTACAGCGAAGATCAGGGCAAGGGCTACGCAATGCGCTTTCGGTTACCAAGGCACATAATCGATGCGGCGATAACTGAAGGCAAGATGGCCAAGCGCAGAACCGTAATCAAGTTTCACTACGGTGATGCGGTTGCACCCAATACACCTTCAGATGTAATTGCGGTGTTGTAGTACCTAAGCATAATGATTAGGAAATACCGAAAAAAATCCCCGCAATTGCGGGGATTTGTATTTCTAACCGAGACTATTTCTTGGCTTTAGCAAAAGCAGCGGCAAATGCCCCGCCCATTGCACCATTTGCTGGCTCTTCACGACGACGTTGGCCACCTTTGTTGCCTTGGCTCTGACGTTGCTGACCACGTGGCGCAGAAGAACGCTGAGAGCGGTTATCTTGGCCCGGCTCATCATTAAGACGCATAGACAGACCAATACGCTTACGCTGAATATCCACTTCCATCACTTTAACTTTAACGATATCCCCCGCCTTCACGACTTCTCTAGGATCAGAGACAAATCGATCAGTTAAAGCCGAAATATGCACTAAGCCATCCTGATGGACGCCAATATCAACGAAAGCGCCAAAGTTCGCCACGTTGGATACCACGCCTTCCAACACCATGCCCGGTTCAAGATCCGACACTTCATTTACGCCATCGGCGAACGTTGCAGTCTTGAATTCAGGACGAGGGTCACGTCCCGGTTTGTCCAACTCTTTGATGATGTCGCTGACTGTCGGAACACCAAAATTGTCATCAGTGTAATCCACGGCATGTAAGCCACGTAGGAACTGAGTATCACCAATCAAGGCGCGAACATCTTTGCTGTTTTTCTCTGCGATGGCTTTCACCACAGGATACGCTTCTGGGTGAACCGATGACGCATCCAACGGGTTCTTGCCATCCATAATACGGAGGAACCCGGCACACTGTTCAAACGCTTTTGGCCCAAGGCGGGCGACTTTCTTCAGTGTGGTACGTACTTCAAAACGGCCATTCTCGTCGCGGTAATCAACAATGTTCTGCGCAATAGTGCTCGACAACCCCGCCACTCGCGTTAACAAAGCAGGAGACGCCGTATTTACATCAACACCAACAGCGTTTACACAGTCCTCAACAACCGCATCCAGACGCTTAGCCAGCATCGATTGGCTGACATCGTGTTGATACTGGCCAACACCAATCGATTTAGGGTCGATTTTCACCAGCTCTGCCAGTGGGTCTTGCAGACGACGAGCAATCGACACGGCGCCACGCAGTGACACGTCCAAACCTGGGAACTCTTTGGCCGCCAGCTCAGACGCCGAATAAACGGACGCGCCCGCTTCACTGACCATAATCTTCTGCACTTTGAGGTTATTTCGCTTAATCAGATCAGCGACAAAGCTGTCAGTTTCACGCGAAGCCGTGCCGTTACCAATAGCGATTAGGTCGACATTGAACTGCTGTACCAGCTTCGCCACCACCTGTGCCGATTTGTCATACTGTTTTTGCGGCGGATGAGGGTAGATGGTTTCCGTGGCTAACACTTTACCTGTTGAGTCCACCACCGCGATTTTCGACCCCGTTCTCAAGCCTGGATCGAGGCCTAGCGTGGCTCGTGGACCTGCTGGAGCCGCCATCAACAAATCTTTCAGGTTTGTGGCAAACACTTCAATCGCTTCGATTTCAGCACGCTCTTTCATCGCTCCCATCAGCTCAGTTTCCATGTGCATCGACACCTTGATGCGCCATGCCCAACTGATCACTTGCTTACGCCACACATCCGCTGGGGCTTGGCTAAGTGAAATACCGTAGTGATCTGCAATGATGGTTTCGCAATACGACTGGCGAGCCCCCTCTTCTTGCTCTGGGTCAGCATTCATCGCCAATGTTAAGAAGCCTTCATTGCGGCCGCGCAGCATAGCCAGCGCACGATGCGATGGCACCTTGCTTAAGGCTTCATTGTGCTCAAAGTAATCTTTGAATTTTTCGCCTTCGTGCTCTTTACCTTCCACAACGCGAGCCACCAGCTCTGCGTTACGGTTAAGGTGCGCACGAATTTTTTCCAGCAGATTGGCATCTTCAGCAATGCGTTCCATTACAATGGCACGCGCGCCATCAAGCGCCGCTTTCGTGTCTGCAACACCTTTGTCTGCGTCAATGTATTGAGCCGCTTCTTGCTCCGGCTCCGTCTGTGGTTCGTTCCACAATTTGTCTGCCAGCGGTTCCAAACCAGCTTCAATCGCAATCTGGCCTTTGGTGCGGCGCTTAGGCTTGTACGGAAGATACAAGTCTTCAAGGCGAGTTTTGCTGTCCGCCTGATTGATTTCAGTTTCGAGCTCAGTCGTCAGTTTACCCTGATCCTGGATGGATTTCAGAATCGTCTGACGACGATCATCCAGTTCACGCAGGTAAGAGAGGCGGCTGTCGAGATTACGCAATTGGGTATCGTCCAGACCACCTGTCACTTCTTTTCGATAGCGGGCGATGAATGGCACCGTGTTGCCATCATCGATCAGATTAACAGCAGCGGTAACTTGCTCAGTGCGAACATTCAGTTCTTGAGCAATCATTTGACAGATAGCTTGGCTCATCCGTTGATTCTCTTAATTCTATAATGTGAAGGAGTTTGTCTGTTCTAGAGATTGGGGCAAATCATGGATTTTGCAATGTTTTAAATCTTGTCCGGAAAAAATCACCGCTTCCTGATAGACGCGGTGCACATTTGTGTCAAAACTGCAGTCGCAATTGAAATATATTCATTATATTTAAGTAAGTTATACCTTTTCGAGTTACTTAATAACTATCGATACTTTGATTTAGTTTGGGAAATTATTGCATGAAGACGCTCTCTTTGATTCTGACTTTGACAGGCGCCCTAATGACCGCCCCACAAGCTTGGTCTGAGACCCTTTCCGCCACCACACAAAACCCAGCCTATCAGGTGGACAACGAACTGATTCTGGGCCGCATCGAGAACGTCTACTACAACGATATTCCAGAACTCAAAGGCGTACCCTTTATGGGCAAGATTGACACCGGTGCTGACACCACCTCGATTCATGCTGAAAACATTCACCTCACCAGCACGCATCCAGACTTTAAAGATTTGACCGATAATGACCTACTATGGGCGGTGGTCAACGACCGACGTGAAAACAAGCTGAAAAGAAATACAGAAACCTACTTGTCTTATCAGGTCACTATTGCCTTTACCATTCGCCATCCGTATACCGGTGAGGATATCAATATCAAAGATGATCTTGAACGCATCAGCATCATCCGCAGCCGCACCAGTAAAAAACCTATTCTTCGTCCAGCGGTAAGAATGCCACTAACAATTGGCGGCCGTACCGTGGAAGCCATGATTAACCTCACCAAGCGCAGCCAGTTTTCGTCGCCCATCCTGATTGGTAAAACCTTTCTTGAAGATAACGCTTGGGTAATGGCAGGTTATGATTACCTGCAAGAACAACCACATGCTCAAGTCATTGGCAAAAAAGAAACTGTGGAGGTTGACGGCGTACCCTATAAAGTCAGTGTAGCGACCACCAGTCGTTACTCCAACGCCCATGCTGTGGATGTAAAAATCGACAAAAAGGCTCAATCAGTATCGTTCAAGTTGGAAGATGAAAAGGGCGAGCGTAAAGCTATGACTCTGCCATTGATCCGTATTTTGAACACCAGCAATGGTGAGCGTCCACTGGTTTACCTACCAGTCAAGCTCAATCAGAATCACACTCAGCATTGGCTGGTTTATTTACGTGACCGCAGCCATTTAAGCAGTCAGATCAGCCTTGGACGAGATGTCGCCAGCGAACATTTCGTTATCGATACCGATAGCGAAAACGTGCTCAAAAAGGCAGATACTAGCTTCAAGACTGCTCTCAAATCTGACCCATTGGTGATCTCTCCCAAGGAGACCATCACCATAGACCAAGAGTTCAGCATTCCTGCGCAACCTAGTTTTATCGTTAAAACTCCACTGCTGAGAGTCAAAGAGTTTGAGCTCAGTAAGAAAAGCGGTAAGGAACAGGTCAGTTTCACGCTTGAAAACAGCCAAGGTGAAATGAAAACGGTGACTAAGCCTGTCCTACGTAAACTCAAAGTCGGTAAATCCGTTCGTCCGGTAGTCGAAGGCGTATTCGAGTTAGGAGACAAGAAACGAGAACTCGAATTTGCTATCGACAATCTTGGCAAAAGTGACACTAAGCCTTTCTTCGTCATGGGCCACAGCATGGCGAAAAGCAGTGTACTACTCAACACCCGCACAGAGGATCTACTCAGCCCAAGCCCACTGTTCAAAGCTGGTCACATTGAAGTTGTTCAGGTGGAAGATCTGGCTTTTCCGGTCAAGCTCGACACGGGAGCGGATGTCAGCTCAATCAATGCCAAAAACATCAAGCAATATCAGAAAGATGGCAAAGATATGGTGACGTTCACCTACGAAAATGATGTCGGGATGAAACAGGAATTCACTCGAGAAGTAGTCGATGTGATGCGCATTACAGCCAAGAAAGGGGAAAAAGCCAACGTGCGCCCTGTGGTTGAAATGCGAGTCAGGCTGGGAGAGTTGGATAAGATCATTCGCGTTAACCTGCAAGACAGAGGTCGCTTCCACTACAGCATGATTTTAGGCAAAAACTTCCTCAAATACGGGGCAATTGTCAGCAGTGATAAGGACTACATCATTACTGAAAAACCGGACTACGAAAAATAAAAGGCGAGTGCCGCGCTGCTCGGCGCGGCACCATTTCAATCGGTATAACAAATACTGTTCACAAACCACTCTTTCTCGCCTTCCGGCGTTTTGACGCTGAATTCGTCATCCACTTCTTTCTTTAACAGGGCTCGCGCCATTGGCGAGTCAATCGAGATGTAATCTTTGGCGCCACCATAAATTTCATCGGGGCCAACAATGCGAAACTTTTTAACTTCTCCGGCTTCATTTTCCACTTCGACCCATGCACCAAAAAACACTTTCCCTTCCTGCTGCGGAGCGTAATCTACCACTTTAACCTGCTCAAGACGCTTGCGCAGATAACGTGCTCGACGATCAATTTCACGCAGACGTTTCTTATTGTATTGGTAATCCGCATTCTCTGAGCGATCACCCAAACTCGCTGCCCACGTCACTTTTTTAGTCACTTCCGGGCGATCTTCCTTCCATAGAAAATCGAGTTCTTTTTTAAGTCGGTCAAAGCCTTCGCGTGTGATTAGGTTTGTTTTCATATTTCTGACGCTAGTGAATTGAATATGGCGTATACATTAGCTAAAAAGGACTTAAAAAGGTAATAATCGTTAACAATTCTTTGCGCCACTTTCATCAGAACAATGTTACATTCTGATTCGTGAAAAAGGGCTGCACAGCAGCTCTGTCAAAGCGCTAGCTTATTTAATAGGTGGAATCATTACATGCAAGAAAATCACAAGATCTTAGTCGTTGATGACGATGCACGTTTGCGTGCATTGCTAGAGCGTTACTTGTCTGAACAGGGATTCCAAGTACGTAGTGTTGCTAACAGTGAGCAGATGGACCGCCTGTTAACCCGTGAAAATTTTCACCTGATGGTATTGGATTTAATGCTGCCAGGCGAAGATGGCCTGTCGATTTGTCGTCGCCTGCGTAATGCCAACAGCACCTTACCGATCCTGATGCTCACCGCAAAAGGGGACGAAATTGACCGAATCGTCGGCCTGGAAGTGGGCGCAGACGACTACCTGCCAAAACCATTTAACCCACGTGAGCTACTGGCACGCATCAAAGCAGTACTGCGCCGTCAGACAACTGAGCTGCCGGGCGCACCGAGTTCAGAAGAGTCGGTGGTCGAGTTCGGTGAGTTCAGCCTAAACCTTGGTACACGTGAAATGTTTCGCGGCGACGAGGCGATGCCTCTAACCTCGGGCGAATTTGCAGTACTTAAAGCACTAGTGACCAATGCCCGCGAGCCGATGTCACGTGACAAATTGATGAACATGGCCCGTGGCCGTGAGTATTCTGCGATGGAACGCTCCATTGACGTACAGATTTCACGTCTGCGCCGTATGCTGGAAGTCGACCCGAGTAAACCTCGCTATATTCAAACTGTGTGGGGCTTAGGTTACGTATTCGTACCAGACGGCAAAGAAGCATAATTGCTCACCTGATGAGAGTGCGAGACTATGTCTCGCACTTTTGTTTTCACCTCTATCAAGGCCGCCAATATGCGTATTCGCAGTTCCTTTACTCAATCGATTTTTATCTTTCTGACCTTATTGATTGCCAGTCAGGTTTACTCCTACTACGCCGTATTTAACTATGCGTTGATGCCGAGTTTGCAACAGTTTAATAAGATCCTCGGCCACGAAATCAATCTGATGCTCGACGATTCAGCCGCCATCGAAGATGGCTTGCAGATGGACGCCCCACTGAGACGCAGAGTGCTGGAGCAGCTAGGCGTCACCATTCACGCCGACGATAGTCCAATAGCGGATGAGTATTATCATGCGGTCAGTATTGATCTCATGAGCGAAGAGATGAGTAAAGAGCTCGGTTCACCTACCGATGTGCGCATGATGCTGGGATCCGAAAGTTACATTCTGTGGATGAAAATCGATTCTTTGCCCGGCTCTCTGCTGCGTATTCCGCTGTCTGAATTGCAGGAAGAGGACTTTGCGCCACTATTTCGCAATAGCTTGATTATGGCGTTACTGATTGTCGCTGGCGGCTGGCTTTTCATCCGTTTACAAAACCGACCTTTGATTGCTCTGGAAAAAGCCGCTAAAGGTGTTGGTCGAGGGGATATTCCTCCGCCTTTACCAGAGAAAGGCGCGACAGAAATCCGTTCGGTAACGCGAGCATTTAATCAGATGTCAAAAGGCATTCAGGCTCTGGAAGAAGACCGCGCACTGCTGATGGCGGGCATCAGTCATGATTTAAGAACGCCTCTGACACGCATCCGTCTTGCCACTGAAATGATGTCACCGGAAGACAGCTATCTGGCTGAAGGTATCATCAGTGATACCGAAGAGTGTAATGAGATCATCAGCCAGTTCATGGACTACCTAAAACCGGTCAATAAAGAGTCATTCATCGAGGTTGATCTCAATGAAATCGCCAATGATATTGCGACTTCAGAGGGTGGTTACGAAATTCAAATTGAAACGGAGTTGCAGCAACCACTTAAGGTCACCAATGGTAGCCCGATTGCGATTAAGCGAGCGGTGAGTAACTTAGTAGTTAACGCAATACGCTACGGCAATGGCTGGGTCAAAGTCAGCACTGGCGTAACCGCAGACAACAAGCTGGTCTGGGTATGTATAGAAGATAACGGCCCGGGTATTGAACAAAGTCAGATCGGTAAGTTATTTGAACCTTTCACCCGAGGCGATACCGCACGTGGTAGCGAAGGCACAGGCCTTGGGCTAGCGATTGTGAAGCGTATCGCCAGCCAGCATAACGGTAATGTAATCATCAATAATCGTAGCGGTGGTGGCTTACGGGCGCAAATCAGCTTTCCGACTGCCGGCAAATAATCATTGAAACAAAAAAGGGGCCAAAGCCCCTTTTTTTATTGAATATCAACGGCCTTAAAGGCGCCCTTGATAAGTAAACTGATAACGACCTTCAGAGTCTGGCGTTGGTAACCATTTCAGTTGTTCTGCCAATGAGCCTGGAAACTCGTTGCCCGGTTTAAACCAAGCCGAAACCTGATAGCTGCGATTGGCTTGCATCACAACTTCCGCCGCACTGCTCACCTGTTGACTGTTTTGATCACCTTTCAGTGTGATCTGGCTATCCTGACAACTAAAGTCGACCACAACTGGGCCAACGCTCAGCTCATCCAATGGCGTAATCACTTTATCAGTATTCCATACTACTGACCCTTCACCGGTCTGACAATAAGGCGCGGCATACACCATCGACTTAATACTCAACTCAACCTGCCCTGTCAGTTCAACAGGCACTGGCATCGGAGGTGTCAGTTCGAGGATTTTTTCAACCGGTAATGAAGCGATCAGATTCTCGGCATAAGGGCCCGACATGCTGTAGCCTACAACACCGCGTCCAGTGACTTGCATGTCACTACCTCGACCAAAACGGACCTGTGCTTCAGCTTTACCCGTTAGCAGTTTCAGTGGCGCCAATTGCCAATGCAAAGCTCCTAACTTCTGTCTTTGCCAACTGACACCGGTGGCGCTGCCATCCCAGATGGTGCCTGAGACGCCATTAATCACTAACTGCGATGGTAATGGTAAATAGTTCAGCACAACCTGAGCGGGAACATGCGCCACAGCACTGACTAGAAAAACCATCACCAGCGCCAAACTGAGCAGAATGACTCTTTTCACTTCGCGTTATCCTTTAACAAACTGCAAGCGCTTGACTTCAACCGTCCCATCTTGCTCACCTTTATCAATATCCATAAAGGTTGCTGAGACACCATGCTTTTCCTGCAGGAACGTCATCCAATCAATCAGGCGGTTAAATGGCATCGGCTGAACCCAGACCTGCAGTTCCTCGCCACGCGGCTGGACTCTAACAAGCTCTGCACCAAAACGGGAAGCCGTTGAAGAAATGGACTGGTTAAGTGGCAAGCTCGACGACGCCACTCCGCCCTGAGCACGCAGCTGGCTGATATTGTCTGCTTTGTCTTTCACCCAGTTGAGCAGTTGTTTCTCGCTCTGGATACGATTCGTTGCCATTTCGGCACGCTGACTGACTGGTTGCAGTATGCCCCAGTAGATCACCCCCAAAAACAGCAGTATCGAACAAGCGATTAATAAGCGCTGCTCACGCTGGCTAGTGCCAACCCACCACGTCTGAAGTGAAGATAATAATTGTTTCATCAGCGGCTCCCTATAAACGCTTAAGCACAAAGGTGCCGTTAACTAGAGTCCCTGATTTACTCAGTTGTCCCTGCTCAACTGTAAATTGACCCGACATCAGCTCACGCGCTTTTTCAAACGTTTGGAAATCATTACTTTGCGCCTGAAGCCTGACTTCGCCACGGGTACTGTCGTACTTGAAGCTAGTGAGCCTTAGGCCCGGTACCTGCTTCATCACTTGAGGCATTTTCACCATCCATTCCAGAACTGAGTCACCACTACCGCCACCGGACAGTCGGCTCTCCTCTCGTTCCATTTCCCGTTTTAGATAGGTGACGGTCGGAATTTTGTTCTTGCTGGTCACTTGGCGGAAAATACGTTCACTTTCCTGACGATAGGCATTGGCTTGCGTTTCAGCACTTTGGATTTGCAGCCAGTTGTCGACACTGAGAATGGCAACCAAAACTCCTGCTGCAATCGCTGCTTTACGCCACACTTTGAGATGACGACCAAAAGACGATTTCGGCTTAAACTCACCAGACAACAGGTTGAGCTTACTTTTGACAGCTTGTTCAGCAAGCAGCTGCATGACCAACTGTGGTTGTTCATTGTGCCATTTTTGCTCCTCAGCCAATGTCAGCTCTGGTAAGTGTGAGTATGCCTGAAGTGGCAGGTACTCCTCCTCTTGCTTAACCCAGTCAGACTGAGCCAAAAGCGGCAACCAAGCTAGTTCAATACTTACCGCACTGAACTGACCTTTTTTCACTAACCACTGGCCATCCAGCTCTACTGCACTCAAACCTGACTCTTCAGCGACAGGCAAAGCCAATGCGTCAGGTAATACCTTACGCACCGCGAAGCCAAGCTGTCGCATGTCAGCCAATATTGATTCCAGCCAGCTGTAGTCAATACCACAGACATACGCCTGATTGGCTTCCTTTGCCAAGACAGTAAAGTGCAGCTCGTCGACATCCTGCGCCACATCGTCTTCCAACATGAATGGCAGCATAGAATCAAACTGACGATTCGCGCCTGCTGGGACTTCCAACTGAGTCAGAACCAGATTGGCTGCAGACACCAGTACAATAACTTGGCGCCCTTCTGCGTAATTGGCAAGCTCGGCCAAATCCTGGTGATCTTGCAGTTCACCGCTCGCTATCACTTCCTTTTGGCTTTCTGACCAAACCAGCCATTGAATCGCTGCTGTTTTACTTTTGCTCAGCCGAACGATTAGAAACTCGTTCACCGATCCCTCCAAAGCGACGGCGTATTACCGTTGCAGTTTCTCTATTATTACTAAACAACAGGCTGCGGATTCGCACCCTGGATTTATCCACCAGCACCTCAGCATCGAGCTCAAAATACACGCTGTCGACACTCAGGTAGCCTTTGACCTGCTTTTTAACATCCTCGCTCAAACCACTCAGGTCCGATTCAGCGAGAAAGTCATCCGTTGACGCCCATCCATCGGGGCCACGGTTTTCCAAAATCTGTTTTGCCTGAGACGAACTCAGATTCGGATAGAACATTGCCGCCAGCAGCGCTGCATGCTCGGGCGCAATGGTATTCACATTAAGACGAAAGTCAGAAGTTGGCAGCGCGCAAATCATCGGGCTGACTTTTTCCATCACTTCGCCGCTAACCTGATTTACTGATCGTAACTCACTGCTGTCGGCCAACAAGGTATTGGCACTCAAATATGCAGGCGATAAACCTTCGTAATGACTGTCTTCAACACCCGACGATGAGTTAACTGAATCATTGCTATCCACAAATTCCCACAACGACTGGGCAATGGTTTCTGCTTCGTAGTTGTCCACCTGCAGCTCTTCAAGCAGATTCTGAAACTTTTCTACCAAGAAAGGTAACTGTGCAGACCCAGCGGTTTGTTCCACATCAGACAACGCATTGATATTGAAGCACGCCTGAGCATCATGCAACTTGCCACTCACTGTGCCATAGTCCAATGGCATGCTATCCAACTCTTGAGCCCAAGGCTGGGACAGATTGATGCTGTCATCGTTGTCTTTATAGCTTTGCTCAATACCGTACTTAGCCAGCGCTTCAACACCCAAGCTGTACCAGTACGCTTGCTGATAATTGATTTGGCTGCCAGCACGCTTGAACTGACTGAACAAACGATCGGCCATACTGGCGGCGATACTGACCATGACCGCTAACAGCAGTAAAATGACAATCAGAGCGACACCGCGCTGAGGACGCTTAGCTGCCATCGCTCTTCTCCTCAGAACCGCCAATCTCACCACCCGCAGTCATATATATGCGTTCAATCTTGCCGTAATCTTCCAGTTCAAGTTCAACCGCTACCGCCTGAGGCAACATGGCTTTCTTATCCCACTCTTTTTTCCAGTCGGAGCCGTCAAAGAACTTCACATTAAACTTTTCCACTTTGTCGATAAGTGGCATCGCTATTCCCGCTTGCCCTGCAGGCGTATCAGCATAGCGCCACCAGACGCGCTCAAGCACGTCATCTTTAATTCGGTAGCCCACTTTACTCACTTCACCACGCGGAAACTGCTGTTGTGGGTTATGCCAGCCTAAACGGGTAAACATGATCCCATTGGCATCGGAATCCAGCAAATACTCTTTCCACTGCACCAACAGGCCATTGGACTCTTCACCATTAGTTCTAGTCTGGCGTAGAGCCATCTGACGAAAGTCGCCATCCATAAACACTAAGGCACGTTGCAGCGTTTTCAGTCGCTCACTGCGCTCCATCGACAGTTCGTTGCTGCGCTGTACTTGATTCAGTACCTGATAAGCGCCCACACTCAAGCTGGCAAAGATGGCAATCGCCACCAGTACTTCGATCAGCGTGAAACCGCCCTGAGAGGCCGATGTTTTACTTCGCCACATAGCTTCTCACCGTCACCACTGGCGAACTTTTTTCACTGGTGGCCACCTTGACATCAAACGCCTGCAAAATGTCACCAGTAGTCTCGACAGGCTCTATAGACCAGAACCAATCTCGCCCGGCCAGTTCTTCTTTGCCTTTTTTCTTACTCGGCTTGCTACCTGCCAGCATCACTTTGGCCATCTGGTTATCCGCGACTAACGCAGCGAAGGTTTTTTCTTCTAGATAATTTAAGGTGTTGATATGTTGGCTGACAGAACGAATGGTCGCTATCGCTGCAGTAGCGAATATCGCTAACGCAACCAACACTTCCAGTAACGTCATGCCCCGTTTAGCTTTCATCTTCGCTTTCTCCCGGAGCCAACAGCACTATCTGTCCATTTTCTTTTGCCACTACTTTCCAAGCATCCTGCTCTTCATCACCTTGTTCAGGATAAATGGCAACAGAAAATGGCGTCACTTCACCACTGGAGACAATAAACACTTGTGGCGGACGCAGCTTTTTCTCTTCTTTGTACTCAGCAAACATATCTTCATCAAACAGGGTTCCCGGCTTAAACAGACGGTCGTCATCGCCCCATGCGCCACCACCCAGAGTCAGTGTCACAGCTACCGACTCATTCAACTTCGTTTCGTAAGGAATCTGGTCGATATTGAGTTTCTGCCAGCCTTCACTTTCCAGCGACATCAAGTAGTAGATCGATTTCTTCTCATCGACGCGCAGACCGAAATCTCGGCCACTGAGCATAGCTTCTTCATTAAGGAGCAATATTCTCTGAAAAAGAGATTCAGCCTGCTTCTTTGCCACATCTTTTGAGCTGGTAGGTAACGTGGAGATCACCGCCACCGAAGCGAGGGACACCAGTACCAAAACCAGTAAGATTTCCAGCAGAGTAAAGCCAGTACGAGAAAGAGTTGGGTAACCTTGACGCATAGGAAAAAGAGGGCGGCTTATGCCGCCTCTGCCTTATTGAAAGTCCTGAATGTTCCAATTACCGATATCGGCATTGACACCTTCACCACCTTCTTGGCCATCAGCACCTAGAGTGAAAATATCGATGTTGCCGTTGTCACCTGGGCTCAGGTATTGGTAGTCGTTACCCCAAGGGTCAGTTGGCAGACGCTTGATGTAACCACCATCGCGATAGTTACGCGGTTCAGGGCTTGATGGCTTGTTAACTAGTGCTTCCAAACCTTGGTCTGTGGTTGGATAAACGCTGTTGTCCAGCTTGTACATATCCAGTGCATTTTCTAGCGCAACAATATCAGTAATGGCTTTTTGTTGGTCAGCCTTTTCTTTATTACCCAACAAGTTAGGAACAACAAAGCTCGCTAAAATACCTAAGATGACGACAACAACCATCACCTCTAAAAGCGTAAAGCCAGACTGCTTGTTCATTTTTCTTTTCATTATATTCTCCAAATAAAAATTCATAGCGAGAGGTTAAACTGCTCTCAGTATGACTATCCACTCATTAAGTTGTTCATTTCTAAAATTGGCATCAGGGTCGCCATTACGATAAACAGTACTAATCCTGCCATCAGTGCAATCAATGCCGGGGTGAAGATACCTAAGGCGATATTGACCGTTGATTCAAAGTTGGCATCCTGATTATCGGCCGCACGAGTCAGCATACTTTCCAGCTCACCACTCTGTTCACCACTGGCGATCATGTGCAGCATCATTGGTGGGAAAAGCTTGGTCTGCTCAAGTGACTTACGCAGGCTTGCCCCTTCACGGACGTTATCAGTCGCGCTGAGGACCTGCTGCTTAACGTAATGATTCGACATCACGTCCACCGCCACTTTCATGCCTTCCAATATTGGAATTGCACTGGAAGTACAGATGGATAGCGTACGCGCAAAGCGAGAGGTGTTCAGGCCACGAGAGATTTTGCCAATCATCGGCATATGAACAATTTTGCGGTCCCAACTCAGGCGCAGGTTAGGTTTACTGAGAGCAAACTTAAACAGATACACCAGCACGGTCATAGCGACTAAAATTTGAATGCCCCAGTTTTGAATAAAATCACTGGAAGCAAGAAGGAACTGAGTCGATTGAGGCAGTTCTTGTCCCATCTGAACAAACTGGCCAACAATCTTGGGCACTACTGCCGCGAGCAAAAACGCTACAATACCGACGGCAAACACCACCAGCACCACAGGGTAGATCATTGCCTGCTGCAGCTTAGAGCGCATTTTTTGGCGATTTTCTGCATAGTCCGCCAGACGTTCCAAAACCGCATCTAGGTGACCAGACTTTTCACCTGCCGACACCATAGAGCGGAACAAATCATCAAAGATATGCGGGAAGTCAGCCAAACTGTCAGCCAGCGTGTAGCCTTCGGTGACTTTTGAACGCACGGCGAGCAGCATGGTTCGAATGCGTGGCTTTTCAGACTGCTCTGACACTGCCTTGAGACATTCTTCTAGTGGCATTCCCGATTGAACCAGTGTCGCTAACTGGCGAGTAATCAAAGCCAAGTCAGGCGTACTGATACCACGCTTAAAAGTCAACCCAGCTTGCTCGGTCTGCTTCTTAGCTTTCTGGCGTGTTTCACTTACCTCAACCGGCATTAACCCCTGCTCTTTGAGCCGGGCTCGGGCCTGACGTGCGTTATCGCCTTCAATCACCCCTTTCTGGGTTTTGCCTTTTTTATTGAGGGCTTTATATTCAAACGCTGCCATTAGCCTTCCTTAGTCACCCGCATGACTTCTTCAAGAGAAGTGATACCTTGACGAACTTTACTCAGGCCATCATCACGAATACTTGGCGTATGCTCACGAATGGCTTTTTCAATCGCTTGTTCACCCGCTTCGCTGTGAATTTTCTCCTGCACCTGCTCGTTGACCACCAGCAGCTCATGAATACCCGTACGGCCACGATAACCTTTGTGATTACAGTGTTCACAGCCATTAGCTCGATAGAGGATCAGCTCTTCTTTCTTCTTCAGATCAAACAGCTTTTTGGTTTCTTTGTCTGCTTCGTAAGGCACTTTACAATCTGGGCAAAGCGTACGAACTAAGCGCTGCGCCAACACCCCTAATAGTGAGGAGGAGATCAGGAACGGCTCAATGCCCATATCCCGCAGACGGGTAATCGCACCCACTGCCGTATTGGTGTGCAGGGTCGACATCACTAAGTGACCTGTCAAAGAAGCCTGAACTGCGATCTGCGCCGTTTCCAAGTCACGGATCTCACCGACCATCACAACGTCAGGGTCCTGACGCAAAATTGCACGCAAGCCACGAGCGAAGGTCATGTCTACTTTAGGGTTAACCTGCGTCTGACCGATCCCATCGATATCAAATTCAATCGGGTCTTCAACGGTAAGAATATTGCGTTCGTTGCTGTTGAGTTCCTGGAGGCCAGCATACAAAGTGGTCGATTTACCCGAGCCCGTTGGGCCGGTAACCAAGATGATGCCGTGCGGGCGCTCTATCATGCTGCGGAAGTTTTCATGGTTGGCTGGCGTCATGCCTAAGCTATGCAGATCAAGTCGAGTGGCATTCTTATCCAGAAGACGCATCACCACGCGCTCTCCGTGCGACGAAGGCATGGTGGAAACACGCACATCAACCGCTCGACCACCAATACGCAGAGAAATACGGCCATCTTGAGGCACACGCTTCTCAGCGATATCCAGCTTAGCCATAACCTTAACGCGAGAGACCAATAACGGTGCTAGCTTACGACTCGGCGACAACACATCACGCAATACGCCATCAATGCGGAAACGGATTGAAAGCGCTTTTTCGAAGGTCTCGATGTGGATATCCGATGCCCCCTCCTTAATCGCTTCACCGAGCATAGCGTTGATCAACTTGATGATAGGCGCATCGTCATCTGACTCAAGCAGGTCCTCATCTTGCGGCAAATCCTCAGCCAACGAGAAGAAGTCATCACTGTCTGCACCCAAATCTTCCATTAACTGACGCGCCTCCGACGAGTCGCGCTGATACGCTTCCGTCAATTTGGAATCGAACTCATCTTTGGGCACTTCGCGCAGCTCAAAATGTTCGCCTACCACACGTTTTACTTCGATCAGGGCTTCAAATGCCAACGGCGCAACATAATACAGCGTGAGACCTTGCTCTGAAGGCTCAAGTACCAGTTGGAAGCGATTGGCAAAGCTAAATGGCAAACGACGGAATGTGACTAACTCATCCATCACTTAGTTTCCATTTGGTCTAGGAAAGCCTGAATCTCAGCAGGGTGACTAATATCTTCACCGAATTTAGGCAGTACAGGCGTTTGCACGTCTTCCATCAATCTCAGACCTTGGTCAGCCTTGTAAAGCTGCTCAGCACGAATAAAGTTGTATTTACGCTGAGTAATACCATCAGCAGTTACACCATCGCGAATGATGGTTGGCTTGATGAATACCATTAGATTGGATTTTTGTAGCTGAGAGCTGGTCGATTTAAACAGACGGCCTAAGTAAGGAATATCACCCAGTAGTGGGACTTTAGATTCACTTTCTTGTGCGCGTTCGTCAATCAAACCACCTAGTACAATCATCTGGCCATCTTCTACCATAACTGACGTATTGAGCTGGCGTTTAGCAAAGCTGACATCCACCGCTGCGTTACTGGTCGCAGGCAGAACGTTAGACACCTCTTGCTCAATGGTAAGCTGTACCGAGTTACCTTCGTTGATTTGCGGAACGACTTTAAGCTTGATACCAACTTCTTTACGATCAACGGTCTGGAATGGGTTGTCGTTGTTTGACCCTGCCGCAGACCCAGTGATAACTGGCACTTCTTCACCGACAATGAAAGATGCTTCACCGTTGTCCATGACAGTAATGCTCGGAGAAGACAGAATGTTAGAGTTGGTGTCGCTTGATACTGCGCTGATCAGTGCTGTCCAGTCGCCCATTACGACACTAAGTGCCGCACCATTGACCCCCTTTAACGCAGAAGCTAAGGTTGAATAATCACCTTTCGTCGTAGTTTGCTCGTAGTATTTGATCTCACCAGTATTACTATCTCTAATAGGCTTGCTCTCAATAGTATCCTTTGCCTCTTCCAGACCAACCATCACGTCACCGACTCTGGTTCCGGCATTACCGTACTGGATCACTGCACCAGTTTCGAGCGAGCCCCACTGGACACCCAAGTTAATACCGTCACCTTCTGTCATTTCGACAATCAGGGCTTCAATCAGCACCTGTGCACGGCGAATATCCAGTTGAGAAATTACATCCTGCAGCGCATTCATAATATCTGGCGGCGCAGTCAGAACCAATGCATTGGTACCTGGGTGAGCTGAGATCATCACCTCGCCACGTTTGGCACTGGACGACTGTTTAGAGCCCGATGATTTTTCTGCCTGAAGATTGTCAGAGACACCTTTCAGCACATCCACCAAGTCTTCCGCTTTGGCGTACTTTAGATACACCACGCGGTTATTGCCTTTGGTAGCCATCTCAATATCAAGCTGCTTAATCAGCTTACGCAGGCGCTGACGTACCTGAGGATCACCGGAAATGAGAATAGAGTTAGTGCGATCATCTGCAACCAGTTTTGGCTGTAAGAAAGCAGGTGTGCTTTTCGCATCAGTCGTCTTATTCAGAGCTTCAACAATACGAACCATCTCAGCAGCAGAAGCATTATCCAACTCAACTACTTCGATTTCTTTGTCACCCGCTTGGTCGACACGTTTAATGATGTCTGCCAATCGGTTTACTACCGCAGCACGACCTGTAATAAGAATGATATTAGCTGGGTCATAGTGCACAACGTTACCTGCACCCGCATTGTCGTTTAGCTGACGAAGCAGAGGTGAAAGCTCACGCACCGAGACATTACGAACCGCAACAACACGTGTTACGACTTCGTCGCCTTGGATTGAGCCATCGCCAACCACGGGAATCGCGGAGGTTTTCGCATCTTTAGATTTGATGACCTTGATAACACCGTTGTCCATTTCCACCACAGCGTAGCCATAGACTTCCAGAACGTTTAAAAAGAAGCTGTAATATTGTTCTTCCGACAGCATGTCGTAGCTGCGTACGTCAATCTTGCCACGTACGGATGGGTCAACAATGATGGTTTTTTCCAGATTCCGACCAACAATGTTGATGAACTCTTGAATATCTGTGCCTTTAAAGCTCGCACTGTATTCGTTAGCGAATACAGCGGCAGGTGACGTCAACAAGCTTCCTGCTAAAAGCCAAGCGCTTTTTTTAAGCCAATGGTTCACTCTCTACTCCTCGGAATGATTCACGCATCTGCATCATTCTTATAATTCAATATAAATTTCATAAGGTTGGCCATCTCGTTCTACCGTTAAGTTCAGCTCGGTAAGTTGAGACATATTTTTGAAGATCTCCCCCATCGTCGCGGGGTTACTCAGATCCTGGCCATTGATTTGTGTTGCTATATCCCCTGACTGTAAGCCAACTGATTCGAATAGTTCTTTCTCTTTTCCAGGGGTTAAGCGATAACCAATAACTTCGCCATCTCTTTTTATCTGAGACATACGAACGTATTGGAAAATTTGTTTCGCGTCTTTGCGAATGACAGAGCGTATTTCATCCAGCTTATCGGCGGACACGTCTGCCTTAATCGATTTGGTTTTAGGCTGTTGCTGTAGATTCTTGGTGTATTTAAGCCCTTCTAGCATGACAGTTTCATTACGGCCGGAGTTATCGACAATAATACGATCATACAAGACTTGAACTACAGTCGCCCTGGTACCTTCCAAGGTTTCACCGATACCATAAGTCGCCTGCTGACCTCGACTGGCCACCACCGCAAGGTTTTTATTCGCTTCAGTGCTAGTTACAACACCGACCAAGATGACGTTCAAGCGACTTTTAGGCGCTTCCGTTACTACAGGCTTTTTCTCAACCGGCGCCTGCGCTTGATAGCGACCAAACAAGTTACTGTTTTGCAGCTCAGCGATATTTAAACCCGAATCCTTGCTGGCACTACCTGCCACTGACGTTGGCTGCCAAGGGGTTACCGATTGCGACTCCATCGGCTTCCAGATCAATGCACCAGATACCCATGCGCTCATGCCTAGCAACACTACCGTTGCCATTGAGCTCAAGCGGTCCTGATTTTTCAGGAAACTATCCAGTTGAATTACACCACGTATGTTCACTCACAATCCTTTTGATCACCAGCTGACGAAGCCATGCAAAGTACTATTTACCAAGCAAAGTACTCTATAATTAGAGTTTTTATTTGAACCAATCATTCTACCAAAATATGAAACAGGCTAAATAGGTAACGGCCTGATTAACATGTAAAGCGGTGGAATTTTACCATGTACCTTGAAAAATGCGCGCTTCATCACCATTGTTACACCAATAATTTGGCACAAGATTCACCACCAGTTAGAGGCTAGTATCCACAATGGGTTCCCAAACTGAAGCAGTTCGACTCGATAAATGGCTATGGGCAGCACGTTTTTACAAAACTCGTTCCATTGCTCGAAATATGGTCGACGGCGGTAAAGTTCACTATAATGGCCAACGCAGCAAGCCGAGTAAGGCGGTTGAGCTTGGCGCAATCATTACTCTTCGTCAGGGGCATGAGGAGAAAACCGTGGTTATCGAAAAGATTTCGGATCAACGACGTGGCGCTCCCGAAGCACAAACCCTCTATACCGAAACTGGGGACAGTCTTGCTAAGCGCGAAGAAAATGCCGCCCGTCGCAAACTTCATGCGCATAGCCCAAGTCCAGATCGTCGCCCTGATAAAAAGCAGCGTCGCGACATCATCAAATTTAAACATCAATAATATCAGCCACCATCTGGCTGGTATCAGTAGTACCATACGTACGAGGAAATGCTTACATGGCAAACAATGTTTTAAACCGCTACCTTTTTGAAGACCTGTCTGTACGTGGCGAGTTGGTACAATTGGATGAAGCCTACCAACGCATCATTTCTAGCAAGGAATACCCAGCACCACTACAGAAGCTGTTGGGTGAGCTACTGGTATCGACAACCCTGCTGACCGCGACTTTAAAGTTCGAAGGCTCTATCACAATGCAATTGCAAGGTGACGGCCCGGTATCTCTGGCCGTCATTAATGGCGACCATGACCAGAAAGTACGAGGTGTCGCACGCTGGGAAGGGGATATCGCCGATGATGCCAGCATTCATGACATGCTGGGTAAAGGTCACTTAGTGATCACTATCGATCCTAAAAAGGGCGAACGTTACCAAGGTATTGTTGGTTTAGATGGCGACAACTTATCGGACATTCTTGAAAGCTACTTCGCAAACTCAGAGCAGCTGAAGACGCGTATCTGGTTGCGCCTCGGAGAACACGAAGGCCAGCAGCGTGCTGCGGGTATGCTGATTCAGGTGATGCCAGATGGTACAGGCACACCTGAAGATTTCGAGCACCTAGAGCAACTGACAGATACGGTCAAAAACCAAGAGCTATTTACGCTTGAAGCCAACGACCTACTTTATCGTCTATACAACCAAGAGAAAGTTCGCCTGTTTGACCCACAACCGGTCGAATTCCACTGTGGCTGTTCACGCGAGCGCAGTGGCGCCGCCATCGTGACCATCGATCGTGCGGAAGTAAATGACATTTTGGCGGAAGTCGGCTCAATTTCTTTACATTGTGATTACTGCGGCACGAACTATACGTTCGACGAAGCTCAAGTATCTGAGTTGTTCGACCAGACCGATTCAGGCAACAAAACGCTGCATTAATTTTCATAATTTAAGAAGCACGTAATTTACCAGTCAAAAGGCCAGCACATCGCTGGCCTTTTTGTGATCAAAGCCCCGTAAACATTAGCCTTTCACGTAATAAAGCAACCGCTTAATTTTAATCAATTAATAATCCTTTTTGATCTAGCGCAATCCTTTGCGCGCGGGATACACTATCCCAGCCAATATGTGATGAGTCGCTTAAAACCCCATAGAAATCATGGATAATTTTTGAGCTATATCCCTGTTTTCACTCAGACCCGTTGCTAGCATGGTGAGCAGATAACAATCAAAACATTATTACAAAATCCCTACAAAATATTCCTACAAGGAGCACCTATGACCGTTATGGAACATGCAAAGGCTGCAACAATTGATCTTACCAAACACGGGCTTCACAACGTAAAAGAGGTTGTCCGCAACCCAAGTTACGAAATGTTGTTCGAAGAAGAAACACGCGCTGATCTAGAAGGCTACGAAAAGGGTGTAGTTACTGAGCTGGGTGCGGTTGCCGTGGATACTGGTATCTTTACTGGACGCTCACCAAAAGATAAGTACATCGTTAAAGATGCAACTACAGAAGAACACATGTGGTGGACTTCTGATGCGGTTAAAAACGACAACAAGCCCATCACTCAAGAGATCTGGAATGACCTTAAAGATCAGGTCACTGACCAGCTATCAGGTAAACGTGTATTCGTGATTGATGGTTACTGCGGTGCCAACCCAGACACACGTCTAAGCATCCGCGTTATTACTGAAGTCGCGTGGCAAGCGCACTTCGTTAAGAACATGTTCATTCGCCCTAGCGAAGAAGAACTAGCTACGTTCGAACCAGACTTCGTCGTGATGAATGGTGCTAAGTGCACCAACCAGAAATGGAAAGAGCACGGCCTAAACTCTGAAAACTTTACTGTCTTCAACCTGACTGAACGCATGCAGTTGATCGGCGGTACTTGGTACGGCGGTGAAATGAAGAAGGGTATGTTCGCTATGATGAACTACTTCCTTCCTCTAAAAGACATTGCTTCTATGCACTGTAGTGCTAACAAGTGTAAAGAAAACGGCGATGTTGCGGTCTTCTTCGGCCTATCTGGCACAGGTAAAACT
The DNA here is from genome assembly GCF_000740665.1 of Vibrio sp. B183. NCBI lineage: Bacteria > Pseudomonadati > Pseudomonadota > Gammaproteobacteria > Vibrionales > Vibrionaceae > Vibrio > Vibrio sp. B183. The sequence goes on along the minus strand of NZ_JPQB01000026.1, from coordinate 16,759 downwards.
ACACTATCCACCGACCCTAAACGTGAGTTAATCGGCGATGATGAACACGGTTGGGACGACGATGGCATCTTCAACTTTGAAGGCGGCTGTTACGCGAAAACCATCAAGCTTTCAAAAGAAGCAGAACCAGACATCTACAATGCGATTCGTCGTGATGCGCTGCTTGAAAACGTAACGGTACTCAGCGATGGCTCGATTGACTTCGACGATGGTTCAAAAACAGAAAACACTCGTGTTTCTTACCCAATTGAACACATTGAGAACATCGTTAAGCCAGTATCAAAAGCAGGTCATGCCAACAAGGTAATCTTCTTGTCTGCGGATGCATTCGGTGTGCTGCCTCCTGTATCTAAGCTGACTCCAGAGCAAACCAAGTACCACTTCCTGTCTGGCTTTACCGCGAAACTTGCTGGTACTGAGCGTGGCATTACAGAGCCAACACCAACCTTCTCTGCTTGTTTCGGCGCGGCGTTCCTGACGCTACACCCAACCAAGTACGCAGAAGTACTAGTGAAACGTATGGAAGCAGCGGGTGCAGAAGCGTACCTAGTTAACACAGGTTGGAACGGCAGTGGCAAACGTATCTCTATTCAAGATACTCGCGGCATCATTGATGCGATCCTAGATGGTTCGATTGAAAAAGCAGAGACTAAGCACATTCCAATCTTTAACTTGGAAGTGCCGACTGCACTGCATGACGTTGACCCAGCGATCTTAGATCCACGCGATACCTACACTGACCCACTGCAGTGGGAAAGCAAAGCCAAAGATCTGGCTCAGCGCTTCATCAACAACTTCGACAAGTACACAGATAACGATGAAGGTAAATCTCTGGTTGCGGCAGGCCCTCAGCTAGATTAGTGATATCGTCACCAATTGCTTAGCTAAGCCCCTCTTTCGAGGGGCTTTTTGTTGCCTGAAAAGCAAAAATGTTCCAAGCTAGCTACATCTACTCCTAGGGAAGGTCGAGATTTTGAAGAAAGCACTGCTGCTGACCACCATTGCAATTGTCAGCCTGATCAGCTTACCGCTACTGGCCCTGTTCGTTCTGCTCAACACCAGCTATGCGAGCCAAGTGGTCAACGTGATGCTACAAAATCTGACCCCTTATACCATCACGGCTCAGCAAGCGTCATATTCCCCTCCCTTCCAACTGACATTAGAAGATGTTGAAATTGACGCCGAGCCAAAAGCTATACTCATCCCCAAGCTGACCGTCTGGTTAAGTCCAACACTGTGGCAAAACAACCAAGCCTCGTTTGACTCTATCTTAATTGAAGGCGCCAATCTAGACATCAACGAACTGAATTCACCTTTGCTGCATGCCATTCACTTGCAGCAACTGGCGCTGCAGCATGTCGACATTACTGCGCCGGGTTGGTCAGCCAGAGACGTCAATCTACAGGTGAAAAAGCCTCAATGGCTCAACCAAGAGCAAAACCTGCCCTATGGTGACATTCAACTGTCAGCCAAGCAGCTGTATGTCAAAGGGGAAGCATTAGATAACTTGCTGATCGATGCACAATATCAGGCACAAGACAGCACCATCTATGGCGCGTCATTCAGCTGGTATGGCGCGGAAATTTCCGGTCAAGCGGAGCAATTTGGCCAAGGATGGTCGTTGATCAACGTCACCGTCAATAAACTCGATTTACCGCAAAATAGCTCGGCTGAGAAATTACTCTCAAGACTCAAATCGCTCGACCTACCGATTTATCATATTAATAGTCTCGACCTCCTCAGCAGCAACCTCCATTACGCTGGGTGGCAATTCAATCATCTCGATGCGTCTTTGGAAAATCTCACGCTCGATCGCCCTCTGTGGCAACAAGAACAAGGCTATATCTCGTTTGATGCTGAGAGTGTGGATTTCGACCAGCTAAGGTTTATCGCACTAACAGCCAAGCTGGGCTTCACTTCAAATCACATCTCAGTGGATGAGTTTGATACTGATTTCAAGCAAGGCCGTGTCCAGCTAAGCGGAATACTGACACCAGAAGACGTTGCGCTTAACCGCTTAAAGATCACTGGGGTAAAATGGCTGGAGCAAACCGATCAACTCATCAGTACTTTGGCACAAATGTCACAGCCTCTGCACTCGCTTAAGATTGCTGAACTCGACATCGAAAATGCCCAACTTATTCAAGTCGAACGTCCTCCCTACTGGCAGTTATCTGGCCTCAATATCGAGGGGCAGGAGCTGACTTTGATTCATGATGATCAAGTCGGGCTTTACGATGGCAGCCTAGAAATCAGTGCCAACAATGCCAGTATTGAACAGCTGCTGACCACCCAAGCCGTACTAAAAGCGACGGCCAAGCAGGGTAACATTACCTTAGAGCGCGCTTTTATTCCGCTAGATCAAGGCTATATCGAAGCAAGCGGACAATGGCAGCGTCAATCTGTCAGTGCCCCATGGCAACTGTCACTGCATGCCGATGGTTTTCAAGTCAATCAACCGCTACTGCAGGCCCAATTGCCGTTTAAGCTCGCCGGGCTAGCTGAAGTCGAACTGGAAATGAGTGGTTTATCTGGTGATTATTCAATGCTGGCGCATAGCCTGAGCGGTACGCTCAATGGCTACCTGCATGACGGTGCGCTGGAAGCAAAAAGTGTCGATGGCGATCAAAGCTATCTGCAGCTCTGGCCCTTAGATAGAATCACACTCCAAGCCGATCGTGGCCGGATTGAGATTGCATCGAAAAGGGAGAAAGCGCAACTGGCAGGGACATTAGATATGACCAAACCTGAGTTTGGCACATTAATTTTTACCAGCGAGCATAACTGCCAGAGATTATGGTCCGATATATTCAATCTGACCAATGTGATTCAAGATGTGTGTGGCGAGCCGATTGAACCAATCGTACCCGCCAACGAAGCAAATTACTCTTCAGAAGATGATGAAGCAGGCAAATCCAGCATCGACTTGTAATTCGGTAGCAGCATATAAGTACCGACAAACTCCACAGCTTCCGTATCGCCACTGTGAATCGTGACATGAATAACAATACGTGCCTTTCGACCGGAAGCCAGGCGGTCTAAGTCTCCACTGATCCCATCTAACGAGGTTGAAGCCACTGGATTCTGTGTCACCGGATGACGGTAGCGAATCTGGCTGTCAGCCAAAACGATATCACCACTCAAACCACGTTCTTTCATCAACAACCACGTCATCCCCCACCCTGTCAGGGTCGCAAGGGTAAAGGCTGAACCTGCGAACATAGTGTTGTGTGGATTGAGATTAGGGTTGAGCTGAGAACAACACTCGAACTGATAACCCGTGTACTGATTGATCTTAATGCCCATCTTATCGCTGATAGGGATTTGATGCTCCCAGCGCTCTTGCAGCTCAGTACACCACTCAGGCTTACGTAGCACATTAGCCATCGGGTCGAGCTTTTTGACCATCTGCTGGTGACGCACAGGGCCGCGCTCATCAGTTAATTCACCGCGACGCTCAAAACCGTTCTTTTCGTAGAAAGAAATGGCATCCTCACGCGCATTACACACCAGACGCTTAGCCCCTTCCTGTCGGGCAAGCGACTCCAGAGCCACCAGCACCAGCGAGCCCATACCTTTGCTACGACGATTGCCTTTCACCGCCATATAACGAATTTGCGCTTCGCTGTCCGGAGTAATGTAGAGGCGGCCGATAGCCATAGGTCGACCACGACCATCGACAATCATGCGGTGGTGGCTCATCGGATCGTATTCATCACGCTCAGAGCCTAACGGCATGCGCCAAGGTTCGCGCAGCATTTGCCAGCGAAAGTGGTAATACTTATTGAGTTGGTTATCTGTTTTTGGCGTGATCAGCTTAAACATAAAATTCCTTTTCCATGGAAACGCACTTGGCGTTTCCCCTCTAGCCTATCTTTATAATTATACCTGTAACCAGAAGGTTACTGGGCCGTCATTAACCAGTGATACTTTCATATCAGCGGCGAAGCGCCCTCGCTCTGTCGGCAGCACTTGCGAGCACTGGTCAGCAAAGTAATCGTATAAACGCTCAGCATCCGCTGGATGCGCTCCACGTGAGAAACCGGCACGGGTGCCTTTATTGGTATCTGCAGGCAAGGTAAATTGGGAAACCACCAGCACTTTACCTTCGACCTGTTTCACGTTGAGATTCATCTTGCCTTCATCGTCACCAAATACTCGGTAAGTGGTCACACGCTCCATCAATCGCTTCGCTTTAGCTTCATCATCGTCCTTTTCTACGCCAAGTAGAACAAGTAGACCTTGGTCGATTTCACCAACTACTTCACCATCAACGCGCACTGCGGCTTCACTTACTCTTTGGATCAGCGCTATCACTGCTTTTTCCTTCTTGCTGCTGTTTAATCGTTTCCGCCGAGTGTACCATTTCTTGGTCATCACTCCACTGCTCTCGCTCACCTAATGCCGCCGTGACCTCGGCGCCAATCAAAACAATCAGCCAGCACAAGTAAACCCAGACAAACAGAATCGGAATCGCGGCCAGCGCGCCATAAATTAACTGGTAGGAAGGAAATTGAGTAATGTACGCCGCGAAACCTTTTTTACTTGCCTCAAACAACAGTGCCGCAACAATAGCTCCGACTACCGCATGAGAAACATAGACCTTCTTATTCGGTACTAAGATGTACAAGCCCATAAACGCAAAGAAAGACAGCAAAAAAGGCAGCCAGCGCAACAGAAAGTCGTAAGCCCCTGAAATGGCTTCGCTGTCGATAATTTTTAATGACGTCACATAAGAAGTCGCGGCAATACTCGCTCCAACCAAGATCGGGCCTAGCGTCAGCACCATCCAGTACATGGAAAATGAGAACACGGCACGACGTTTGTGCTCCACTCGCCAGATGTAATTGAGGTTCTTGTCGATGTTGGAGATCAACATTAAGGCAGCGACAAATAAGAACAAACCACCCACGGCGGTCATCTTGCCAGTGTTGGCGACAAATTCGAGTAGTGCCTGCTTCACTGCATCTCCTGCTGCAGGGACAAAATGGGTAATGACAAAATCTTGGATCACGTCCCCAGCATTAGCGAATACAGAAAACGAAGACAGTACAGATAACAGCACGGTTAACATTGGTACTATCGACAGCAAGGTAATGTATGCCAGATAGCCCGCATTGACGTTCACTCTGTCATGCCCCATTCTGGTGAGCAGATATCGCCCAAAGTTCAGACTTTGCTTGCTCAGTTGCTCGATATTCAACTTGTAACTCCTCATCAACTCCGCCATCCTAACATCATCATTTTAAAGGAAAGGACACAATCATGCCGTACTTACTGGCGCTGATGCTCTCCATTTTTACTCTCACTGGCTGCCAATCTGCTTATTACTCAGCGATGGAACAAGTAGGCTATCACAAACGCGACATCATGGTAGATCGTGTCGAAGATGCCAAACAGTCTCAGCAAGATGCGCAACAAGAGTTCACCAGTGCACTGGAAGCGCTCTCAGCACTCACTCAGTTTGATGGTGGCGAACTGGAAACCGTCTACAACCAGATTAACGATAAATACCAAGACAGTGAAAAAGCAGCACAAGAAGTCAGTGACCGAATTGCAGCAATTGAAGATGTGTCGGACGCACTCTTCGCCGAATGGCAAAGCGAGTTAGATCTTTACACCAGCACTAAGCTCAAACGGGCAAGTGAACAGAAACTCAAAGAGACTCAGCGCTCATACAACACTATGTTAAGCGCGATGAAGCGTGCAGAAGATAAGATGACACCTGTACTCAATACATTGCGCGACAATACGCTTTACTTGAAGCACAACCTCAATGCGAGTGCGATTGGTTCACTGCAAGGCGAGTTTGCAAACTTAGAACAAGATATCCAGTACGCAATCAAGGATATGAATGCCGCGATAGCAGAATCAGATAAGTTCCTGCAAAAGCTCAATCAAAAGTAGTGCTTTAAGGCCGCCTCCAAGTGAGGCGGCTTTCGTTTGTGGCCTCAGCGACTATAGCTGTTACCTGATGAACAAAGGCCACGCATTCTTTTACGACTGCGTAACAACAAAAAGCCCTGAGTTGATATCAACTCAGGGCTTTAAAGCTTAAATAACGATTAAGTAGAATTACTTAGCGTTACGTGCTTCACGCTTACGATCGCTTTCCGTTAGGAACTTTTTACGGATACGGATACTTTCAGGCGTTACTTCTACTAGCTCGTCGTCATCGATGAACTCAAGTGCTTGCTCAAGCGTCATGATGATTGGCGGAGTAAGAACCTGTGCGTCATCAGTACCTGATGCACGAACGTTGGTTAGCTGCTTACCTTTCAGTACGTTTACTGTTAGGTCGTTGTCACGGCTGTGGATACCAACAACCATGCCTTCGTATACTTCAACACCGTGACCGATGAACATACGGCCACGCTCTTGAAGGTTGAATAGTGCGTTGGTTAGCGCTTTACCCATACCGTTAGAAATCAGTACGCCGTTGATACGTTGACCGATCTCGCCACCTTTGTGCGGACCGTAGTGATCGAATGTGTGGTAAAGAAGACCAGAACCCGACGTTAGCGTCATGAATTCAGTTTGGAAACCAATCAGACCACGAGATGGCATGATGAAGTCCATACGTACACGGCCTTTACCATCTGGAGACATATCAGTCAGCTCACCTTTACGTAGGCCGATGTTCTCCATGATGCCGCCTTGGTGCTCTTCCATCACGTCGATAGTTACCGTTTCGTACGGTTCCATTAGCTGACCATCTTCTTCTTTGATGATAACTTCAGGACGAGATACCGCTAGCTCGAAGCCTTCACGACGCATGTTTTCGATCAGAATAGATAGGTGAAGTTCACCACGGCCTGATACGCGGAATTTGTCTGGATCATCTAGTTGCTCAACGCGCAGTGCTACGTTGTGTACTAGCTCTTTTTCTAGACGCTCAAGGATGTTACGTGACGTTACGAATTTACCTTCTTTACCAGCAAACGGAGACGTGTTTACTTGGAACGTCATGGTTACCGTTGGCTCATCAACAGAAAGTGCTGGCAACGCTTCAACTTGGTTTTGTGCACAGATAGTATCGGAGATTTTTAGCTCACCAAGACCCGTGATTGCAACGATGTCACCTGCGTTCGCTTGGTCAACTTCGTGACGTTCAAGGCCTAGGTAGCCCATTACAGTGCCGACTTTACCGTTACGAGTCTTACCGTCCGCACCGATAACAGTAACCTGTTGGTTAGGTTTAACGCTACCACGAGTGACACGAGCAACACCGATAACACCAACGTAAGAGCTGTAATCTAGCTGAGAAACTTGCATCTGTAGTGGACCGTCTAGGTCAACTTGCGGTGCTGTCACTTCTTCAACGATGGTTTCGAATAGCGGTTCCATATCTTCGCCGGTTTCGCCTTCTTCTAGAGAAGCCCAACCGTTAAGCGCTGATGCGTAAACCACTTTGAAGTCTAGCTGTTCATCAGTTGCACCTAGGTTATCGAATAGGTCGAATACCTGATCCATAACCCAGTCAGGACGAGCGCCAGGACGGTCAATCTTGTTGATAACAACAATTGGCTTAAGACCGTGAGCAAATGCTTTCTGTGTTACGAAGCGAGTCTGAGGCATAGGGCCATCAACAGCGTCAACAATCAGTAGCACTGAGTCTACCATTGACATGATACGCTCAACTTCACCACCGAAGTCCGCGTGTCCTGGAGTATCTACGATGTTGATGCGGTAGTCATTCCAGTTAATTGCTGTGTTTTTAGCAAGGATGGTAATGCCACGCTCTTTTTCGATGTCGTTCGAGTCCATGACTCGCTCTTCAGCTTCACCGCGAGACTCTAAAGTGCCTGATTGCTGTAGCAGTTTATCAACCAGTGTTGTTTTACCGTGGTCAACGTGCGCGATGATCGCGATATTTCTCAATTTATCAATCTGTGGAGTAGCCATGGATTTGATTCACTCGATAGTAGAAGCTCGCTTCAAACATGGTCGATGAATGAAGCGAGCTTACTTGATTAAAAAAACGGCCATAATGTACCAGATTTTAGCGAAAAACCCAGAAATATGTGATCTGATACGTTGGTTTTCTGAAGAATATGCTTTGATCGAACACAATATCGCTCTGAATATGCAAAATTGTGCATTGACATAGGTAGCGAATGGCGGCTGAATGGAATACGCTTTTGTTTCATATTGGTGCACTTCAAGATATTTGCACCAATAAAGTGCAATTAAAGATCATTTTGGTGCAAGTTGGTGCACCAAACTGATACCTAAACCACTAATTTATTGAAATTAATGGAATAATTTTTTTGGCATGGTTTTGGCTTTATTGATATCAGCATCGATTAATACGATTGAAATGAAATTAATCAATGCTGGATTTGTTCATCAATCGAGCTAACACCGCTTTAATAACACTGGAGGTTATCCAAGATGTCAGTTGAAAACGTTCTATCGCTGATCCAAGAAAACGAAGTTAAGTTTGTTGACCTACGCTTTACCGATACAAAAGGTAAAGAGCAGCACATCTCAATTCCTGCTCACCAGATCGATGCAGACTTCTTCGAAGAAGGTAAGATGTTCGATGGTTCTTCAGTTGCTGGCTGGAAAGGCATCAACGAGTCAGACATGGTTATGATGCCAGACGCGTCATCCGCTGTACTTGACCCATTCACAGAAGATGCGACACTGAACATCCGTTGTGACATCCTTGAACCTGCAACCATGCAAGGCTACGACCGCGACCCTCGCTCTATCGCCAAGCGTGCTGAAGACTACATGCGCTCTACAGGTGTTGCAGATACCGTGCTTATCGGTCCTGAGCCAGAGTTCTTCCTATTCGACGACGTGAAGTTCGCGACTGATATGTCAGGCTCTTTCTTTAAGATCGACGACGTAGAAGCTGCATGGAACACAGGTTCTGATTACGAAGAAGGCAACAAAGGCCACCGTCCAGGCGTGAAAGGTGGTTACTTCCCAGTGGCTCCTGTCGATTCATCTCAAGACATCCGTTCTGCTATGTGTCTAATCATGGAAGAAATGGGGCTGGTTGTAGAAGCACACCACCACGAAGTAGCGACTGCAGGTCAGAACGAAATCGCGACTCGTTTCAACACACTGACTTCAAAAGCAGACGAAATCCAAATCTACAAATACGTGGTTCATAACGTTGCTCACGCATTTGGTAAGACAGCGACCTTCATGCCTAAACCACTAGTTGGTGACAACGGCTCTGGTATGCACGTTCACCAATCTCTAGCTAAAGATGGCGTTAACTTATTCGCGGGTGACAAGTACGGCGGCCTATCTGAAACAGCCCTTTACTACATCGGTGGTATCATCAAGCACGCTCGCGCAATCAACGCATTCGCGAACGCAGCGACTAACTCATACAAGCGTCTAGTTCCTGGCTTCGAAGCGCCTGTAATGCTGGCTTACTCTGCTCGTAACCGTAGTGCTTCTATTCGTATCCCTGTGGTACCAAGCCCGAAAGCACGTCGTATCGAAGTTCGCTTCGGTGATCCATCTGCTAACCCATATCTATGTTTCGCAGCAATGCTAATGGCTGGCCTTGACGGCATTAAGAACAAGATTCACCCAGGTGAAGCGATGGACAAAGACTTGTATGACCTACCAGCAGAAGAAGCAGCTGAAATCCCAACGGTTGCTTACTCACTGAAAGATGCACTAGATTCACTAGATGCAGACCGTGAGTTTTTAACAGCTGGTGGCGTGTTCTCTGACGACTTCATCGATTCTTACATCGGCCTTAAGTCTCAGGACGTTGAGCAAGTAAACATGACGACTCACCCACTTGAGTTCGAACTTTACTACTCAGTGTAATCGCCCGATCGATTAACCCTTCCTTCGAGGCTCACCTTTTTGGTGAGCCTTTTTTATGTCTTATATATCAATAAAATTCACTTCAAATCTTTTCTATTCAATATCTTATGCACGGCAAGCTTATTGCATTGTTACAGTTCATAACGGTGCAATTAACGACAAGGATACTGAAAAGCCTGTGATATATGGACTTTTCTCTTCTTCTGCATGAGTTATTGCGCCATACTTGGAATGTAACCGCACCAAATTGGTGCATTGCACATTTTAAGGTCAAGGATGAGGGACGACAGTGAGCAGCGAACTCGATAACATAATACTCAATCATCAGGTCACCTCCGTGCTGATCATGAACGAATCGCTTCAGGTTCGTTATGCCAACCCAGCCGCAGAACAGCTGTTTTCACAAAGCGCTAAACGCATCGTTGACCAGCCATTATCCAAGCTCATTCAACACGCTTCCATGGACTTAGCCTTGTTGTCTCAACCGCTACAAAGTGGCCAGAGCATCACCGATAGCGACGTGACTTTTGTGGTCGATGGAAAACCCTTAATGCTTGAAGTCACCGTCAGCCCAATCTCCTGGCAGAAAGAACTCATGCTGCTAGTCGAAATGCGCAAAATTGGTCAGCAACGTCGTTTATCACAAGAGCTCAACCAACACGCTCAACAGCAAGCCGCCAAGCTGCTGGTACGCGGGCTCGCTCATGAGATAAAAAACCCGCTGGGCGGGCTGCGCGGCGCGGCTCAATTACTTGAACGCATGCTGCCCGACCAATCTCTGACGGAATACACCCAAATCATCATCGAACAGGCGGACCGATTACGCTCCTTAGTCGATCGCCTGCTTGGCCCACAAAAGCCTGGCAAGAAACAACAGGAAAACCTTCATCTGATTCTGGAGAAGGTACGCCAGTTAGTTGAGCTCGAAGTTGCTCAATCCGTGACGATTGAGCGCGATTACGACCCGAGCTTGCCTGAGTTTTTAATGGATTCGGATCAGATTGAGCAAGCGCTTTTGAATATTGTCAGTAATGCTGGGCAAATTCTGCAAAAGCAGAACAATGGCAATATCATCATTCGCACCAGAACGGTGCATCAAACCAATATTCACGGTCAGCGCTGCAAATTAGCGGCGCGGGTGGAGATCATCGACAACGGGCCGGGCATCCCTGCAGAGTTACAAGACACCCTTTTCTATCCCATGGTCAGCGGAAGAGAAGGCGGTACAGGGCTGGGCTTATCCATTGCTCAGAACCTGATAGACCAGCATCAGGGCAAAATTGATGTCGAAAGCTGGCCAGGCAGAACCACATTCACCATATATCTGCCAATTTAAATTTTACGTTAGTGGCATTGCTGAAAGGATAAGTTTGTTATGAGTAAAGGATACGTATGGGTAGTAGATGATGACAGCTCTATCCGCTGGGTCATGGAGAAAACCCTTTCATCAGCCAATATTAAGTGCGATACATTTTCTGATGCAGAAAGCGTTTTGCTGGCACTGGAACGCGAAACACCAGATGTACTGGTCTCCGACATTCGTATGCCGGGCATTGATGGTATAGAGCTCCTCAAACAAGTTAACGAACGCTCACCAGACTTACCTGTGATCATCATGACGGCGCACTCTGATCTGGATGCCGCGGTCAATGCCTATCAAAAAGGGGCTTTCGAATACCTACCTAAGCCATTTGATGTGGATGAAACGCTAACGTTAGTTGAACGTGCCATCACCCACAGTCAGGAGCAAAAACGCGACCAAGCGAATTCAGACCCCAACGACTACAATGCGCCAGAAATTATTGGTGAAGCACCCGCAATGCAAGAGGTGTTTCGCGCTATCGGCCGCCTGTCTCGCTCTTCAATTTCAGTATTGATAAATGGTGAATCTGGTACAGGTAAAGAGCTGGTCGCTCACGCTCTGCACCGCCACAGCCCGAGGGCCAGTAAACCATTTATTGCGCTTAACATGGCAGCAATTCCCAAAGACCTGATTGAGTCTGAATTGTTTGGGCATGAAAAAGGGGCGTTTACCGGTGCCAATAGCGTTCGACAAGGCCGTTTTGAGCAAGCTAACGGGGGGACTTTGTTTCTGGATGAAATTGGTGACATGCCACTCGACATTCAGACTCGACTGCTACGTGTCCTAGCTGATGGTCAGTTCTATCGAGTCGGGGGGCACTCTCCAATCAAAGTGGATGTGCGAATTGTCGCCGCGACGCACCAGAATCTGGAAAAGCTGGTTCATCAAGGCGACTTTCGTGAAGATTTATTCCATCGTCTTAATGTCATCCGAGTACAAATTCCAGCCCTTCGGGAACGTAAGCAGGATATCGAAAAACTCACTCTGCACTTTCTTTCCTTAGCCGCAGAAGAACTTGGTGTGGATGTCAAAACCCTGCATCCTTCGGCGATTGAAGCGCTGAATAAACTTAGCTGGCCAGGTAATGTCAGACAGCTAGAGAACATCTGTCGCTGGCTAACCGTCATGGCCAGTGGCAGCGAAATTCTCCCCGCCGATCTACCCGCTGAACTGCTAGAGGAAAAATCCAGCACCAGCTTTGATACCAATGTCAGTTGGCAGCAGCAGCTTTCTAGCTGGGCAAGGCAGTCCCTCTCTCAAGGAGATACCGAATTGCTGACCTACGCACTTCCTGAATTTGAACGTATACTTTTGGAAGCGGCCTTAGAGCATACTAACGGCCATAAGCAAGATGCAGCCAAAGTGCTTGGTTGGGGCAGAAACACCTTAACCAGAAAACTAAAAGAGCTTTATTAACATCTAGCTCATTAATTTATTCCATAAAGCCTGTCGCATTGTACAATTGATAAGCATTTTAGGGCTTTATGGGTCAGCACCAGTGCACTATGGCTGTTTGCTTGCAGACTCAAACCCGCCAACACGGATTTTAGTTTCAGGTATTTAAGGACAGCATGTCGGCAACTACGCAAATCACATTAAGAACCGCAGTCGTTCTCCCTTTTGTCATGATCTTTATCTTTACAATAGGGGTCATTGTCGCTGTGCAAAAGCGCAGCTACGAAGAGATGGTTCTCGATATCAGCGACAAACAACTCACGGCGCTCACAGATAACGTCACTCTTGAACTTAATGACTTTCTCAGCAAACCATTCGAAGCCAGCCTGTCTCTCAGCCATAACATCGGCTTTAATCGGCTCTACGAGAAAGGCGACACCAGTAAGATAGAACAGTTTCTCCTAGCCAGCTTCCAAGATTTGTATCGCTCCATACCGCAATTAGACGTGATCGGCTTTGGTGGCGAGGGCGCAGAGTATGTCGGCTTTCGCAAAGAGTCGAATCAGGGTTATACCTTAATGATTCAAGACGACCGCACAGCACAAAAATTGGTTATCTATCGCGGTCAGGTGATGAGCAAGGATGTTCGCTCTGTTTTTGAGGGTTATGACCCTAGGATTCGACCTTGGTACGCTCCGGTCGCCGAAAGCCAAGCGCCGATGTGGTCATCCATTTATGCCAATGCTGATGAACGTCAGGAAATCACCTTGTCAGCGTTAACGCCCGTTTACCAACAACAAGCGTTTCAGGGAGTAGTCGTCACCGACGTCAAAATCGACACCTTTAATACGTTCTTAAAGCATCAACAGGAAAAAACCAACGCGGCCATTTACCTGTTTGATGCGAAGCAAAGGCTGGTTGCACACTCTACTGGTGGAAGTGTGGTCTCGTGGGGAACGCCCCTCAGCGACAAAGGCCAGCGCTTATTGGCGACCGAGAGCTCCAATCCGATAGTACAATCCAGTGCCCAATACGCCTTTGACCAAGGCTATCACGCCTCGCAGGAAACCAATCGCTTTAGTATCGATATCAATGGTGCAAGATACTTCAATCACATCACACCTTACACCGATCAATTCGGCCTTAAATGGTATATAGGAGTAGCCATTTCTGAATCCGACTTACTCGGCCAATTACCTGAAAGCCAGCGTGATAGTTGGATCATCGGGGTCATTGCCAGTTTTATCGGCATCTTGATTGGTTTAGTGGCGTTTAATCGAGTCGTTGCACCCATCACTTCAACGGCTGCGGCTGCAAAACATTTGGCAAAAGGTGACTGGGACAGCACTATGCCTAAACCGGGCTACATCTACGAAACCAGCATGCTGGTCTTCGCCTTTAACGAGATGGCCAATAACCTCAAAGCCTCATTCCGCGCCTTGCGTTCACAATTACTCTACGATTCATTGACCAAGCTTTACAGCCGAGAAGGGCTGATTGAGACCTGCGATGCATTGCCGAAGATGAATGGTTGCCTGCTGCTGATCGGGATCAACAAATTCCGTGATATCAACGATAGTCTTGGCCACTATAAAGGTGATCAGTTGCTGGTGATCATCGCCGAGCGCCTACGAACCTTGTTTGACGATGATTGGTACCTCGCAAGAATTGCTGGTGACGAGTTTGCGTTTTATTTTTCTCAACTACCAAGTGATGAGCAAGTTACCCTGGCGATCCATCGAATCCAGCAAATGTTTGCATCACCTTTTGTCATGGAGCAAGAGAGTGTGGTGGTAAATGTGTCAATTGGTGTGGTTACCGAAAGTGAGCACGATAATATGACGCTTTGGCTTCGCAACGGCAGCATCGCGCTGAGTAATGCGAAGCAGGAACTGACTCAAGTCAGCTACTACAAACCTGAAATGGCCGATGTTTCACGTAAACGCACGTTAATGCAGGCCAAAATCAAAGATGCTTTGGAGCATCAAGAGTTTGTTCCTTTCTACCAACCGATTGTTGATCTTAACACCGGAGCAGTCATCGGTGCCGAGGCTCTCGCGCGTTGGCTATCCCCCTCATCGGGTCTCATCTCACCACTCGACTTTATCCCTATCGCTGAAGAAAGCGGGCTAATTGGCTCCATCGGTGAGCAAATACTCACTCAGGCCTGCAATGACACGGTGAAAGGCATGAAAGAAGGCAAGTGGGACGAGCGCTTCCATCTGCATGTCAATCTGTCAGTTAATCAGCTTTCTCAGCCAGATCTCATCAGTTCACTGCGCTCAGTACTTTCTTCATCAGGTCTAAACGCTGGCAACCTGACTTTAGAAATTACCGAGTCGAGGATTGTCGATAATGATCCTGTCATCGTTAAAAATATGCAGGCTATCCGAGATCTGGGTATTCATATCGCCATTGACGATTTTGGTACTGGCTACAGCTCCTTAGCATATCTGCATAAGCTGCCTTTTGACTGCCTGAAAATCGATCGTACGTTCGTGCAGAAAATGGAAAAAGAGAATCTCGACACATCCATTGTCGCCGCCATCATCAACATGACTCGTGGTATGAAAGTCGACTTGGTCGCTGAAGGCATAGAGACATCAGAGCAGGCACAAATGCTGACGTCTCTCAATTGCCCTCAGGGACAGGGATTCTTATTTAGTCGTCCAGTTCCGTTCGAAGAGTGGCCAACAGATCTGGTTAACATGAAGTAAATAACACCACTCTTGGCCGGTTTTGCGAGCATTTGCTACTGACACTTCTGGTATTGATTCTTATACTTAGCTCAATTCAGACAATCGGAATTACTATAATGATAACCAAGAACATACCACTTACAGATTTGCACCGTCATCTTGACGGAAACATCCGCACCAAAACCATTTTAGAACTTGGCCAGAAGTTTGGTGTTGCCCTGCCAGCTTACGATGTGGAGTCATTGACACCGCATGTACAAATCGTTGAGGCAGAGCCATCTCTTGTCGCGTTCCTGTCTAAGTTAGATTGGGGAGTGTCTGTTCTTGGTGATCTGGACGCTTGTCGTCGCGTTGCTTACGAAAACGTTGAAGATGCACTGAATGCGCAAATTGATTACGCTGAGCTGCGCTTCTCACCTTACTACATGGCGATGAAACACAAACTGCCTGTAGAAGGTGTGGTTGAAGCGGTTGTCGATGGCGTAGAGGCTGGTGTTCGTGATTTTGGTATCAAAGCTAACCTAATTGGCATTATGAGTCGTACATTCGGTACAGATGCATGTCAGCAAGAACTGGATGCCATCCTGACACAAAAAGACAAAATCGTAGCCGTTGATCTGGCCGGTGACGAACTCGGCCAACCAGGTGATCGCTTTGTTAAACATTTCACTCAAGTCAAAGATGCTGGTCTGAATGTAACGGTTCATGCAGGTGAAGCGGCTGGTGCCGAAAGCATGTGGCAAGCAATTCAAGAGCTAGGTGCTACTCGTATTGGTCATGGTGTCAAAGCTATTCACGATCCTAAACTGATGGATTACCTTGCAGAAAACCGCATTGGTATTGAGTCTTGTCTAACCTCTAACTTCCAAACCAG
Source organism: Vibrio sp. B183 (assembly GCF_000740665.1). Lineage (NCBI taxonomy): Bacteria > Pseudomonadati > Pseudomonadota > Gammaproteobacteria > Vibrionales > Vibrionaceae > Vibrio > Vibrio sp. B183. The sequence continues at coordinate 624 of NZ_JPQB01000026.1, read as the reverse complement.
TACAGTAGAATCACTAGCCAACCACCCGATCAAACAATTCCTTGATCACGGTGTACTAGCTTGTCTAAACACCGATGACCCAGCAGTGGAAGGTATTGAGCTGCCATACGAATACGAAGTGGCTGCGCCGCAAGCGGGCCTATCACAAGATGAAATTCGTCAAACACAGATCAACGGCTTAGAGCTGGCATTCATCTCAGATGCAGAGAAGCAAGAACTTAAGGATAAAGTCGCCAAACGCGCTTAATCTTTTTATTCGCTTTTTATTTGGCCGACATTATGTGTCGGCTTTTTTATATCTTCAGAAACTAGATATAGAGGTAATGAGTTCAGCTTTTGGGCTGTCAGAACCGTTCTTTGTAGAAGTAGTATTTGTCAGGTAATAGTTTTCTAATGCCAGAAATACAAAAAGCCCGTTGCGTTAGCAACGGGCTTTCTTAATAGTGGCGGAGAGATAGGGATTTGAACCCTAGATACGCTATTAACGTATGCCGGTTTTCAAGACCGGTGCTTTCAACCACTCAGCCATCTCTCCACAAATTGTCATCGTCAGATTGGTGCACTGATGATGTTGTTACACGTATTACGAGTAACGATATTTGAAGCCTGGCGATGTCCTACTCT
>NZ_JPQB01000025.1:0-59016 GCF_000740665.1 Vibrio sp. B183 | reverse complement strand
AGCTCTTTGCCTAAATTTCCTTTCAGAATCTTTAGTCGATATTTAGGTGTCCAAACAATATGATATTGGCACCGATGATAAACGTGTGAAGCGGATTCATATCTGCTCATGTTCGTTATTTCCTTCATTTGTTGGTTGCAAACGAGGACATCTTGAACATGAGCGTTCTTCGGGCAAAGCCCAACAGAACGATCACCACCTTCTAAAGAAGGTGGTTTAGGGCTAGAAAATAAAAAAGCGGAGGCCTAAGGCCTCCGCTAATACTATGAGAACGCTAGTTATAGCATTACTTCTTAGCAAGCTTCTCTTTAATACGAGCTGACTTACCAGAACGCTCACGTAGGTAGTACAGTTTGGCACGACGTACTGCACCGCGGCGTTTAACTTCAATGCTATCAACCATTGGAGAGTGAGTTTGGAACGTACGCTCTACACCTTCACCGTTAGAAATCTTACGTACAGTGAATGCAGAATGTAGACCACGGTTACGAACACCGATTACAACGCCTTCAAAAGCCTGTAGACGCTCACGGTCACCTTCTTTTACCTTAACTTGAACAACAACTGTGTCACCAGGTGCAAAGTTAGGTAGGTCTTTTTTCATTTGCTCTTCTTCAAGAGCCTTGATGATGTTACTCATTTTCAATATTCCTAGAATAAACTGATACTAAATTTAATAGGTTACTTCGCGTTATGTTCTTTAATGAACTCAGCGAGTAATAATTCCTGTTCGTCAGTCAGAGCTAGGTTTTCCAGGAGCTCTGGTCTTCTTATCCAGGTACGGCCTAACGACTGCTTGAGTCGCCAGCGACGAATGTCCTTATGGTTACCGGATTTCAGTACCGTAGGTACCTCTTCTCCATCTAACACTTCCGGACGCGTATAGTGCGGACAGTCCAATAAACCATTGGCAAAAGAATCTTCTTCTGCTGACGAAAAATCTCCCAGCACTCCCGGTATAAACCGAGATACCGAGTCGATTAGCGTCATGGCCGGAATCTCTCCACCCGTCATCACGAAATCTCCGATTGACCATTCTTCGTCAACCTCAGATTGGATGATACGCTCATCTACCCCTTCATAGCGGCCGCAAATCAGAAGTAAATTCTCATTTGTTGCCAGCTCTTCCACCCCTTGCTGGTCGAGTTTACGACCTTGAGGTGATAGGTAAATAACTTTCGTCTTACCCGGTGAGGCTTGTTTAGCGGTATGGATAGCATCGCGCAAAGGCTGAACCATCATAAGCATACCTGGGCCTCCACCGTAAGGTCTGTCATCGACAGTTCGATGCTTGTCGTGAGTGAAATCACGAGGATTCCAAGTCTCAATCGACAAGAGACCTTTCTTAACCGCTTGACCTGTTACTCCAAAATCAGTAACAGAACGGAACATTTCAGGAAATAGGCTAATTACGCCAACCCACATGTTTATCTCGCTCTGATAATTTGGAGTTTAGAAGCCAGGATCCCAGTCAACTTCGATCCGTTGAGCTTCACGATCAATCAACTTGATCACTTGCTCTTCAAGGAACGGAATTAATCGTTCCTTTTGCCCAAAAGCATCTTTCAAATTTGCTTTAACCACCAAAACATCGTTGGAACCCGTTTCAAGCATGTCAGAGACAGTGCCTAAGTCATAACCTTTATCAGTTACAACCTGCATTCCAATCAAATCACGCCAGTAGAACTCATCTTCTGGCAATTCTGGCAGTACCGCAGGGTCAATTGCGATTTCAAAGTTAGTCAGTAATTGCGCGTCTTCGCGCACGTCCAGACCTTCCAGCTTTACCACCAAACCTTTGTTATGGCGCTTCCAGCTTTCTACTTTTCGCTCAACCCACTCACCTTTCTGGTTAATAAACCAAGGTGCGTAATCAAATATGCTTTCGGTATTGTCTGTGTAGGAAAAAACTTTAAGCCAGCCACGAATGCCGTAAGTAGCACCAAACTTACCTACAACAATCTTCTCGCTGCTCATTGTTTCATTACCTTTCATCGACATAAGCTAATTACTACTTCTTAAATTAAGAATTAAGCCGCTTTTTGAGCGTCTTTAACTAGCTTAGCTACGCGGTCAGATAGAGATGCGCCTTGACCAACCCAGTGGTTAACGCGATCTAGGTCTAGACGTAGACCTTCTTCTTGACCTTTAGCCGTTGGGTTGAAGAAACCAACTTTCTCGATGAAACGGCCAGTTGCAGCATTGCGGCTGTCCGCTACTACGATTTGATAAAATGGACGCTTCTTAGCGCCGTGACGTGCCAAACGAATGGTTACCATGTCGTCCTCTTTGCTTTCTCAAAAATAAAATTAACCCCAGGAACCGCTTAATGAAAAACAGTTTGGGGTCTCGTGCCAAAATAAAGCTCCGGAATTTTACTCTTATTCCGGAGCAATGCAAGGTATTTAGCTACTTTTTCACCAACATAAAACGAGTTCTAAGTTTGTGACCTAGCTAACACCTTGAAATTTTTATCGCAGGGGAATTTTAGCGCCCAAATGGATTGAAGCCGCCGCCTCCACCCATACCGCCCATGCCTCCCATCATGCCTTGCATGTTGCGCATCATGCCCTTCATTCCACCCTTCTGCATTTTCTTCATCATCTTCTGCATCTGAGTGAATTGCTTGAGCAGGCGGTTAACATCCTGAACCTGAGTACCAGAACCCGCAGCAATACGTTTCTTACGCGAGCCTTTAATCAATTCAGGACGTTGGCGTTCTTTCATGGTCATGGAATTGATAATGGCTTCCATTTGCTTAAACATCTTGTCATCGACTTTGTCTTTGACGTTGTCTGGCAAATTGCTCATGCCTGGCAGTTTATCCATCATGCCCATCATGCCGCCCATGTTCTGCATCTGACCAAGCTGTTCACGGAAGTCTTCAAGGTCGAAGCCTTTCTTCTCTTTAAACTTCTTCGCCAGCTTCTCTGCTTTCTCAGTATCAACATTACGTTGTAGATCTTCGATAAGCGACAGTACGTCACCCATACCAAGAATACGTGAAGCAACACGATCAGGGTGGAATGGTTCTAGTGCATCGGTTTTCTCACCGACCCCCAAGAATTTAATTGGTTTACCTGTGATATGACGAACTGAAAGTGCCGCACCACCACGCGCATCACCATCGACCTTGGTTAGGATCACCCCCGTCAGTGGTAACGCATCGCCAAACGCTTTCGCTGTGTTTGCGGCATCCTGACCAGTCATTGCATCGACAACAAACAGAGTTTCAACAGGATCAATTGCAGAGTGAAGCTCTTGGATCTCACCCATCATCTGCTCATCGATCGCTAGGCGACCTGCAGTATCGACAAGAAGAACGTCATAGAATTTCTTCTTCGCATGGTCTATCGCAGCATTGGCAATATCAATCGGCTTTTGATCAGGCGAAGATGGGAAGAAATCGACACCAATGTCTGAAGCCAGCGTTTCTAGCTGTTTGATCGCCGCTGGGCGATACACGTCCGCAGAGACAACTAAGACTTTTTTCTTGTCTCTCTCTTTTAACAGCTTAGAAAGCTTACCAACCGAGGTGGTTTTACCGGCACCTTGCAAGCCTGCCATTAGGATCACAGCTGGCGGCTGTGCAGCAAGGTTCAGTGCCTCATTGGATTCACCCATTACGGCTTCAAGTTCTGATTGAACAATCTTAATGAACTCTTGGCCAGGGGTTAGAGACCTAGAAACCTCTACGCCCACGGCGCCTTCTTTTACGCGTTTGACAAAATCACGTACAACCGGAAGAGCGACGTCGGCTTCAAGCAGCGCCATGCGCACTTCACGCAAAGTGTCTTTTATATTGTCTTCGGTCAAACGACCTTTACCGCTGATATTCTTCAGCGTTTTGGATAATCGATCCGTTAAATTCTCAAACATCTTAGTCTCTTTACCTGAGCGACTCACAGTGTAGTCGCCCTAAAATGACGACAAATTATTGTGAGTATACCTTAGCCAGTCCTCGCTTTGCACTGCCGTGATAACATTTGATCTCTCCCGTGACACAAATCAGGGAGATAAGTCATAGCCCAAGCTGTTGATGCAAGGTATAATTTGTTAAAAATCCACCAGATCTTAGAGAAGAATGGACAACTTAATCGCCGTTGCTGCTGCAATACTCTATTTCTTAGCAATAGCAACCATAGTACCGGGGCTTGTACATCAAACAGGGATCCGAGCCAAAACTGTCTTGATCAGTGCTTTCTTAGCGCTCGCTTTTCATGCCTGGTTATTAAGTGATTTGATTATTGAAGGATCAGGGCAGAATTTAAGTATCCTCAATGTCGCTTCCTTGATCAGTTTTATTATTTCTCTGGTTTTAAGCCTGGCGATGCTAAGAACACGCCTATGGTTTCTTTTGCCCGTAGTATATAGCTTTGCGGCAATAAACCTATCTGCTGCCGCTTTCTTACCTAGCACGTTTATTACTCATTTAGAGCAAGATCCAAAACTGCTGATCCATATTTCTCTGGCGCTTTTCTCATACTCAACGCTCACCATTGGTGCTCTTTATGCTCTGCAACTGGCTTGGTTAGATCACAAATTAAAAACCAAAAAAGCCTTAGTGATTAACCCGAACCTACCACCATTGCTGATGGTCGAACGGCAACTCTTTAAGATCATCTTGGTTGGTAACCTGCTGCTAACCGGCACCCTGCTCACTGGCTTTATTTTTGTGCAAGATATGTTTGCTCAAGGAAAAGCGCACAAAGGCATCTTGTCCTTTATTGCTTGGGTGGTCTACTCCATTCTGCTCTGGGGTCACTATCAGAAAGGATGGCGTGGTCGAAAAGTGACTTGGTTTGCCGTTGCCGGAGCGACTTTGCTGACACTGGCTTATTTTGGCAGCCGCTTTGTTCGCGAGATCATTCTTAACTAATTGATATTCAAAGGTGCATAGACTGCACCTTTCTTTTACAATACTTCGCCCGATACCTGAGATTGACTTAGCGCTTTTGTTAGGTCATAAATTAATCAAACATCAAAAGGAAAAGATAAGTTTTGGACGACATATCAACGGGTCTCTTGTTTGCGCTACTCGCGTGTCTGATTGTTATTTCAGGATATTTCTCAGGTTCAGAAACCGGCATGATGGCTCTGAATCGCTACCGTCTCAAACACCTTGCGAATAATGGGCATAAAGGCGCTAAACGCGTCGAAAAGCTATTGGATCGCCCAGATCGTTTGATTGGTTTGATTCTCATTGGCAATAACCTCGTCAATATTCTCGCCTCAGCAATCGCGACTATTCTCGGAATGCGCTTATACGGTGATATCGGGGTTGCCATTGCAACGGGTGCGCTAACTATGGTGATCCTCGTTTTCGCAGAAGTAACACCAAAAACGCTGGCAGCACTCTACCCTGAGAGAGTGTCATACGCGAGCAGCATACTTCTTAGCATCTTGATGAGGCTACTGTCACCCCTGGTGATGCTGGTTAACTTCATTACTAATGGCTTTATACGCTTACTTGGTATTCGAGCCAATCACGGTGGCGATGATCATCTAAGCTCAGAAGAACTGCGTACCGTCGTTAACGAAGCTGGTAGCCTGATCCCAAGGCGCCACCAAGATATGTTGATTTCCATCCTCGATCTAGAGCATGTCACTGTTAATGACATCATGGTACCGAGAAACGAAATCACAGGCATCGATATTAATGATGACTGGAAATCCATTGTTCGCCAGCTGACCCACTCTCCTCATGGTCGCGTCGTGCTATACCGCGACCAGATTGACGAAGTCGTCGGTATGCTGCGCTTACGTGAGTCTTACCGACTGATGCTGGAAAAAAACGAGTTTAACAAAGAGACTCTGCTCAGAGCCGCAGACGAAGTTTACTTTATTCCTGAAGGCACTCCGCTCAATATTCAGCTGTTGAAGTTTCAGCGAAATAAAGAACGTATCGGACTTATCGTCAACGAATACGGTGACATCATTGGCTTGATTACACTAGAAGATATTCTGGAAGAAATTGTTGGCGAGTTCACCACTTCGATTGCACCAAGTCTGTCTGAAGAAATCACCCCACAAGGTGATGGCAGTTTCTTAATTGAGGGCAGTGCAAATATTCGCGATATCAACAAAGGGTTAATGTGGAAGCTACCAACTGACGGCCCTCGCACATTAAACGGTTTGATCCTTGAGCATTTAGAGGATATTCCTGAAAGCCACCTGAGCGTTCAAGTGTCGGGTCACCCAATGGAAATCGTCGAGTTAGAAGAGAACCGTATTAAACTGGTAAAAGTGTTTCCAAGTAACGCCAAAGAAAGTTAGTAAATAGCAGAGCGCAAAATAATAAAGCCTTGGCAATGCCAAGGCTTTTTCTTTACTTAAGAAGCATTTACTCTTCGTTCATGCTGAACAGGCTTTCCATGTTCAGACCTTGTTTGATCAGGATCTCTCTTAAACGGCGTAGGCCTTCAACCTGAATCTGACGAACACGTTCACGAGTTAGGTTAATTTCACGTCCTACTTCTTCCAGTGTTGACGGCTCGTAGCCCAATAATCCAAAACGACGTGCTAAGACTTCTTTCTGCTTAGGATTCAGTTCATCCAACCAATGGATCAATGAAGATTTGATATCATCGTCTTGTGTGGATACTTCAGGGTCAGAGTTGTTCACATCAGGAATAATATCCAGCAGTGCTTTTTCACCATCACCACCGATAGGGGTGTCTACAGAACTAATGCGTTCGTTAAGGCGTAGCATCTTGCTGACATCGTCGACTGGCTTATCGAGTTGTGTAGCAATCTCTTCTGCCGTTGGTTCGTGGTCCAGCTTCTGTGATAACTCACGAGCAGTACGCAGATAGATATTCAGTTCCTTGACCACATGAATAGGCAAACGTATGGTGCGAGTTTGATTCATCAAAGCACGTTCAATCGTTTGGCGTATCCACCATGTAGCATAGGTCGAGAATCGGAACCCTCTCTCTGGGTCAAACTTTTCAACCGCGCGAATCAAGCCTAAGTTGCCTTCTTCAATCAGATCAAGCAGAGCAAGCCCACGGTTGCTGTATCGACGGGAAATTTTCACCACTAAGCGAAGATTACTTTCAATCATTCGTTTACGCGCAGCTTCATCACCTCTTAGGGCACGGCGAGCGTACAAAACTTCTTCTTCTGCGGTGAGTAGTGGAGAGAAACCAATTTCTCCCAAGTAAAGTTGAGTGGCATCCAAGCTTTTTGTGGAAGCGTCAAACTCCTCTTTGGCGTCCTCTGCTTGGGTGCGGTTGGCGGTAGTAAGCCCGTTTGCCTGAATCGATTCCATTGTTGGTTCAAGCTCGAACTCTTCGACTTTCGTTGCTGTATTGCTGATACTCATAGCGCCTCCCCCTGGCGAGCTAGCAAGACATTACTACTTCTAATGTCGCTATTTACCTATTAAGTATTAGGGTAAGTAGCGTTTTGGATTCACTGACTTACCTTGATAGCGAATTTCAAAGTGTAGACGAACACTGTTGGTTCCAGAACTGCCCATTGTTGCGATTTTCTGGCCTGCTTTTACACTTTGTCCTTCGTGTACGAGCAACCGTTCATTATGCGCATAAGCACTGAGGTAGTTATCGTTATGTTTGATAATCACGAGATTACCATAACCGCGCAGCGCGTTACCCGAATAAACAACGGTGCCATTAGCTGTAGACGTTATCGGCTGACCTCGCTGTCCTGCAATGTCGATACCTTTATTCCCTTGATCTCCAGCTGAGAAGTTTTTGATTACCCTCCCTTTGGTTGGCCATAACCATTTAGAGATTTTCTCATTCTTTGGTTTAGAGCTACTGACCGATTTGTTAACGTTTTGTTTACTTTTAGAACCAACATACTCCTTTGATTTTGATTGATCAACCTTCTTAACTGGATCTTTTTTAACCACTTTTTGTTTGCTTTGCGTGCTTTTAGAGCTAACCGCTTGATTCGAGTTTTTACTCGATTTTATAGATGGTGTTGATACCGCTGCGACAACAACAGGTGCAGATACCGCACCCGCGCCTGTACCACCGTACGCTGGCGGGTTATAGGCAGGTTGCCAAAGTTTTAGTTTTTGACCAGGAAAGATGGTGTATGGCGCCGTTAAGCCATTGTAACGAATGATATCTTTTACATCTTTATCTGTGACGTACGCAATAAAGTAAAGCGTGTCACCTTTCTTGACCTGATAGTAACTGCCTCGATAGCTACCACGTGAGATAGAACTGTAGTCTTTGTTGAGACCTGAAACTGGCGCAGGGGAATGAGCAGCACATCCAATAAGTATGCTACTTAAGGCCACAACAGGAATAAACTTAGACCAACACTTCATAGTTAAGCAAGTTCACCAGCAATCAGGGGAACAAAACGCACATCTTCGATAATTTGGGATAAAAACTCATCGCCCTGACGGGTTATTTTTAGCAATTGCTGGACATCCTCACCGACCGGAATCACCAGAATGCCTCCATCCGAGAGCTGTTCAAGCAGTACAGGAGGAACGGAAGCTGCTGCAGCGGTGACAATAATTGCGTCAAATGGTCCTTTGACTGCCCAGCCTTGCCAACCATCTCCATGCTTCGTCGATACATTATAAATATCCAGTTGCTTAAGGCGACGCTTTGCCTCCCACTGGAGAGACTTGATGCGCTCTATCGAATAAACATGATCCACCAACTGAGCTAGTACAGCCGTCTGATAACCAGAGCCGGTCCCCACTTCTAAGACTTTGCTTGTCGAGCGAAGTTCAAGCATTTCGGTCATCTTAGCAACAATATAGGGCTGAGATATGGTCTGCCCCTGACCGATAGGTAATGCGTTGTTGTCATACGCTTGATGTACCATCGCCTGAGAAACAAACCGTTCTCGCGGCAAAGCATAAATTGCGTTGATCACGTTTTGATCCTGAATGCCGCTGGCGACCAGAAAGTCGATCAATCTATCGGCATGTGGATTCGTCATTCTTACTTGTCCTTCAACCAGTTATCCATACTGCGTAACGACTCATGAGCCGTCAGGTCTACTTGTAGCGGGGTAAGTGAAACAAAACCCTGCTCGATGGCATAGAAATCCGTACCTTCTCCGGCGTCCTGTTCCTTACCCGGAGGCCCTAACCAATAAATATCATGACCTCGCGGATCTTGCTGCTTGATCATCGCTTCCGCGTGATGGCGCGCACCTAACCTAGTGACACTGATACCTTTCAGCGCATCCGATGGCAGATCGGGAATATTGATATTTAATAATCTATTGGTTGGTATCGGAGCCGTAAGGTGCTGCTCGACAATGTCTCTTGCGATATGAGCAGCCGTTGCAAAGTGAGTTTTACCTACCAAAGAAAAAGCTATTGACTGAACCCCAAGGAAATGCCCTTCCATTGCAGCAGCCACCGTACCGGAATAAAGCACATCATCACCCAAGTTCGCACCATGATTAATACCCGTCAGTACCAAATCCGGAAGGTCATCTTTCATCAGCTCATTTAATGCAAAGTGCACACAATCGGTAGGTGTTCCCTGAACAGAATATATACCTGCCGATAACTCTTTGACACGCAGAGGTTGTTCAAGTGTAAGTGAGTTTGATGCTCCAGAGCGATTTCGATCAGGCGCCACAATGGTAATCTCGGCAAGATCGCCCAATGCTTCAGCCAAAGCATGAATCCCCTCAGCATGCACTCCATCATCGTTACTTAATAATATTTTCAGCGCTTTCTTATTCATTCGTAGCTGCGCTCCACTTCCTGTTCCTGAATAAGCTCACGAATGATTGCGGTGGCGAAACAGCCAGCATCCAAAGAGAATCGCAATGTTATTGTGTCCTGCTCAACACTCCAAGAAAGATCCTGAGGTTTTAGCGCTACAGGACGGCGATCATGGCGCATGCGATTTCCACGGATAAGAGCCATCAAATCAGGTTCCGCATCCAGATGAGACTGTTCCAATGCCAGAGCCTTCTCTTTAGTGGGCAAAGCATTATCACCCGCCATCGCTGCCGTGATCTGAGCATCGCCTTGCTTAATGGCCTCGTTAAGTTCTGCCAGTGCTTCTGATTCAGCACTAACAACTCCCTCAGATGTCTGAATACAATCACCTTCTACAGCCAGATTAAACACGTCTTGTTCAATGCGCTGTGACACTATGTTGTTGAAGATCCACGAGCGTGCTGCCGAAAGATACAAGCTTCTTTTGTTTTGATTTCGAGTGCGCACATTCTCACGGCCCCAACGTCTTGCTTCATTGAGATTGTTACCGTTGTTCCCGAAACGCTGACTACCAAAATAATTTGGAACACCGTGTTGGCGGACTGATTCCAGTCGCACAAGTACATCTTCGACATCACTTACTTCTGTCAATGTGATGATGAATTCATTTCCGATTAAGTCACCCGGGCGTAGTTTTTTGTTGTGGCGGTTGGTTTCAACAATCTCAATACTTGGATATTGGCTAAGAAACGCTCTGAAATCAGGAGTGTTCCCTTTAGGCAGATGAACACTTAACCACTGCTCAGTCACAGCATGACGATCTTTTAAACCAGCCCAGCTGACATCTTTCGATTTCACGCCACAGGCTTTAGCCAGCTCATTTGCAACGAAGCTGGTATTCTCTCCCGTCTTACGGATACGCACCATCAGATGCTCTCCTTCGCCAGTAAAGGCAAAACCAAGATCCTCGTTAACCTGAAAATGCTGCGGCTGGGCTTTCAACTTCCCCGTGGCTTGAGGTTTTCCATTCAAATAGGCAAGTGAAGATAAAATGTCAGTCATAATGTTACCGTTACCCCTTTCTGCGATAGTCGCCAAGGCGTAGTTTTTATTGTTGTTTTATTAGTAATACGACCGCTTCGGTCGCGATACCTTCTTTGCGGCCAGTGAAACCAAGGCGCTCCGTCGTTGTCGCTTTGACATTCACATTGCCAATATCCGTTTCAAGATCTTGCGCAATCACTTCACACATCGCCGCGATATGCGGGGCCATTTTGGGCGCTTGAGCCATAATGGTGACGTCCGCATTTCCCAGTATATAACCTTGTTCTTTCACTCTGCGGTACACGTCGCGCAGTAAATCCCGGCTGTCCGCTCCTTTCCATTCATCATCGGTATCAGGAAAGTGACGACCAATATCACCCGCTGCAATGGCTCCGAGTAACGCGTCACATAGAGCATGCAGAGCAACATCACCATCTGAGTGAGCGATCAGCCCCTGCTCATACGGCACAGAAACACCACCTATAATTACCGGGCCTTCGCCACCAAACTTGTGAACGTCGAAGCCGTGACCAATACGAATCATGATTTATCCTTTATTACGATTAAGATAAAACTCTGCGAGCGCTAAATCTTCGGGCTGAGTAATTTTTATATTATCCGCCGAACCCTTTACCAGAGCTGGAGATTGCCCAGACCACTCCATCGCAGACGCTTCGTCAGTAATCGTAATACCTTTCAAAAGCGCCTCACTCAGGGCCGTGGTCAGTTGCTCAGTTTTAAACATTTGTGGAGTCAGTGCGTGCCACAGTGCTTCTCTATCTACAGTATGATCAATATTTTGACCTCTGTTTGCTCTTTTCATTGTGTCTCTGACGGGCGAAGCGAGAATGCCTCCAACCTCATGCTGTAATGACACCTCAATAAGCTTATCTAAATCTCGCTGTTTAACACATGGTCTGGCAGCATCATGCACCATCACCCAGTCGGCAAGCTGATGGTCACAAACGAACTTCAGCCCAGACAAGACGGAATCTGCTCGCTCCTTCCCCCCATCCACTTTTACCACCTGCGGGTTTTGGGCAATAGATAGCAACGGAAAGTATGGATCACCGTCGGTAATCGATACGATAACTTTGTCTATTTTAGGGTGTTGCAGTAGTTTCTCGACGGTATGCTCAAGGACGGCCTTATCGTTAATAGAGAGGTACTGCTTTGGGCGATCTGCCTGCATACGGCTGCCAACACCAGCAGCAGGGACTATAGCGACAATGGAAGGGTTCACTTGCGTCATGCTTAGTTGTCATCTCCGACAATGCGGTAAAACGTCTCACCTTCTTTTACCATTCCCAGTTCATGGCGAGCACGCTCTTCGATAGCGTCTAGCCCTTGGCGAAGGTCATCAATTTCAGCAAACATTTCATTGTTTCGGTTCTGCAGGTTGCCATTGACCTGATGCTGAACTTCAATTTCAGCATTGACCGACTGAAACTCAGAAATGCCATTTTTGCCCAGCCACAAGGTGTACTGCAGCCAGCCTAATAACAAGAGTAAAGTTAGGGCAAAAATTCGCATAAAATATTCTAAGAATGAGAGATATAGAAAGACCACATATATATCATAATGTCGCTTTTCAAGCGAGATTGACGCATGTGGTCTTTACAAAGATATTGATTAACTTCTGCGCTTACTGCATGAGTAAGAATGCAAACAAACCAAAGCCGAGGATCAATCGGTAAATCACGAAAGGTGTCATCCCCATTCTAGAGATCAATTTCAGGAAGAAATGAATACATACGTAGGCGCTGATAAACGAGGTTACGATCCCTGTCAGCAAAACACCTAGATGAATAGGGTCGCCACTGCTCACCAATTTCAGACCTAAGTAACCACCAGCCAATAAAATGATAGGGATAGACATGAGGAAAGAAAATCTTGCAGCCGCTTCACGGGTAAAGCCTAGGTACAATGCTGCCGTGATTGTCGCGCCAGAACGAGAAGTGCCTGGAATCATGGCTAGTGCCTGAGCAACACCGATAAACAATGCTTTCTTCCAATCTGCCTGATACTCATCATCCGCGAGGCTTGAATTTTTATCGACATACCACAGCAATAGACCAAAAACGATGGTGGTTGTCGCAATCACCCAAGCACTGCGCAGATACAATTCTATAAAGTCTTTCATTAGCAAACCAAACACACACGCAGGAATGGTTGCTAGAATAATCATCCACGCCAGTTTTGCTTCTTTACTGCGATCACCTTTAAAAATAGACGCAAAAAAGGCCGACAGTAACGACACTACTTCACTACGGAAATAGATCATGACAGCTGCCAACGTGCCAACGTGCACTGCCACATCGAACGCTAAACCTTGATCTTCCCAGCCCAATACTGCTGAAGGCAGGATTAAGTGCGCCGAGCTGGAAATAGGCAAAAACTCAGTAAGACCTTGTATTAAGGCCAGGATAAACGCTTCAAAATAACTCATTAGATACTCAATTATGTTTGGTAATCAAACCAGAGGTCGACTTTGTTTAAGGTTTCTGGATAAGACGATTCGCGCCAGATTTGGCGTATGGTTCGACCATCACCTGGCACACGAAGTTCAGCGCATAACTCGTTAAGTGGCTCAATCACAAATCCGTACTTATAGATATCGCTACGAGGCAATTCTGGTGCTTGTTCGGAGACATGATGGCCAAATAATATGATGTCCAGATCAACGGTTCGCGGCTGAAACTTCTGCGCATATTCTTCGCGCCCCCATTTGAGCTCAATATGACGCAGTTGTCGTGAAAATTCCGTTAAACTTAATGGCGTTTTCATTTCTACGACAAGGTTATAGAAAGTGTCCCCTTCAAACCCAACCGCTTCACACTCATAAATCGTGGACAATCGAAGATCCTGACCTAGCTCAGACAACTCAACTATCGCAGCTTCAATATGTTTGCGCCTTTCTACATTGGATCCTACTCCAATGTATGTGGTGTTCATGCCACGCCTCGTTCAATGATAACTCCAACACCCGAAGCTTGCGGTACCGCACCAGGTTTGGTGAGGCGAATCTTGACCCATGGCACACTGAATTGTGTCATGATCAGTTGAGCCACTTCTTCAGCCACACGCTCAACCAGTAAAAAACGGCCAGATTCAATATGAGATAACACTGCTGAGCTGACTTGCGCATAGTCCAACGCATCAACCACATCATCACTTTTACCTGCTGGTTGGTTGTCATGAGCCATTTCAATATCCAAAACCAGCTTTTGTTTGATTTCCTGTTCCCAATCGTAAACGCCGATAGTGGTGATCACTTCTAACTGCTCGATAAATACTTTATCCATGCGCTTTGCTTCCTTTAGAGGTCGGATACCCAAATCAGGTAAAAAGTCGTACTATTTTGATCTCAAACGCCACGCAGTTGGTAGTTTGAGTATTCTAAGCACGATATGATATCAATTACTTGCCTAGCTAACATCTCTTTATAACGAGTAACTTTACTATGACGCCACTAGCACTTGTCATGATCATCTTTGCCTATCTATTGGGCTCGATATCGAGTGCAGTTTTGATCTGTCGCGTACTCAGACTCCCTGACCCTCGTGGAGTCGGCTCTCACAATCCGGGGGCAACCAACGTGTTAAGAATTGGTGGCAAAAAGGCAGCTGCGGCAGTGCTGCTATGCGATATGCTCAAAGGGACAATTCCCGTCTGGGGTGGTTACTTCCTGAGTATCGACCCGATCATTCTTGGCGTAATTGCGATCGCAGCCTGTTTAGGCCATATGTATCCGATCTTCTTTCATTTTAAAGGTGGTAAAGGCGTTGCTACTGCCCTAGGCGCCATAGCCCCAATAGGGCTCGACTTAACAGCAATGATCATGGCGACATGGTTGTTGGTTGTACTGATTTTTCGTTATTCATCTCTGGCTGCCATCGTCACGGTACTATTAGCCCCTTTATACACCTGGATGATCAAGCCTCAATACACATTACCTGTCGCCATGCTATGTTGCCTGATTGTGTTCAGACACCACCAAAATATCAGGCGCTTGTTTGAGGGAACGGAACCTAAAGTCGGCGAGAAAAAGAAAGGGCTCAATAAGGCCTCATGAAGAGGCCTCATTATTGTTTAACTGTATACCTTAGAAAGGAAATTCTGCAGCATTGCAGTAACAAATTCTGGTTGCTCTAGGTTAGCAATGTGACCAGCTTTCGGCACCTGAATAAGTTCTGAGCCCGCAATGCAATCGTTCATTAAATACGATTCCAGAACGGGACGAGGAATGTCTTCTTGCCCTACAGCGATCAGTACAGGTAACGCGAACTTCTCAATATCTTCGATTTGGTCTCGACGGCCAAACACCATTCGCCCCATACGTGCGACTTCCGCAGCTTGCTGACCTTTCAGATTAGATAACTTCTCTCGAAACCCAGCCACTAAATCAGGTGACTCTTGCTCTGCATTTCGCGCAAAAAATATTGGAGTAACAATATCAACGATAGGCTCTGGCACCATTTGTGCGGCCGAAATAGTTTCCAACATAGTGAAGTATTTTTTGTGGGTCACTTCTGGTTCTAAACCGACAAACGTATCCATCATAACCAGAGATTTGACACGCTCAGGTGCTAGATTCACCACTTCACTGCCCCACATACCACCAACAGAAAGCCCGATAATCGAAAACTGCTCAACTTCCAGATGGTCCATTAACGCTATAATCTGCTGAGCATAATCCACCAATGAGGTAGTTGAAGCTGGAGCAAACTCAGAGTGACCATGAGCCCAAAAATCCGGCACTACGCAGCGATAGTTTTGACTCAATACTTCAATTTGAGGCGCCCACATTTCGCTGTCCCACAGATAGCTGTGACCAAAAACGATAACTGGGCCTTGGCCAACATCTTGATACGCCATTTGATGGCCATCTACAGCAAATTTATTCACAGTTTTTTCCATTGGTAATATTTATAAAATCCAAGAGTATCATTAATGACAAAGTTAACACCTCGGATGTTTTCACTTTATCCGATAAAAAGAAAAAAGGCCGACTCTCAAGAGCGGCCTTATAACAAGCAATCTATGCGATAGGCTCAAGCTGATCGATAGGCCAACGTGGCGTTGCCTGAACCGATAAATCTGCCAGCTCACCATTTTTCAATCGTTGCATACCTGCATACGCGATCATTGCACCATTGTCGGTACAAAACTCGGTACGAGGGTAATAAACCTCACCGCCAATTTTCTGCGCAAGTTGTTCTAGGTCAGCACGTAATCGACGATTAGCACTCACGCCACCCGCTATTACGATGCGTTTAAAACCCGTTTGCTCTAGCGCTCGCTTACATTTAATCGTTAATGTAGCGCACACCGCTTCTTCAAAGGCTAGAGCTATATCAGCACGCGTTTGTTCATCGTCACCATTCGCTGCAATGGTATTAGCAGTGAATGTTTTCAGCCCTGAGAAGCTCATATCTAAGCCCGGTCTATCTGTCATTGGACGAGGGAATTTGAAGCGCCCTGGCGTGCCTTTTTCAGCTAACTTAGAAAGCAGTGGACCACCTGGATAATCCAAACCCATCAGTTTAGCTGTTTTATCAAATGCTTCCCCTGCGGCGTCATCAATCGACTCACCAAGAATCTTATATTCACCAATGCCGTTCACTTCGACCATCATTGAGTGACCACCAGAGACCAAGACTGCGACAAATGGGAAGGGAGGAGGATTATCTTCTAGCATAGGCGCGAGAAGGTGGCCTTCCATATGATGGACAGGCACTGCAGGTACACCCCACGCATACGCCAAGCTACGACCGATAGTTGCACCAACAAGCAACGCCCCAACCAAGCCTGGACCTGCGGTATACGCCACTCCATCAATATCCTTTGGCGTCAGATTCGCTTCGGCCATTGCGGCTTTGATCAATGGGATCGTCTTCTTTACATGATCTCGTGAGGCAAGTTCAGGTACCACACCACCATAATCGGCATGGAGCTTAACCTGACTATATAGCTTATGAGAAAGCAGCCCTTTCTCATCATCGTAAATCGCGATGCCTGTTTCATCACATGAGGTTTCAATACCAATAATGCGCATGGTTTAGCCTAGGTGTCTTAATCTCTGATTCAAAATTGGCGCAATCTTACCTCGGCTTGGCTTCGCAAACAAATTTTGTATACTGAATAGACTACAAAGGGCTTTACAAAGCCTATGTGATCGGATTAAAATTCCGCACCATTTTTGATCAAGCTGATTGTAGACCCAGCATTAAAGCTCGGTACTGTGAAGTCAGCATTAACGAATAACCCCTGAGGTGAAAGGCATATGCCAGTAGTTAAAGTACGTGAAAACGAACCGTTCGACGTTGCTCTACGTCGTTTCAAACGCTCTTGCGAAAAAGCAGGTATCCTTTCTGAAGTGCGTCGTCGTGAGCACTACGAAAAGCCAACTACAGTTCGCAAACGCGCTAAAGCAGCGGCTCAAAAGCGTCACGCTAAGAAGCTAGCTCGCGAAAACGCTCGTCGCGTTCGCCTGTACTAATAGCTAAGTCCAAAAGGATTCTAGTTATGGCTCTGATTGATACTCTCAAAGAAGAGCAAAAATTAGCGATGAAAGCCAAGGACAAACTGCGCCTTGGTACTATTCGTTTAGCTCTTTCCGCCATTAAGCAACGTGAAGTTGACGAACAGATTACTCTGGGCGACGACGATATTCTCGCTGTGCTGACGAAAATGGTTAAACAACGTCGCGACTCTGTCGCTCAATTCGAATCAGCAGGTCGACAAGATCTGGCTGACGCTGAGCAAGCTGAGATTGCTGTACTTGAGGACTTTATGCCTCAACCGCTAACTGATGAAGAAGTGGCGGCACTTATTGAGAGTGCTATTGCTAATTCAGGTGCTGCGGGCATGCAAGACATGGGTAAAGTAATGGGCGTGCTTAAGCCTCAAATTCAAGGGCGTGCAGATATGGGTAAAGTAAGTGGTTTAGTTCGCGCTAAACTAGGTTAATTGCCCAACCCAAATTGCAGCAAGCCGTGCTATCCTCTGGAACGCACGGCTTGTTTGTATCTAGATTAGTCTTTTCTTTCTTTGTTAGGTTTTATGGCAGGACACATCCCCCGCAGTTTTATAGATGACCTACTGGCTCGACTGGATATCGTCGATATCATTGACGCTCGGGTAAAACTTAAGAAAAAAGGCAAAAACTACGGCGCCTGCTGCCCTTTCCACAACGAAAAAACACCTTCCTTTAGTGTTAGCCAAGAAAAGCAGTTTTATCACTGTTTCGGCTGTGGGGCACACGGCAATGCCATCGACTTCATGATGGAATATGAGCGCCTTGAATTCCCTGAAGCCATTGAAGAACTCGCCTCTTATCTTGGGATTGATGTGCCAAGAGAGCAGCGTCAGGGTGGCCGCTTTCCTTCCAATCAGCCTCAAGCAAATACCGAGCAAAAACGTAACCTCTACGATTTGATGACTGGGATTGCGCAGTTCTATCGAGACCAGCTCAAACTTTCTACCAGTAAGGTCGCAATTGACTACCTCAAAGAGCGTGGTTTATCTGGTGAAATCGTTCAGAAGTTTGGCATCGGATATGTCGCTGATGAATGGGATCTGGTGCGGAAAAACTTTGGTCAGCAGAAACAAGCGCAAGATATGCTTGTATCAGGTGGGATGCTGATTGAGAACGACAAAGGCAACCGCTATGACCGCTTTCGCGGCCGGGTAATGTTCCCAATCCGTGATCGTCGAGGTCGAGTGATTGGTTTTGGTGGACGAGTTATTGGAGATGGTACACCAAAATACCTTAACTCTCCTGAAACACCTATTTTCCACAAAGGTAAAGAGCTTTACGGGCTATACGAAGTAACCCAAGCATACCGCGAGCCTCCTCAGATTCTTGTCGTCGAAGGCTATATGGATGTAGTCGCGCTAGCGCAATATGGTGTCGATTATTCAGTGGCCTCACTTGGTACGTCTACGACCGGTGATCATATTCAACTGCTGTTTCGTCAAACCAATACCGTTGTATGTTGCTATGATGGCGACCGCGCGGGTAAAGAGGCGGCTTGGCGTGCGCTAGAGAATGCGCTGCAATACCTGAAAACAGGTAATACTCTGAAGTTTTTGTTTCTTCCTGATGGTGAAGACCCAGATAGCTATATCCGAAAATACGGCAAAGATGCCTTTGAGCAGCAAATGCATCAAGCCATTCCGCTTTCACGCTACCTATTTGAAAATTTAATCGAGATTCATCAGCTCAACTTAGGAAGCAATGAAGGTAAGTCGGCGTTAAGAGCCCATGCAAGTAGCTTAATTAACAAAATTCCAGATCCTTATTTCCAAGAGTTACTGGAAAAGTTACTTGATGAACGTACAGGGTTTGATAACCGACTGCGCCAACCGCGCAGAAAGACAAATGAAACCAGACCTCAGCCACATAAGGAGCTCAAGCGCACTCCAATGCGTGAGGTTATCGCTTTGCTTATTCAAAATCCGAGCTATGCTCAAATGGTACCTGACCTCTCAAGCGTGAAAGGCTTATCGGTACCGGGATTAAGTTTATTTGTTGAGGTGCTTGAATATTGTCATCACCACCCCAATGTAAACACAGGCCAGTTGACCGAACACTGGCGAAATACGAGCCATGACGCTCTACTGTCTCGCTTAGCCGGATGGGAAATCCCGCTCGACGAAGACAACGAACAAGATATATTTTTAGACTCGCTGGACAAAATACTGGCTCAGTGCGTCGAAAAGCAAATTGAGAATCTGCAGGCCAAAGAAAGAAGTGTCGGTTTATCAACCGAAGAAAGAAGGGAGCTACTAGCACTAATGCTAGATTTAAAAGCGTAACCCTGTTCGAATAGTCAGCAACAAATTAATTTGTTAATATGTGTGGTTTGCACTCGCATACTAATTCCTTCACCAGATACTAAGTTGGATACCGTCTATGGATCAAAATCCGCAGTCACAGCTAAAACAACTTGTCATTAAAGGCAAGGAACAAGGCTATCTGACCTACGCAGAAGTAAACGACCACCTGCCAGCAGAAATCGTAGATTCCGAGCAGGTCGAAGATATCATTCAGATGATCAACGACATGGGCATTCGAGTAGTGGAAACCGCTCCGGATGCTGATGATCTTGCACTGAATGATGACGATACAATCACCGATGAAGACGCAGCCGAAGCTGCTGCTGCTGCGCTATCAAGCGTAGAGAATGAAATCGGCCGCACCACTGACCCAGTGCGCATGTACATGCGCGAAATGGGTACCGTAGAACTGCTGACTCGCGAAGGTGAGATCGATATTGCAAAGCGTATTGAAGATGGTATCAACCAAGTTCAAAATGCCGTTGCTGAGTATCCAGGAACCATCCCTTATATTCTTGAGCAGTTTGATAAGGTTCAGGCAGAAGAACTTCGCCTAACCGACCTTATCACGGGCTTCGTGGATCCAGACGCAGATGAAACGGCGGCACCAACAGCTACACATATCGGTTCTGAACTTGCAGAATCAGATCTTGAAGATGAAGATGCTGAAGAAGAAGACGCGGAAGAGTCTGAAGACGATGAAGAAGAGGAAGATACAGGCATTGATCCTGAGCTTGCTCTAGAGAAGTTCACGGCTTTACGTAACACTTTCCAGGACTATCAGCTTGCTTGTAACGAGTATGGCAACGAGAGCCCGAAAGCGACACTTGCGCATGAAATGGTTATCGACGTCTTCAAAGAGTTCCGTCTAACACCTAAACAGTTTGACTACCTAGTTGAAGAGCTACGCACCTCAATGGAGCGTGTTCGTACTCAAGAACGCCTGATCATGAAAGCCTCTGTTGAGTATGGCAAGATGCCAAAGAAATCGTTCATTACCCTCTTCACGGGCAATGAGTCTAGCGAAGCTTGGTTAGACGAGATTCTCTCTTCAGATAAACCGTACGCGGAAAAAATCCGTCGCAGCGAAGATGATATTCGCCGTTCAATCATGAAACTAAAAGTGATTGAAGAAGAAACGTCGCTTACGGTTCAAAACATCAAAGACATCAGTCGCCGCATGTCTATCGGTGAAGCAAAAGCTCGCCGTGCTAAGAAAGAGATGGTTGAAGCAAACTTACGTCTGGTAATTTCTATTGCGAAGAAATACACCAACCGTGGCCTACAATTCTTGGATCTGATCCAGGAAGGTAACATCGGTCTGATGAAAGCAGTAGATAAGTTTGAATACCGTCGTGGTTACAAGTTCTCGACTTACGCGACTTGGTGGATTCGTCAGGCGATCACTCGTTCGATTGCTGACCAAGCACGAACTATCCGTATCCCGGTTCACATGATCGAGACGATCAACAAACTTAACCGAATCTCTCGTCAAATGCTTCAGGAGATGGGTCGCGAGCCGTTACCGGAAGAACTGGCTGAACGCATGCAGATGCCGGAAGACAAAATCCGTAAAGTTCTGAAGATTGCTAAAGAGCCAATCTCAATGGAAACACCAATCGGTGATGACGAAGATTCGCATCTAGGTGACTTCATTGAAGATACGACGCTTGAGCTGCCTCTTGATTCGGCTACTTCTACGAGTCTTAAGGTTGCAACGAAAGATGTTTTGGCTGGTTTAACACCTCGTGAAGCGAAAGTTCTACGGATGCGTTTCGGTATCGATATGAATACTGACCATACGTTAGAAGAGGTTGGTAAACAGTTTGACGTAACACGTGAGCGTATTCGTCAGATTGAAGCGAAAGCACTACGTAAGCTTCGCCACCCTAGCCGCTCAGAAACTCTGCGCAGCTTCTTGGATGAATAACCAAGCAAATTGATTAAAAGGCGAGCATTAGCTCGCCTTTTTTATTGTTTATCGATTTAAGTGGATAAAATCTAAGCGCATTTACCCTAGATAGCGTCTAGACAGCTAGATCTGCATCCCCTATAATCATTGCCCTACACGGCCCCTTAGCTCAGTGGTTAGAGCAGTCGACTCATAATCGATTGGTCCGCAGTTCAAGTCTGCGAGGGGCCACCAAATACAAAAAAGCCTGATGGGGAAACTCATCAGGCTTTTTGCTTTCTCGATTTCTATTACCTCAGAAACCTTTGGCCTTTTTGATCAAGTCGTAGGCATTTTGAATCTCTTGTGCCTTCTCTTTGGCTACATTCATCATTTCTGGCGGCAAACCTTTTGCCATGAGCTTATCGGGGTGATGCTCATTCATCAGCTTACGGTAAGCACGTTTAACTGTTTTTGTGTCCGTACTACTCTCGACCCCCAACAGTTTGTATGCATCACTCAATTGATCCGCAGTCGAGGCTTGTTGCCAACTGCCAGACTGATGGGAATGCCCACTGCCTGAATGCCCTCCGAAGCCCCCCTGTTGAAAGCGGAACGCCGCTTCCTGCATACGCAAGCGCTGCTCTAGTTGGTCAGAAGAAAAACCCAGTCCTTTCGCTACCTTATGTAACACACTGCGCTCACTCGGATGAATATCACCATCAGCAAATGCCGCTGAGATTTGCAGTTCCAAAAAGAACTGCATTAAATCAAATCGACCACCGGATGAAATACGAACTCGCTCTAAAACAGTGTCTAATGGGAAGTTTGCTTCTTTACCCTCACGAAAAGCATTCTGCGCGGCGCGGCGTAACTCTCCATGCAGATTCATTCGTTCCATCATGGTGGTCGCCAGCTGAATTTCCTCACGAGTAACCTGCCCTTTAGCTTTCGCTACATGCCCCATTACCGCAAACGCAGCTTTGAAAAACTCTTCTTGCCGCTCAGCTTGACTAGGCCCACCACCAAAGCCTGAATTGAAACCAGCTTGACGTAACCGACGGGCTTTATCGAACTGGTGACCTAAAAATAGACCGAATATCGCACCAAATGGTCCTCCCATCAGAAAACCAAAAAAAGTGCCGAGTATTTTGCCGAAAATATGCATTATGTGCTCTCAATCTCTGAATTTTTTCTTAGTAAAGCGGTCTGATAGTGCCGTAAGCGACAAATTCCTTTATTATAAGGACCGTTTTATTTTACATTCGGTCATCTATTCACCGGATATATCAAGTTCAACAGGATAGTAAAACTCGATGCCACGTTTTCCTCGCACCTTGTTAGCCACTTCTATTAGTGCCGCGTTTCTTATGCCTCAAGCTCAGGCTGAAGACATCCCTCTCGATACTTCACAAGAAATGCCTTTCATTGGCGAATGCCAAACATTAGACCTTATTGACCAATGTCTGGTCAATGAAGAGGAGCCTGAAAACGCAAATCAACTGCCAATTAACGTTGAAGCCGACAGTTTAGAAGCCATCAATGGTGACAAAGCTACCTACAGTGGCAATGTTACTGTCGTTCAGGGCAAGAAACGCATGAAGGCCGATAATGTCACCTTGCATCAGCAAGATAACATTGTGGTGGCAGAAGGTAACGTGACATTCAGTGATGGCGAACTGAAAACCATATCAGATAAAGCTGTCAACAAACTCAATACTGAAGAAGTGACACTAGAGAACACTAACTATAAGTTCTTATGTGAGCCTGGCCGAGGCGAAGCCGTCTATGTTTCTAAAACGGGCAAAGCGGTGTATGAGATAGAGGATGGGACGATTACATCTTGTCCAGAAGGCGATAAATCATGGCGAATGAAGGCCTCAAGCATAGATATCGACCAGAATGAAGAAGAAGCTACCTTCTACAACCCTCGCTTCGAAATACTCAACGTGCCTGTATTTTATCTGCCGTTTTTAACAGTTCCGATTGGTGATACACGTAAAACAGGATTCTTATATCCAACGGTATCTTACGGCTCCAGTGATGGCTTTGAAATGGAAGTGCCGATTTACTGGAACTTGGCACCCAACTATGATTTAGAAACCACACTCAAGTACATGCAAGAACGAGGTACTCAGCTAAACAGTGAGTTTCGTTACCTATCCGATCTCGGTTACAGCACATTAAAGTCAGAATATCTGCCCGATGACAAGAAGTACCCAGAACAAGGAGATCGCTGGGGATTTCAATGGCAACACAACGGTATTTTCCAAGAAAACTGGAAATTCGAAATAGATTATTCCAAAGTCAGTGACATCAGCTATTTTTCTAATATCGATTCGAGCTTGGGGAATCAATCAGATGGTCAGCTTCTGCAAGAAGCGCAAGCCACCTATCGTTCATCAGCTTGGGATGCCACAGTCTTAACTCGAGATTTCCAAGTATTGACAACCAGTAGTAACACCCCATACCGACTTTTACCTCAAGTTGAGTTTAACTACTACGCTCCAGAGCTAATGCGTTATCTTGATTTTGATGTCATCAGTCATGTTTCTCAATTTGACACCGACGATCCAGATAAGCCATCAGCTACACGAGTGCATGTTGAGCCCGGTATAAAAATCCCAGTTGGTACCACTTGGGGGACTTGGACAACGGAGGCTCGAGTACTAGGAACCTACTACCAGCAAGACTTAGATGGCCTTAACCTTACCAACTTCAGTAACGATGGTTACAACTTAAAGGAATCCACTTCACGAGTAATTCCAGAGTTTAGAACTCATGCTGGCGTCGTTCTCGAAAGAGATAGCGTTCTGTTTGATAACTACACTCAGACGTTGGAACCGCAGATCCAATATCTGTATGTTCCGGAAGAAGATCAAAGTGAAATTTACCTCTATGACACAACGCTGCTGCAAACCGACTATTACGGGTTATTTCGTAGTCGTAAATATAGTGGCGTCGATAGAATTGCTGCCGCCAATCAGTTTAGCTATGGCGCATCAACACGCTTCTTTGACGAACAATATAAGGAACGTCTAAATATATCCTTCGGTCAAATCTTCTATCTTGATAAAGATACTAAGAACTCTTCACTTGCTAACCAAGACAACAAATCTGATTATTCGGCTTGGGCAGTGGAGATGGACTTCAACTACGACGATTACCTCTTCTACCATGGTGGTATTCAGTATGATATTGATACCAGTGAAGTTCAGCTTGGCAACAGTACGCTTGAGTACCAATTTTCTGGAGGCTTTATCCAGGGTAACTATCGCTACGTAACACGTAGTTATCTTGAAAGTACGGTGGGAGAAAGTCTTAATCTGGATAGCCTAACTAAAGATGGAATTTCTCAAGCTGGACTCATTACAGGCTATCAACTTACTCGAAACTGGAATGCAAGTGCACAATATTTCTATGATCTAACAACAGAAAAAGATCTAGAGTGGCTAGCCAGCCTCAGCTATACCTCAGACTGTTGGTATATAGGCTTTTCATACAGCAACCAGCTTCAGAGTGGCTTACTGTCTGATCCGGTTCAGCCAGTGTATGAAAACAACTTCAGCTTTAATTTTGGTATTATTGGCTTCGGTACTGCTATAGGCTCTGACTCTGGTGTCACCGGTTCTGATACGGCAAATAGCTCTTTAGGTTACGGACGTCCGTTCTTCTTAAACAACTAATTTAAAAGCCTGTGGTCTAACACCACAGGCTAAATATTCTCACAGGAAATTTAATGAAACTTTGGAAGCAAACCTTGCTTGGACTGATTGCAGCCAGCCAGCTTTCTTTTGTACAAGCCGAGCCTGTCGAACTGGATAAGGTAGCGGTTATTGTTAATAGCGGCGTGGTATTGCAAAGTGATATTGAAACTTCGCTTAAAACCATTCGCGCGAATGCGAAAAAGAACAACCAGTCCCTTCCAGATGAAGAGACTCTACGTGAGCAAGTCACAGAAAAACTGATTGTCGATACCATTCAGCAGCAAGAAGCGGAACGAATTGGCGTTCGTATAGACGACAACCGTCTAAACGAAGCGATTGACGAGATAGCCAAAAACAACAACCAAACGCTTGAGCAACTGAACACCTCGATTACTGAAGAAGGGCTAAGTTACGCTCAATTTCGTGAACAGGTACGTAAAGAAATTGCCGCAAATGAAGCGCGTAATGCTCTGGTACGAAGACGCATCAATATTCTACCGGCAGAAGTTGACAACCTTGCAAATATCTTAGCCAAAGAAACCAACGCGACCGTGCAATACAAAATTGGCCACATCCAGCTACGCGTAAATGATGGTGATGACAAAGCTGCCATCGAAGAAAAAGCCAATCAGATCGTTAAAGAGCTCAACCAAGGTTCTGATTTCAGTACCATGGCTTACACCTACTCAAAAGGTCCTAAAGCTTTACAAGGCGGTGATTGGGGATGGATGCGCAAAGAAGAGATGCCAACTATCTTTGCAGATCAAATCAATTTACAGAATAAAGGCAGTATTATCGGTCCATTTCGCAGTGGTGTTGGCTTCCATATCCTTAAGATAGAAGATGTGAAAGGGCTCGAGACGGTTGCAGTCACCGAGGTGAATGCCCGTCATATTCTGATTAAACCAACCGTAATTCTTAGCGATGAAGGCGTACAGAAAGAGCTTCTAGACATTACTCAACGAATTCAATCAGGTAAAGCTACCTTTGCAGAAATGGCTCAGCAATACAGCCAAGACCCAGGATCTGCTGCACAACAAGGTGAGCTGGGTTACCAAACATCTGACCTTTATGTGCCTGAATTCAAGCATCAGGTCGACACACTACCCGTGGGTCAAATCAGTGAGCCATTCAAAACCGTACACGGTTGGCACATTGTTGAAGTGATGGATAGACGTGAAGTCGACCGCACTGATTCAGCACTAAAGAACAAAGCTTATCGAATTATCTTTAACCGTAAATTCAACGAAGAAGCCAGTGCTTGGCTACAAGAAATCCGCGCCAGTGCATTTGTTGAAGTGGTCAAGGACGAACAGAATGACAATTAAGCGCATCGTGGTAACCGCAGGCGAACCCGCAGGTATCGGACCAGATTTAGTCCTAGCCCTTTCTAAGCAAAGCTGGCCACACCAAATTGTGGTCAGTGCAGATAAGGGATTGCTGGAGCAACGCGCTAAGCAACTCGATATCGACGTACAACTTATTGATTATGATGCCTCTGCTCTTCCTACCCCTCAGCAAGCCGGCTCTTTAGTTGTCGACCATATAGCGCTTAATGTCCCTGCAATTGCGGGTCAGCTCGATGAGAAAAATGGCCACTACGTATTAGAAACACTAGAAAGAGCCGCTTTGGGCTGTATGAATGGTGAGTTTGATGCTATTGTCACCGGCCCTGTGCACAAAGGCGTAATTAATCGAGCTGGCGTCGCGTTTAGTGGCCATACTGAGTTCTTTGCTGACAAATCAAATACGCCACTGGTGGTGATGATGCTGGCTACCGAAGGACTCAGAGTTGCTTTGGTGACGACTCATATTCCATTGGCTTACGTTTCTAAAGCAGTAACCGAAGATAGGCTAAAGAAAATAGTGCATATTCTCCATCAGGATTTGGTTGAGAAGTTTGCTATTTCATCGCCTAAAATATATGTCTGTGGATTGAATCCACATGCAGGAGAAGATGGCTGTCTGGGTCGGGAAGAAATTGACACCATCATGCCAACACTGGAGAAGCTGCGTCAGGAAGACGGTATTGATCTTATCGGACCACTCCCTGCTGATACGATTTTTAACGAAAAGTATCTCAACGAGGCGGACGCCGTATTAGGCATGTACCACGATCAGGTTCTTCCAGTGCTAAAATACAAAGGTTTCGGTCGCTCAGTGAACATTACTCTGGGCCTACCATTTATCAGGACATCCGTGGATCACGGCACTGCATTAGACCTTGCAGGGACAGGTGATGCAGATACAGGAAGTTTTACAACGGCACTGACTCACGCAATAGAGCTTGTCGATAAGAAAACCAGTTAACTTGAGAACACTATGAGAAACGATGTCCATTTAGGGCACAAAGCACGTAAACGCTTTGGTCAAAACTTCTTAAACGATCCATACATCATTGATGGTATTGTTTCTGCAATCAATCCTAAGCCTGGTCAGAACTTGGTAGAGATTGGTCCCGGCCTAGGTGCAATTACAGAGCCGGTTGGTCGAGAAGTGGATAAGTTCACCGTGATTGAACTTGACCGTGATTTGGCTGAACGCTTAAGAACTCACCCAGAATTAGCCGAAAAGCTAACCATTCACGAAGGCGATGCCATGCGTTTCGACTTCACTCAACTGGTGAAGCCTAACAATAGATTACGCATTTTTGGTAACCTGCCATACAACATCTCGACACCTTTGATGTTCCACCTCTTTGAATACCATAAAGATATTCAAGATATGCACTTTATGCTGCAGAAAGAAGTGGTTAACCGTTTAGCAGCAGGTCCAGGCACAAAAGCTTACGGCCGCCTAACCGTCATGGCGCAATACTATTGTAAGGTGGTACCCGTACTGGAAGTTCCACCGACGGCGTTCGTTCCGCCACCAAAGGTCGATTCTGCCGTTGTTCGTCTTGTTCCTTACGAGACGCTACCTTATCCAGCGACAAGCCTTAACTGGTTGGATCGCGTCTGTCGTGAAGGCTTCAACCAAAGACGTAAGACTGTCCGAAACTGTTATAAATCTTTGGTCAATGCAGAGACTCTAGAGCAGTTGGGTATCAACCCGGGCATGCGCCCAGAGAACTTAACACTGGAGCAGTTTGTCGACCTAGCCAACTGGTTGGACGCAAACCACAAATAATCTTCATATAATTAGAGTTGTAACCTATTGGTCTACAACTCTAATTTTTTTGACTTGTACGCAGGAGTCTACATGGAAGCTAACCCTTGTATTAAAGTTCAAGTTCATACCAAGTACATCTCAGAGCAGTCTCAGCCTGATTCAGAACGTTACGTCTTCGCCTACGTCATCACAATAAAAAACCTCAGCAATCAAACCGTCCAACTCATTAGTCGTCGCTGGCTGATTACTGACGCCAACGGCAAACAGATGACCGTGGAAGGTGATGGTGTGGTTGGCCAGCAGCCTTTCATTCCGGGAAGTGATGAGTATACTTACAGCAGCGGCACCGCTCTAGAAACACCAGTCGGTGTAATGCAAGGACAATATATTCTCCTTGATGAAAAAGGCCGAGAGTTTAGCACCGAAATAGAACCCTTCAGACTCGCTCTACCGAATATTCTCAACTAATATCCACACAGGAATTTTTGTGTCTAATTACATCGTCGGTGATATTCAAGGCTGCTTTGATGAGCTCAAACTACTACTCAAACAAGCGAGCTTCAATCCTCAATCTGATACGCTCTGGGTCGCTGGTGATCTGGTTGCTCGAGGGCCAAAATCGCTAGAGACACTGCGCTTTATTAAAGGTCTAGGTCAATCAGCTAAAGTGGTTTTAGGTAATCATGACTTGCATTTACTTGCCGTATCAATAGGTGTACACAAAGTTAAGAGCAAAGATAAGACGGCTCCTATCTTTAATGCTGACGACAAACAAGAGCTACTCAATTGGCTTAGGCAGCAACCCCTTTTCGCTGAACATGATGAGTTCGTGATGTGCCATGCAGGCATTTCGCCACAGTGGTCGCTTGATGTCGCTAGAAACAGTGCCAGAGAGGTCGAAGCCATTTTACAGAGCAAAGAATGGCATTGGCTGATAAAAAACATGTACGATAATCAGCCAGATTCTTGGTCTGACAAACTCGAGGGCATTGAGCGCTACCGATATATCATTAACGCCTTCACGAGAATGCGTTTCTGCTTTTCTGACGGAAGGTTAGATATGGCCTGTAAGCGCCCACCAAAAGACGTCAAAGATAGTAGCCTAACTCCGTGGTTTGAGCTTAACAATCGTATCCCGCTTAATAAGACGGTGTTGTTCGGCCATTGGGCAGCATTGGAAGGTTATACCGGCAAGGATGTCATTGGATTAGATACCGGCTGTGTATGGGGTGGCAGCTTGACGATGTTGAGATGGGAAGATAAGACGTTTTTTACACAAAATTCGCTAGAGAACTAGAGAGCTAATAATAATCAGCTACCCTAGCTCATCAGTAGAGCTAATCTGTCAGCCCTGTCGCTCTAAAACAACAAATCGCATATCGTACGCATTTTTCTCATCTGCTGCGTAGTTTTCAGAATAGCTTTCTTTAAACATATCTCCCCAAGACGGAAATTGGGTATCGCCTTCTATTTGGGCGTCGATATAAGTCACGTAGAGCTTGTCAGCTTGAGGAAGGCAGGCTTTGTAAACCGCACCACCACCGATGATCATCACTTCGTCTACCTCACCAGCAGCCTCTAAAGCCTGCTCAATCGAGGTCACTGTTGTGACGCCTTCAATGGCTAAGTTGGCATCACGGCTGATCACAATGTTCTGGCGGCCTGGAAGTGGACGACCAATCGACTCGTACGTCTTACGTCCCATAACAACTGGCTTGCCCAAAGTACAACGTTTGAACCAAGCAAAATCTGCTGGCAGATGCCACGGCATTTGATTGTCTTTACCAATTACTCGATCTTTTGCCATGGCGGCGATCATACTGATGATCATTGCTGATGCTCCTTTAAAACGTCTCAGACTATCGGTTTCCGGCGATAGAATAGCAATCCCGGCATCGCTAAGCCAACCGCTAATCCCGCAATTATAAACATTGCTTTAAGGAAGTTTTCTGCCAACATCGCGACCAACTCATGGCTGTATCCTCTATGATTAAGCTCCACTAAGGCAATCATTGCCTTAAACGCAAATACACCTGGAACCATAGGAATCAACGCCGCTACGGTGAACACTTTCGGATGAGCGAGAAAGCGATGAGACCAATGGATACCAACGATACTAACCAACATCGCAGCAAAAAAGGTGGCCCATTCGATAGGGATACCAAAATGCATCATCAAATAACGTGAACCATGACCAATTGCCCCCCCGATAGCACAATAGACCAAGGCTTTTTGGGGGACATTAAAGACTAAAGCAAAACCCACAGCAGGAATCGCGGCAAACAGCATGTCGTTGAGCAAAGCAACTAATAAATCAAACCACATCACAACACCCATCCCCAGACACCAACTAAGCTCATGGCCGCGACGATACCAAGGCAGGTTGCCAAGGTAAGCAGGCTTGCCATAACAAAGCGAGCAATGCCCATATTGATATAGCCTTTGAGCATATCAGCGACAGCATTAATTAGCGGGAACCCTGGCACCAGCATAAGTACCGAAGAGGCCATAACCAAAAACGGCGAATTACCTAGCCCATAAATTACCGCTTGCGCTGACACAACAGTTGTAACAAACGCTGTCGCGGCAAAGTTCATCAAGGGGTTAAAGTGGCGATGGCCGATTTCTTGCCTGACTATCATTCCGATCGAAGAAGCGATGAATGTCATAGCAAAGACCACCCAATCCCCTCCCGCTAGTCGACTAAATGCAGCGCAAGATAAGCCGATCATACCTACAACTAGCCATCTGTTATAACGTTCGGGACTAATTCTTTCCAGTTTATGCTGAGCCAAGGCATGATCTATGATTCCCCTTTCGAGCATGATACAAATCCGTTGTATCTGTGTGATGACCCTCATGTTGATTCCGCGATCAGGGCTGCGGCGTGCAGTGGTAATACAGTGCTCCTGATACACAGTCGTCACTACTAACGAACTGGCAGACAAAGAAACTTCCACCTCATCCATGCCACTCGCAAGTCCAATGCGTCGGGTAATATCCCCTACCAATGTGCTCTCTGCTCCATGCGCAAGCAGCATTTGCCCGGCTTGAGCAATAAGGCGAGAAACACTGCGTTGTTTTGAAACCATAAATCAATCCTACTCCTTTAGAATCCTGCTATTGTGGCGAATCACGCCGACGATTGATTTGATTTAAATACAAAAAAGCCGCAATGCTTTAAACATTGCGGCTTTCAATCAACTTAAGGATTATTCGCGGACATAAACGACATGCCCGTCGTCTTCTTCATCGTCCCAATCATCCCAGTCATCGTCGTCTTCAGTAATGACGTCTTTGCCTGACATTGCGTCTTTATGGTAATCATCCCACATGAAGTCAACTTTCTCTTCTTCAGAGATCTCTTCTTCTTCACGAGGTAGATTCTCCATAAAGTCAGCCAACTTGTAACAAAGCTCTTTGGTTCCTTGCTTATTCACCGCGGAGATCTTGTAGTAATCCTCTTCCCAACCTAGAGCATCGAGAATATTTTGGATCACTTCGTTCGCTTCTTCTTCAGGCATCAAATCAACCTTGTTGAAGATAAGCCAACGCGGCTTGTCTGCTAACTTCTCACTGTACTGCTCAAGCTCATCAATGATGGTTAAGGCATTCTGTACAGGATCACTTTGATCAATCGGCATAATGTCGATCATATGCAGTAGCACTCGACAACGCTCTAAATGTTTCAAGAAGCGAATACCAAGGCCAGCGCCATCCGCAGCGCCTTCGATCAATCCAGGAATATCCGCGACAACAAAGCTCTTCTCAGGTACAACACTGACTACACCTAAGCTAGGGATCAAAGTCGTAAATGGGTAGTCAGCTACTTTTGGCTTAGCCGCTGATACAGAACGAATAAATGTCGATTTACCTGCATTCGGCAAACCAAGCATACCCACATCAGCAAGTAGCAACAGCTCTAAACGAACTTCGCGAATTTCACCTTTAGTACCTAACGTCTTTTGACGCGGTGCACGGTTGACTGACGATTTAAAACGCGTGTTACCTAAACCGTGCCAACCACCTTTTGCGACCATGATCTTTTTGCCATGCTCAGCAACTTCCGCCACGATTTCATTGGTGTGAATATCCACAGCGCGAGTACCAACAGGCACACGTAGAACTTTGTCTTTACCACGTTTTCCAGTACAGTTACCGCCACGGCCATTTTCACCACGTTCTGCTTCATAGAAGCGCTGGAAGCGATAATCAATTAGCGTGTTAAGGTTTTCATCAGCTTGGATGTAAACATCGCCGCCATCACCACCGTCACCACCGTCCGGACCGCCTTTCGCAACGAATTTCTCTCGCCAGAAACTCACTACACCGTTACCGCCGTCTCCGGCCTGAACTTTAACTACCGCTTCATCAACGAATTTCATCTCTTACTCCGCCCAATTGCTACATCACGTAGCTGCGTTGCAAATATCATCTCACTGACCGTGTTTCGGCAAGTGAATGATATAAATTCTAGCAGATCCCAATTTCAGATCGATCACCTAAAATCCCAGATCGTTCTGCTACTCAGGAATATATAATGAGGGACTTTTTACAAAGTGCCTTAGTATCGATTCCATCTCGCTACAAATAAAAAACCCCGCCGAATCGGCAGGGCTTTTGAATTCAGCTAGAAGCCTAAATTCTTAATCTCAGCGAGAATTACTCAGCTTCGATGCTTACGAATTTACGGTTCTTAGGACCTTTCACTTCGAACTTCACTTTACCTTCGGTAAGAGCGAATAGAGTGTGGTCTTTACCGATACCAACGTTAGTACCAGCGTGGAACTTAGTACCACGTTGACGAACGATGATGTTACCTGCAAGAACAGATTCACCACCGAAACGCTTAACACCCAGACGTTTACTTTCTGAATCGCGGCCGTTACGAGTAGAACCACCAGCTTTTTTGTGTGCCATTGTTAAACTCTCCTAATAAATTAAGCGTTGATACCAGTGATCTTCACTTCAGTGAACCACTGACGGTGACCCTGTTGCTTACGAGAGTGCTTACGACGACGGAACTTAACGACTTTAACTTTGTCGCCACGACCGTGTTGTACAACTTCAGCAACTACTTTGCCGCCCTCTACTAGAGGAGCGCCAACTTGAACGTCTTCGCCGTTAGCAACAAGAAGAACTTTATCAAATTCAACAGTTGCACCAGTTTCTACGTCTAATTTCTCTAAACGAAGAGTTTGACCTTCGCTTACACGGTGTTGTTTACCACCAGATTGGAAAACAGCGTACATATCTTACTCCGCTTTTTCCGCACAGCCTTATGCTTATTTAATGAGCATCATGGGTGTGCGCTAAACTAATCATCAATAGGGCGCAGATTCTACAGAAGAGATGTCCCTATGACAAGCCATATTTTGAAAAAATTGGCGAAAAGCTAATCGCCAGATAAAAGTGCGGCAATCATGCCCTTTAGCCATGTATTAATCAACGTTTTTTAGTGTATTATTCAGTAATTAAATCAGATAAGAAGACCTTACTAGTTCTAACTTCAGCCGGATTTACAATGGATTTTAAAGCTATCCAAGCGCTAACTGCCGATGACATGGCAAAAGTGAATGAAACAATTCATGCTCAACTCAACTCAGACGTATCTTTAATCAACCAATTAGGTTTTTACATCATTAGTGGTGGTGGTAAGCGCATACGTCCCCTTTTAGCTGTGCTGTCAGCTCGTGCTCTGGGCTACCAGGGTCAGGCGCACACCACAGCAGCAGCGTTTATTGAATTTATTCACACAGCTACACTGCTACACGATGATGTTGTCGACGAATCCGATATGCGTCGCGGAAAAGCAACCGCCAATGCCGCTTTTGGTAATGCGGCCAGCGTATTGGTTGGTGACTTTATCTATACGCGCTCTTTTCAGATGATGACAGAGCTAGGATCCATGAAGATCCTTAAATTGATGAGTGATGCGGTCAACATCATCGCTGAAGGTGAAGTTCAACAGTTAATGAACTGTAATGACCCAGATACCACTGAAGAAAGCTACATGCAGGTTATCTACTCTAAGACTGCACGTCTGTTCGAGGCCGCTACTCAAATTGGCGCTATTCTTAATGATGCTCCATCGGAAGTAGAAACCGCTCTGCAAAACTATGGTAAATATTTGGGTACCGCATTCCAGTTGATCGATGATGTCATGGACTACACATCTGATGGCGATGAAATGGGTAAAAATGTAGGTGATGATCTTGCAGAAGGTAAACCAACGCTGCCGCTGCTCTATGCGATGCAACATGGCACACCCGAGCAAACCCAGATGATTCGTGAGGCGATTGAAAAAGCCAACGGTATGGAGAAGCTCGATTCCATTATGGAAGCCATGGAGCAGACAGGTTCTTTAGAATATACCCGCCAAAAAGCGTATCAAGAAGCGGATAAAGCAATTGCAGAATTATCTGTCCTCAGCGAGTCTCCTTATAAGGAAGCTCTCGTAACACTGGCACATATGTCAGTACATCGCTCGAAATAACTTCATATGTAACAACGGGAACCCTAAAGTTCCCGTTGATTCCAGCCCAGCAAATCGAAGGTCTATTGACTCTGCTATTACTAACTCCGAGCTAAGTCTGATGCCGCACTTTTGTTAGTAATAAGTCTTCCCCGCTCTTTCAACCTAGCAGTAAATGACCAACACGGGCAAGCATTCCGTACATTTTGCGACCAATCGTATTGTTCGTTCAAGCAAGTTGCCACTGTTACACCCGAAATTAGCAACACGCTGCCATTTATTATTGGATCACGAAAGCGTCATCGCTCGTTCATAAA
Source organism: Vibrio sp. B183 (assembly GCF_000740665.1). Classification (NCBI taxonomy): domain Bacteria; kingdom Pseudomonadati; phylum Pseudomonadota; class Gammaproteobacteria; order Vibrionales; family Vibrionaceae; genus Vibrio; species Vibrio sp. B183. The sequence goes on along the minus strand of NZ_JPQB01000025.1, from coordinate 23,951 downwards.
TCTCTCACTCCACTGACCTCAAACTGCAATCAAACCGACCTAATCTCGGTTTGAAAATCGTAGAACCGAGGACAATATGGAAGTTTCGAGCCCTTTTCGTTTACCACGTAAGACACCTTTTGGTTTAGGAGAAAACTTAGCCGAGTGGGCCACTGGTCTGCATAAGCTTGACCAATATTACGCGCGAAGGCCAGCAGGCTGTGATAGCAAAGCATTTCTTCGATTTACTCTAGAGATCCTCGGTATTGATTATAAGGTAGTCAAAGGCTCCTTGACGCATATTCCCACCCAAGGGGCAACAGTGGTCGTCGCCAATCATCCTCTTGGTTGCGTAGAGGGTGTGATCCTGGCAGAGCTACTGCTGCATATCAGAGGCGATGTACAGATATTGGCAAACCAGTATTTAAAAACCGTCCCCGAGCTGGATAAGCTGTTTATCGGTGTCGATGTATTTGAAGGCCAGAACGCCCACAAAGCGAACCTCAAAGCGCTTCGCCAAGCACATCATCATTTAGATCAAGGTGGGCTATTGCTCCTTTTCCCTGCAGGGGAAGTCTCCCAACTAATTGATCGTAAGACTCAACGAATCGAAGATAAAGAATGGAGCCGTTCGGTGAGCAGCTTAGTGCGTAAGGCCAAAGCGAATACCATACCAATGTTTATCGATGGTCAAAACTCCAAGCGCTTCTATATGGCTGGCAAAGTGCACCCTCTACTAAGAACCTTGATGCTTGGCCGCGAGCTCCTCAATAAAAATCAGCGGCCGATCAATATATCTATCGGTTCAGCAATCAAATTTAAGGAAGTGAACGGCCTAACAGACACGCAAATTGTTAACTACCTTCGCCTTAATACCTACCTATTACAAAACAAAACGTTAAGCAGTGGACACACAGAAAAATTGGAGTCTAACCCTTTACCTGTCGCACATGCTTTACCTGTTCAAGATCTTAAAATGGATCTTACCAAGCTACCAGCTGAGCATCACTTATTGACCAGTGGTGAGTTTGACGTCTATTGCACCGACGCCGAGCATATTCCTTCATTACTGCATGAAATAGGCAGGCTGAGAGAGAATAACTTTCGCAAAGTGGGTGAAGGTACAGGCCTCGCTTTAGACATCGACGAATTTGATCGTTACTACAAGCATTTGTTTATCTGGGACAGAGATAATGAATGCCTAGTTGGCGCCTATCGTCTTGGGTTAATCGATAAGCTTATGCAGAACAAGGGGCTGTCCGGCCTTTATTCGAGAACCCTTTTTCATTATGGCGAAGACTTTCTCAACACCATGGGCAAATCGATTGAAATGGGTCGCTCGGTGATTGATGAACGTTATCAGAAAAGTATGGGCGCTCTGCTATTGCTCTGGAAAGGGATCGCCACTTTCGTCCACCGCAACCCAAGCTATACGCATTTGTTTGGCCCTGTCAGTATCAGTAACGATTACAGTGAGCAAGCAAGACAACTGCTTGCCGATACCATGACTCTCCATCATTACGACTCAGAGAAAGCCGAATATGTGACACCATCGAACCCTCTGCCAGTTCAACCTAAAAATTGGAATACTAGCATGCTGACCGCGTTGGGCGATCTCCAGCTATTGTCGCGAGTGATTGCTCGTATTGATGACGGCAAAGGGGTTCCCGTATTGTTGCGTCAATATTTGGGCCTGAATGGTAAATTAGTGTCGTTCAATGTCGATCCTTCTTTTAACAATGCATTAGATGGGTTGATCATGGTTGATCTTCAGCAAGTACCGGTCAAAACACTAGCCCGTTACATGGGCACTTCTCAAGCCCAGCAGTACCTAGCGCATCACACCCCTTAACTTGGTTGAACAACAACGAAAATGCTGCGTGACTTACGCAGCACTTTTGCTATCCAGAGAATTCACTTGATTTAAAATAAATTTCAAAGCGATCTTTCACACCGTAACTCAGTAACAAAGCAACAATCTTTCATAGCTGCTAAAAAGCCGACTTTTATATCGATTGACCAAGATTATACCAATCAAAAATCCATTGACGGAACTATCATCTAACTGAAATCTAGGGGTAACGATAATCACAATAACAAGGAAGTAACCTCCATCATGATGCCATCTCATAAAACCATTCGCTCTACAGTTACTGGCGCCATCGCGTTGCTATTAGGTTTAGCGTCTGTCACCAGTTTCGCCGCAGAAAAAGTCTATCGACTCAAGCTAGCTGAAACTTGGGGGCCAAATACTCCAATTCTAGGTGATGCCACGAAGAACATGGCTCAGTTAGCAGAGGAGATGTCTAACGGACGCCTTAAGATTCGCATAGACTCTGCCAATAAACACAAAGCGCCATTGGGCATTTTCGATATGGTCAAGTCAGGTCAGTACGACCTTGGGCACTCCAGTTCGTATTATTGGAAAGGTAAAGTACCTAACACACTGTATTTCTCTTCCATGCCCTTCGGGATGATCACGACCGAGCAATACGCTTGGTTTTATCGTGGTGGTGGTATGGAGTTGATGGAAAAAGTCTATGCACCGCATAACTTACTTTCCTTCCCTGGTGGCAACTCCGATATTCAGATGGGCGGCTGGTTTAAAAAAGAGATCAATTCCGTTGAAGACCTAAAAGGTTTAAAAATTCGCATTCCTGGATTTGCCGGTGAAGTGATGGCCAAGGTTGGAGCAAAACCAACCAACATAGCTCCTGGCGAACTGTATACCTCACTTGAACGAGGCACAATTGATGCGCTTGAATGGGTAGGCCCTGCTTTCGATTTGCGTATGGGCTTTCAAAAAATCGCCCCCTACTATTACACAGCGTGGCACGAGCCTGGCTCTGAAACTCAATTCCTAGTCAATAAAAAAACGTGGGACAGACTACCTAAAGATCTTCAATCGATCCTAGAAACAGCATTCAGGGTAGCGGCATTTGATATGTACACACAGGCACTCGATGCTAATGCCAACAGCTGGGCGAGCATGAGCGCTGAATATCCCAACATTAAAGTTCGAGATTTTCCACCGGAAGTGCTCAGCGCAATGCAAACCGCGACTCAAGAACTGTTAGAAGAGCTAGCGAACAAAGATGAACTAGCAAAGGAGATCATCAGCTCTCAGAAACAGTACCTGACTAAGGTGCGTGCTTGGACCAATATTTCTTCCAAAGCTTATCTAGATAGCAATTAAGCCTTTTATGGGTGGTAAAATGTGCTTGCCACCCATTTGAAAGCACATCAAAAACCTGCCGTTTTCCTCTAGAACTTACTGTTGCTTTATTTCACCAAAGCAACAATGAGATCTTTATCACATTAAAAGTAAAGATCACCCACCCTATCAATCAGATATAGATCACAAAAATATAATACTCGATAATTAAATTCCAATAATTGGTGACCCAGGTCACACAAACCTAACCAATAAAAAATAATAAAACGTGATTATGATCATGTGATTTTTATTGACATATGAATTATTGACAATTTGTATGAAAATTACACGCCAATTACTTGATAGAGATCGCCATAAGAAAGCGTTATTGGTAGGATTGTTTGCATGATGTCACAAAAAACCCGTCGTCAGTTCCAAAATGAATTTGTGTGGTAAATTGATTGGGTACTAAGCAATCAAGCGGTTTTGGCGAACCGTACTACTACAATATTCATCAGAACATCGAACGGGGAACTGTCATGATATCACCAGACGCTAAGATCAAGATACAAAATTTTGGTCGTTTTCTGTCTAATATGGTAATGCCCAATATCGGCGCGTTTATCGCGTGGGGTTTTATTACTGCTCTATTCATTCCAACAGGCTGGCTACCCAACGAGACGTTAGCGTCTATGGTCGGCCCAATGATTACCTACCTATTACCACTGTTAATCGGTTATACCGGCGGTAAACTTGTCGGTGGCGAACGCGGTGCGGTTGTCGGTGCAATCACCACTATGGGTGTGATTGTGGGTACCGATATACCTATGTTCATGGGTGCCATGATGGTCGGTCCGCTAGGTGGATGGGCAATCAAAAAATTCGATAACTACATCGACGGCAAAGTGAAAAGTGGCTTTGAGATGTTGGTCAACAACTTCTCAGCAGGCATTATTGGTATGCTTGGCGCAATGCTTGCGTTCATGTTCATTGGACCATTTGTTAAAGTACTTTCTGGTGGTCTCGCCGCTGGGGTTAATTTCCTAGTTTCAGCACACCTACTTCCTTTAACCTCTATTTTTGTAGAACCTGCTAAGATCCTGTTCCTAAACAACGCGATCAACCACGGTATATTTTCTCCACTCGGGATCCAACAAGCTTCAGAAATGGGTCAATCGATCTTCTTTCTTATTGAAGCAAACCCAGGGCCGGGGCTGGGCATCCTCTTAGCTTACATGGTGTTTGGTAAAGGAACGGCTCGTCAAACCGCAGGTGGGGCTTCTATCATCCACTTCTTCGGTGGCATTCACGAAATCTACTTCCCATATATTCTGATGAATCCACGCTTGATCCTTGCGGCAATCGCGGGTGGTATGACAGGCGTATTTGTTCTCGTCATGTTTAACGCGGGTATTGTTTCTCCAGCATCACCAGGTTCAATTTTCGCTATCTTACTCATGACTCAAAAAGCATCTATTGTCGGGGTTCTTGCGTCTATTGCTGCTGCAACAGGTGTTTCGTTTACGGTTGCTGCTTTGCTGATGAAAACCCAATCCACTTCAGAAGAAGATGGGGATGAAGCTGCACTTGAAAAAGCAACATCACAAATGAAAGACATGAAGTCGGCCACCAAGTCAAACAGTGCAGTAAGTGCTCAAAACAAAGGCAACATAGACTTAGCGGATGTTAAAAGCATTATCGTAGCCTGTGATGCGGGGATGGGTTCCAGCGCAATGGGTGCCAGTATGCTACGTAAAAAGGTACAAGATGCAGGTCTAAGTATCAGCGTAAACAATCTTGCGATCAACAACTTAACAGAGAGTGCCGATATCGTGATTACTCATAAAGATTTAACGGATCGTGCTCGCAAGCATGCGCCTGACGCTCAGCATATTTCGCTGACTAATTTCTTAGATAGCGAAATGTACAACCAACTGGTCACTAAGCTACTTGCAGCGCAGAAAAGCCAAGCTGCGAATGACGAGCAAGCAGTCAAAGTTTCTCTGATGGCAGCCAATGATGACACATTTGAACCTCAGCCAAAATCCGTTTTCCAAATCACCCCAGAAAACATTCATTTAGGGCTGAACGCGACGAACAAAGAAGAAGCTATTCGCTTTGCTGGCAATAAACTGGTCGAGATGGGCTACGCCGAACCTGAATACGTAGACGCAATGTTTGAGCGAGAAAAACTCGTTCCGACCTACTTAGGTGAATCTATCGCAGTTCCACACGGCACCATTGAAGCCAAGGATAAAGTTAAGAAGACCGGCATAGTTATTTGTCAGTACCCATCTGGCATCCAGTTTACCGACGATCAAGACGATGTAGCCAAGCTTGTCATTGGCATAGCCGCCAAAAATGACGAACACATTCAGGTCATTACCACCATTACTAACGCACTCGACGAGCCAGAGGCCATTGATAAGCTAACGAGTACCAAAGATGTTGCGGAAATTCTCAGCATCCTTGGTAATCCGCAAGCCGCTTAATCACCTCTTTAACAACTTTGCTCCTGAGAGCAAACGAGGTCAACTGCCCCCTATACGGTTGACCTCACCCTAGAGTCGTTAGTTTTATTCAATTGAAATTGGTAGGTAAATTATGAAGAATGCTGTTCATTTTGGCGCAGGTAATATTGGCAGAGGATTCATCGGAAAACTCTTAGCGGACGCAGAAGTAAACGTCACATTCGCAGACGTTGATGCCCCACTTGTCGATCAACTTAGCCACAAGCAGGAATACAAAGTTAAAGTCGTTGGTACTCAATGTCAGATTGATACAGTTAGCCACGTCACCGCTGTAAACTCCGCTAGCGAAGATGTGATTGACCGAATTGTGAAAACAGATTTGGTCACCACAGCAGTTGGTCCAAATGTTCTCGACATTATCGCGAAGACAATAGCTACAGGTATTGCCAAAAGATTTTCGGCAGGAAACAACGCACCTCTCAACATTATTGCTTGTGAAAATATGGTTCGTGGCACCACTCACTTGAAAGGTGAAGTGTACAAGCATCTAGAGAGTTCATTGCATCCTAAAGCCGACCTACTTGTAGGTTTTGTAGATTCGGCAGTTGATCGTATTGTCCCACCAGCAGAAGCCGCGAATGATGACCCACTGGAAGTCACGGTAGAGAGCTTCAGCGAATGGATTGTGGACCAACAACAGTTCAAAGGTGAAATCCCAGACATTAATGGGATGGAGAAGACCGATAATTTAATGGCTTTTGTAGAACGTAAGCTGTTCACCCTAAACACGGGGCACTGCATCACCGCCTATCTGGGCTGTTTAAAAGGTCATCAAACGATTCGTCAGGCGATAGAAGATCCTGAGATACAAACCGATGTAAGACAAGCAATGGAAGAAAGTGGAGAAGTTCTGATTCAACGTTATGGTTTTGACCGCCAATTGCACGCGGCATACATAGATAAAATTCTCAGTCGATTTGCTAACCCTTATCTTGTTGATGAAGTCGATCGTGTTGGTCGCCAACCCATTCGCAAATTGGGAGTAAACGATAGATTAATCAAACCATTACTCGGTACAATCGAGTATGGCACTGAAAACAGAACACTTTTAAAAGGAATTGCAGCCGCATTAAAATACCGCTGTAGTGAAGACCCTCAGGCTATCGAGCTACAAAACTCACTAATAGAGAATGGTGTGAGTAAAACCCTCGCTTGCTACACAGGCTTGAGTGAAGACAGTGAAGAAGTTGCTCAAATTGAGTCGATTTTCAACACCTTATAACAACATGTAGGGGAGCTATCCTCCCCTTATTAAACGATATTTAGTTCAGTATATGGCAGACAAAATAAATGAAACCGACATTATAGAGCGATTAAACAACGCACCTTCGGTTCGCGGCTTTTTTATTGCTGCTGTTGATGTGTTTAATGACTCGATTGATGCGTTGATGCAGCGCATTTTCCAGAAAGATAACTTTGCGGTTCAATCTGTTGTCGGTCCACTGCTTCATGATTCAGGCCCACTGGGTGACTTATCAGTGCGTCTTAAACTCTTGTTTGGTTTAGGGGTACTACCCAACGATGTTTATCACGACATCGAAGATATCATCAAAATCAAAAACATCTTAAACAGCGATGTGACCGATTATGAGTTTACCGACCCCAATATCTTAGACCCTATAAAGAAGCTTAATCTGGTCAAAAAAATGGGCATGGTACATATGGAAGTCATGGAACCGGATGATGATATCGATCTCGAGTTTTATCAATTACAACTGAAACGCCAGCAACAAATAATCAAGTCTGGGCTCTCTCTCGCAATCGTTGAAATATGCAATGAACTAGGTAAAGAGAGCCCATTCTAATCATTCCGTGAGACCCACACTATAGAAAGAATCTCATATGCTCAAAGCTGTACTCTTCGATATGGATGGCCTTATTTTTGACAGTGAGTCTATTTATAAACAAAGCTGGCAATTCGCGGCTCTGGAGCAAGGGCTATCAATACCTGATGACTTTTATCAGCAGTTTATTGGTGTACAAGATCCGGAATGCGAACAACAGCTTGTAGACTACTTTCAAAGCGCTATAGATATACATCGCTATCGAAGTATTCGAGACCAGCACTACCATAACCTGAGATCTCACGGTATTCCTCTCAAACCAGGCTTTGAAGCACTCCTTACTGCTATAAAACAACGCGGTCTACTCACGGCTATCGTTACCTCTTCGCAACGTTCAGATGTCGAACATAACTTTCGGACAAGTAACTATTTAGCGCAATTTGATCTCATTATTAGCGCTGAAGATGTCACGCTCGGCAAACCTAATCCCGACTGTTATAAGATGGCTTATCGCCAGCTAGAGGTTGATGCAAAACAATGCCTAGTATTGGAAGATTCGAACAACGGAATCAAAGCTGCCTTAGCAGCAGAGTGCCACGCGGTGATGATTCCTGATCTTCTGCCACCTCTTCGTGAGTTGAAAAGCAAGATAACCGTCTTAAATCAACTGGACGAAGTGATTCCATTGCTGGATAACATGTAAACAGATTAAAACTAAAAAACCGAGGCAATGCCCCGGTTTTCATTTGTCTAACTGAAGTTACTCTACCGTTACCGCTTTGGCTAAGTTACGTGGCTGATCTACGTCCGTACCTTTGATGAGTGCAACATAGTAAGACAGTAGCTGCATCGGAATCGTATAGTAGATAGGTGCAGTGATATCACTTACGTGAGGCATCGTGATGATCTTCATGGTTTCATCAGCTTCAAAGCCCGCCTCTGCATCAGCGAAGACATACAGCAAGCCACCACGCGCACGCACTTCTTCAATGTTCGACTTAAGTTTTTCAAGCAGTTCATTACTCGGTGCGACGACAACCACTGGCATATCAGCATCAATCAGCGCAAGAGGACCATGCTTCAATTCACCCGCAGCATAAGCTTCTGCGTGAATGTAAGATATCTCTTTCAGCTTCAACGAAGCTTCCATAGCAATCGGGTAAAATTCACCGCGGCCAAGGAACAAGGTGTGGTGTTTATCAGCAAAATCTTCCGCTAGGGCTTCAATATCTTTCTCAAACGATAGTGCAGAGTTGATCTGTTTTGGCAATGTATGCAGTGCTTCAACGATCTCTTTTTCTTTCTCTTTGCTTACACGGTTTTGCTGCTTACCAAGTGCCGTCACTAGCATTAGCAGTGCTGAAAGCTGAGTTGTGAAGGCTTTAGTTGATGCAACGCCGATTTCGACGCCAGCACGTGTCATGAAAGCAAAATCAGACTCACGAACTAACGAAGAGCCTGCAACGTTACAAATCGTCATTGCCGCCATGTAGCCTTTCTCTTTAGCAAGGCGAAGCGCTGCCAAAGTATCAGCCGTTTCACCTGATTGAGATAAAGTGATCAGCAGGCTATTTGGACGAGTCACAAATTTGCGGTATCGGAACTCAGACGCAATTTCCACATCACAACTCACGCCTGCAATATCTTCAAACCAGTAGCGCGCAGTCATTCCCGCATTATAGGACGTGCCGCAGGCGACGATCTGTACATGCTCTACTTTACTCAAGATTTCTGCCGCATTAACACCAATAGCTTCGGTGACGACTGAATCCGATGTTAGGCGTCCTTCCATTGTGTTAATTAAAGCCGTTGGTTGTTCGTAGATTTCTTTTTGCATGAAGTGACGGTACTTACCTTTATCACCCGCATCGTGCTCTGCATTTGACTCAATGATTTCACGCTCAACACGTTCACCAGAAAGATCAAACACGTTCACTTCACGACGAGTAATTTCAGCCACATCGCCTTCTTCCAGGTACATAAAGCGACGGGTCACATTTAGCAATGCAAGCTGATCTGAAGCGAGGAAGTTTTCACCGACACCGAAACCAATAACGATCGGGCTTCCAGAGCGAGCAACAACAATGCGTGAAGGATCTTTGCGATCAACAGCAACTGTACCGTAAGCGCCTTCAAGTTGCTTGGCTGTTTTCTGAACCGCCTCAAGTAATGAGTCAGCAGTGCGTAGCTCCCACTCAACCATATGAGCAATGACTTCAGTGTCCGTTTGGGAGTCAAATACATAGCCACGAGACTTTAGCAGCTCACGCAGCTCTTCGTGATTTTCAATGATGCCATTATGCACAACAGCAATATCACCTGACATGTGCGGGTGCGCGTTAGCCTCTGAAGGCTCACCGTGGGTTGCCCAACGCGTGTGTGCGATACCTGTCCCACCGACCACTTCTGCTGCGTCCACAGCGTCCGCCAGTTCCTGAACTTTACCCAGACGACGAAGGCGAGTCAGATTAGAATCACCATCAACTACAGCAACACCTGCAGAGTCATAACCACGGTATTCAAGGCGGCGTAAGCCTTCCACCAGAATTTCAGCCACATCTCGTTGTGCTACTGCACCGACGATTCCACACATATTTGTATCTCCGTTTTGGTATCCCTTCCTCATCCGAGGTACGCAATCTAGACAGCAAGCAAAAAAGCCAAATTGACGGGATTAAATTGATTACATTGTTTTAAATAGCTTTATACGCAAATAACTTTCACATCATGAGATTCAATTTGCTGTTTGAGCTCAGGATTCAAGTCTTTGTTAGTAATTAAGATATCGATGGAACTCCAAGCCAGTTCGAGATTTGGAATCTTACGACCAATTTTTTCAGATTCGACCATCACAATGACTTCACGTGACACTTCAGCCATCACTTTACTTAGGCCGACCAATTCATTAAATGTTGTCGTACCTCGCTCTAAGTCAACGCCATCAGCACCAATAAATAGCTGGTCAAAGTCATATGAGCGTAGTACCGACTCAGCCACTTGTCCTTGAAAAGACTCAGAATGAGCATCCCAAGTCCCGCCCGTCATCAATAACGTAGGCTCACTTTCAAGCTCATTAAGCGCGTTCGCCACATTGAGTGAGTTGGTCATCACAACCAAACCACGCATACCATCCAGTTGCTTGATCAATGAAGCGGTTGTGCTGCCACTGTCGATCACAATGCGATTGTGCTCGCGGATCAGCTTGGCGGCCGCTTGGGCGAGTTCATTCTTACGAATCGAAACATTTTCGCTCAATTCATCGCTGACGACTTCTTTTGGTAATGCGATAGCACCACCATAGCGACGCAATAATTGGCCATTTTTCTCCAAAGAGGCGAGATCCTTTCGAATTGTGACTTCAGAAGTCTCAAATTGGAGAGACAAAGCCTCAACACTGACCTCACCTTTTTCATTTACCAAATTAGAAATTGCGTGTCTTCTTAGTTGCGTGTTTCGTTTCGACATCTTAATTTCATTCAATAAGTTTCGTTGTGAAAGAAATTATAGTCAAACCGAAACTTTAAAGTCCATTTATTTCGAACCAAAAAATAAAAAATAGCGGCAAAACCTTGTCCTAAGACAATTCTTAAACAGTGATATTGGCGTGAATCAGTGGTAGAATTCGCCACCGAAAAGAAAAAAAATTACAGAATTGACCGTTATTTTTTTGCAACTAACCGCATATATCCTAGGTTAGTCACAGAAATGCTGAGTATTATCCAGACAGTTTGGTCATAAAATGACTAAACTTGTTGAAAGACTTTCAGTTCTGAAGTCGACGACAACATTGATGTTCTCTTGTATATAGAAGGCACGAAATGCCAGGCGGGAACCCTCGACTTCAGCGAGATAAATGACTTTCAGATTGTAACTATTATTGACCGGAGAATATCTTCCATGAAAAAGACCAAAATCGTATGTACGATTGGCCCTAAAACTGAATCTGTAGAGAAGCTAACTGAACTCGTAAATGCAGGCATGAACGTAATGCGCCTAAACTTCTCTCACGGTGACTACCAAGAGCACGGCACTCGTATTGCGAACTTCCGTAAAGTAATGGAAGAGTCTGGTAAGCAACTGGCTATCCTTTTAGATACTAAAGGTCCAGAGATCCGTACTATCAAGCTAGAAAATGGCGACGATGTTGATCTGGTTGCTGGTCAGGAGTTCACTTTCACAACTGACACTTCAGTTGTGGGCGACAAAGACAAAGTAGCGGTAACTTACGCAGGTTTCGCAGCAGACCTTAACGTTGGTAACACTATCCTAGTGGACGACGGTCTGATCGAAATGGAAGTACTTGCTACTTCAGAAACTGAAGTGAAATGTAAGGTACTGAACAACGGCGCACTAGGCGAAAACAAAGGTGTTAACCTACCTGGCGTTTCAGTAAACCTACCTGCTCTATCCGAAAAAGATAAGAACGACCTTAAGTTTGGTTGTGAGCAAGGCGTTGACTTCGTTGCAGCCTCTTTCATCCGTAAAGCATCTGACGTGAAAGAAATTCGCGAAGTACTTGCGGCTAACGGCGGTGAAAACATCCACATCATCTCTAAGATCGAAAACCAAGAAGGTGTTGATAACTTCGATGAGATCCTAGAGCTGTCTGACGGTATCATGGTTGCTCGTGGTGACCTAGGTGTTGAAATCCCAGCGGAAGAAGTTATCTTCGCTCAGAAGATGATGATCGAGAAATGTAACCGTGCACGTAAGATGGTTATCACAGCAACTCAAATGCTTGATTCTATGATCAACAACCCACGTCCTACTCGTGCAGAAGCTGGTGACGTTGCGAACGCAGTGATGGACGGTACTGATGCTGTAATGCTTTCTGGTGAAACAGCTAAAGGTAAGTACCCAGTTGAAGCGGTAACTATCATGGCTCAAATCGCAAACCGCACAGATGCAGCACTAAAAGCTGAACTAGGTTCTCGCCTAGACAGCCCTCGTCTACGTATCACAGAAGCAGTATGTAAAGGTGCTGTAGACACAGCTGAAAAACTAGCGGCTCCACTGATCGTTGTTGCAACTGAAGGTGGTAAATCAGCTCGTTCAGTACGTAAGTACTTCCCAACAGCAAACATCCTTGCACTGACTAACAATGCAAAAACAGCAGCTCAGCTTGTGCTAACAAAAGGTGTTCGCCCTGTGTTGGTTGATTCAATCGACAGCACTGACGCATTCTACGTACTAGGTAAAGAGCTAGCACTTGAATCTGGTCTAGGCAACAAAGGTGACATCGTTGTTATGGTATCTGGCGCTCTAGTCGCTTCTGGTACAACAAACACAGCTTCTGTTCACGTTCTATAAGAACCGAATAAATATTCACTTTTTAAAGAGGGCTTCAGCCCTCTTTTTTTATCCCTTCCTCTTGTCTCACTATTTGGTACGCTGTATTATCAACCAAAGTATTGCGTACCATTAAATTCACGCCCGTTTTATATAACGCTGTATTTATGCATATGAGGAAAGGATAGTGTCTAGCCCAACGTTGACTGACAAAGTCTCGAAAATGATCTACCAAGACATCTTAAGCGGAGAGCTCAAACCGAGTCAAAAGCTAGTAGTTGCAGATCTAAAAAGCCGATACCACGTAGGGGCCTCACCAATCAGAGAAGCACTAGTGCAACTCTCATGGACGAAGTATGTCAGTTTAGAACCACAAAAAGGCTGTTGGGTATCCCCAGTATGCGTCGAAGAACTGGAAGATCTCTATGAGAGCTTACGTACTGTTGCAGCCGTACTACTAAAAAAGTCGATCAAATCTGGCGGCGAAGATTGGGAGTTGGAAGTACTCACCTCATTCCACAAACTGTCACGTATCAACCTGACTAACGACAATTTTGACTGGAAAGAGTGGGAAGAGCGCCAGCACCAATTCCACATCGCACTATTAGAAGGTTCTAACTCTAGGAATATGTTTGAATTCTTCACTGATTTGATCAATCAAATCAAACGCTATCGCTATTTTGCAAGACACAACGGCTTAGACCCACGCCAATTTGAAATTGATGAATATGAGAAGATCATGAAGCTGGTCCTGGCGAAAGACACCGACGAAGCAGCCGAAGAGTTTGATCGTCATCTGCATCGCTCGATGGAACAAATCCAAATCACCATTGAGCAGGCCGCATAAATAGATACATAAAAAAATCGAGCTTAGGCTCGATTTTTTTAGGCAATTTCATCACAACTCTGACAAACCGAGACTCGGTTGCGTCCCAACGTTTTCGACTCGTACAAGGCAATGTCTGCACACTTGTAGCAACGCGTGCTATTCGAAGTTAAATCGGTCAAGCCCACACTCACCGTAATAGGAACATCCGCTGCCATTTCAACCGCGATTCGCACCCGATTTAGCGCTTGTTCTGCTTCTTCAATACTGGTGTGCGGCATAATAATCGCAAACTCCTCACCACCAATACGGGCGATAAAATCTGTCTCGCGCAACGCCTCAGTAATAATGGCACCTACTCGACTAATAACTCTGTCACCTTCATCATGACCCAGTTCATCATTTACCCGCTTGAAGAAATCAATATCAAGCAGCGCAAGGCAAGTGTCATGCCTCTCAGGATAACGCCCACTCAATTTAGCACTGTAGCGCAGTTCCAGTTCAAACTTGCGTCGGTTCCACAACTGCGTCAGCTCATCTTTTTCACTTAAAATTCTCAGTCGCTCTTCCAGCTCTTTACGTTCAGAGATATCCACCAGCGACGTGATGTAATAACTGACTTTCCGCCCCTTAGCCAACACGCATTGCACACGCATAATCGCGGTGACCTTAGTGTGAGTTTTCTGATTATGGATGGTTATCTCACCTTCCCAGATCTGATTGGACGACAGAGCCTCAAACAGTTGTAAGGTCGTCGCAAACTGTTCTTCGCCCACCAATGCTTTGATCATGTTCTGAGATGCAATGTCTTTCTGGCGATAACCAGTGAGTCTCTCAAACTCATCATTTACTAAAACTGCTTGATGCTTTTTATCCGAAATAACCACCGCGGACATACCGCTTAACGCTGCTCTTGCAAGTTGACTCTCTAAACTTCGCTTGCGGTAGTACACAACCCCGCTAGTCGCTGGAACGGTGAAAGCTAGTACCATCAGTAAGACGATTGAAGCTTCTTTAAGTAGTATTTGATAATCTCGCTCAGAACGTACTTTCAGTTCTTCCTGACTAAGATCGATAACCAAATAGAGCTTTTGCCGACCTTCCATATAGATCTGATTGAACACAATCAGATGATCTTTTTCTAAATGGTAGCCCGACTTCTGATCTTGCATGATCTGCCAAGTTTCTGGGTAGTAGCGCGCTAGGTTATGTTGGCTGCGGCTCGCTAGCAGGTGGCCAAACAATTTACTCGGATCATCACTGATCATGTAAAAGCCCGTTTCACCAACCAATTCTGGGCGAAATGATTTGTCGGGGGAATAATTAAGACAGGAGGTCAGATACCAAATATCAATATTGAGTATTAAATAACCGGCACGCTGGCCTTGTACTTCAACGGGAGTAATTAAGCGCAGTGCAGGTTTATATGGAAATACCAGCTCACCGTTTTCCATTTCAAGATCTATACCCCACGCACCGATTTGTTCATCTCGAAGCAGTTTGGCGTAGCGGAAATAGCCGCGATGAGATTTATCCTGCAATTGTTCTGCCATCTGAACACGATTACCACTCAGCAGATAGTTGAGACGCAACTGTTCTTTACCCGCGTTATCAATAAAGCGAATCTGGCTATACCATTTCTGATTGATGGCCATTGAAGACCACACTTCCTCAACAACCTCACGATTTTCAGCGCTGGGAGAAAGAATATAATCGTAAAGGCTTCGGCTGTGGGAAAGTAATTCGATGATAGAAACAAGCTGGCTACGAACACTCTGGTATTCACGTTCACTGTAAGCGAGTTGATGCATGGCCTGCTTGGCCGTTGACTCTACCGTTTCTTCTTCAAGGTTCTGGTACTGCTGAGCATAGTAAGCAAACGCGATCGACACCAACACCACTGTGGTAATACACAAGTGCCAAAAGATGTTTTTTCGTTGTCTCACTGCCACGGCTCCCAAATCGAAGGCGGGGCAGTATATCACCGAATAAAAAAGTGGTTAAGAATAACCCTAGGGGCAATTGATAATTTTATAAAAACGCCTTAGTTACAACTAAAAAAGGCGCTCTTTATGGTTAATCTAACTGGTAAATGACGTCAACTCGATCACGTATCACGATTGTCGAGTCCTGATAGGTGTTGGATTCCGTTTTTGCATCCATCGCCATTGAACGCATCAGTACCGGTTGGCTGCTCGGCATATTGTAATCAATTCTCCAGACACCATTGATGTCTTTACCAAAACCAGAGGCTAGTGACTCTGCTTTACTATTGGCATCCTTGATGGCAGCTTGGCGTGCTTGCTCCTGATATTTAGCCTGATCTTTCACTTTAAGCTGAATGTTTTCGACCTGGTTGATGCCCGAATTCAGTGCAATATCCAGATACTGATTCAAGTTCGCCAATTCATCGACAGTAACATTAACGGTGCGAGAAGCACGGTAACCCACTAGCTCAGGTTTACCATTTTTCGGGTAATGGTATTGAGGAGAGATATAAAGATTGGAACTAGTGATGTTGTCAGCACTCATTCCCTGCTCTTTCAGTTCAGTCAGAAAGTCTGTCACTACTTTGTCGACTGTCTGCTTGGCTTGTTCTGCCGTCATGGTGGTTTCGACTACACGAACCGTAAACTTCGCCATATCAGGCTTTGCGACAACTTCACCATATCCGGTCGTAGCTAGGTGTGGGAAGCTAGGCGTATCAGCGTATGCACCAATACTGACCAGGCCTGAAACGGCAATTGCCAGGCTAGAAACTATCTTCATTATTGTTCACCTTATTTAACTAATCACATACATCATAGCGTTTAGATGCTGCATGAGGAGTCTAGTTCGATGTTCTGACAGAACTTTAACCAAGTGCTAGCTCGACAGCACATTTCTCGCATAATTAACAATGGATTGAGTCACTTCTTCCAATACGCCCGATTCGAGTTGCCAGTGATGCCAATAGATGCGGTATGAGCTCAAGAACCCGGGCAAGATGTCGACTAAACTCCCTTGCGCTAACTCTTTTTGAATCTGAAAGCTTGGGATCAAACAATACGCGACTCCTGCTAGAGCCATTTTGACAAACGCTTCAGAACTGGCGACGCGGTGAGTCCGGACATTATCTGGCAAGATATTAAAATGCTCTTTTAAAAACAGCTGATGTTGATCGTCATGCTGATCGTACGCCACTGCTGGGGCCTGAAGTAGAGATTCATAGTTCACGCCATTGGGGAAATAACGCTCGACGAATTGCAGGTTTGCCACGCAAACATAGTCAACTCTTCCTAAATAGTCCGCCTGACAGCCGGGAATAGGCCGAGATTCTAGGCTAATCGCACCGGTCACCTCGCCACTTTTGAGCTTCTCTATTGCCCTGACTTCATTCAGTACCGCCAGTCTCAGCTCAATGTTCCGTGTTGTCAGTACCTGCTGTAAGGAGGGCAACAGCCAAGTCGCCAAGCTATCGGCATTGGTGGCGATAGAAATCGCCAGCGGGCGCTCTGAATCACTATTGGTTAATTCAGGCACCAGCTCACTTTCTAGTAATTGCACCCTGTGGTAAAGGCCCAGCAGCTTTTTACCCACCATGGTCGCTCTAGGTGGTTGCTCGCGAACAAGCACGGGCTGAGCGAGAAACTTTTCCAACTGCTTTATACGTTGCGAAACCGCAGACTGCGAGATGTAGAGCGCCTCAGCTGCACGTTCAAAGCTGCCTTGAGTCACGACTGACTCCAAAGCCTCTATCCATTTGTAATCCAACCCACGCATAGCGCCACCAAAATAAGCAAAACTGATAATAGATTAAAATCATTAATTATACTTATCAAGATACTGACTCTATTCTCAACGCTCATATTCGCAATTCACTGGAGAGAAAAACGTGAATCTATGGGTGTTATTACAGGGCTTTGGGCTGGGTGCCAGCATGATTATTCCGATTGGGGCGCAAAATGCCTATGTTCTCAACCAAGGTATTAAGAGAAACCATCACTTGACGACCGCCACCATCTGTAGCGTTCTCGATGTCATTTTTATCTCGCTAGGCATATTTGGTGGTGGTGCAGTCTTGTCACAAAATGAAACCCTGCTCACGGTTGTCACTTTAGGCGGTATTGCCTTTCTGACCTTCTATGGCTTACTGTCACTCAAAAGCGCCGTGCAAACGAATAAGGCGTCTGAGTCCAAGCGTCAAGTCGTAGAACGTGGTCGTCGAGCTGTGATTCTCGGGGCTCTGGCAGTTACCGTGCTTAACCCTCACCTCTACCTTGATACTGTGGTGATCCTCGGCTCCATTGGCGGACAGTTTGAAGGACAAGATCGAATTTCGTTTGCATTAGGTACGATCATGGCCTCTTTTGTTTGGTTCTACACCTTGTCGATCGGTGCTGCGAAGCTTGGTCCAACCTTATCAAGACCAAGAGTAAAACAAGGGATTGATATTGCGGTCGCTATAATGATGTTCACGATTGCCTTGATGCTAATAAGCGAACTGGTAAATAAACACGGATAATTACATGGAACAACTAGAGCAAATCTATCAGTACAACCTAGACCTTCTTCAACAGCTTGAAGTGAGTTTTGAAGAATGGCGCCATGAGCCCATTCTCGATTTCGCCACTGATGTGCGTGTCGCTGAACAACTTGGTTGGACAGGTACCCATAGCAAGAGTCTGTTTCTGAAATTGAAAGGGGGTGGGCATGCGCTGTATCTGACCCACAAAGATGCACGCCTTGATAGTAAGGCCATGAAGCAAGTGCTGGGGAAACGACCTTCCATTTGCAGCGATGAAGAAATGATAGCGCTATTAGGCTGTGTTCCAGGCGCTGTTTGTCCTTTCGGTATACCTGAACATATTGAGATTGTCGTGGATAGTACCTTATACCAGCATTCGGAAATCCTCTACACACCCGGTCACCCTGAACTGACCATAGGCATTGCAGGCTCTTCCTTGCCCAAACTATTGCAAGCTATTCCCAACTCGGTAATTGAGATGTAAAAAAGCGAGGCTAGGCCTCGCTTTTCCGATCAGGATTCAACCTTGTTGAGGTGAACATCCATTTGCGGGAACGGAATTTCAATGCCTTCATTATCTAAGCCTTCTTTAATCGCTTGCATTAGATCGAAGTACACTCCCCAGTAATCAGATGTCTTAACCCACGGGCGAACTACAAAATTAACTGAAGAATCTGCCAGCGTATGCACGCCGACCTGAACAGCTGGATCTTTAAGGATACGCTCATCAGATTCACAGATCTTGGTTAAAAGCGCTTTGGTTTTCTGCAGATCCGCACTGTAAGACACACCAATCATCAAATCGATGCGACGAGTTTCATGACGAGAATAATTCGTGATAGGGCCGCCGATAACGCTACCATTTGGCACGACAACCATCTTGTTATCCGGAGTCGTCAGAACCGTTTGGAAGATTTGGATAGACTCCACACTGCCTGCTACGCCACCAATTTCGACGTAATCGCCAGATTTAAACGGACGGAAAGCAACAATCAGCACGCCCGCTGCAAAGTTTGACAGTGACCCTTGCAACGCTAAACCAACCGCTAAGCCTGCCGCACCGATAACAGCCACAACAGACGCGGTTTGCACCCCAATCCGGCTCAATGCCGCAATCAGTACAATCACAAACAATAAGTAGCGTACTAAACCATGGATAAACTCAATAACCGCTTTATCCATATTTTTCTTTTTCAGCATCTTGGCAACACTGTTCGCCACCATCTTAACGAAGATGTTACCGATGAATAGAATTAGAATGGCTGAAAGGACATTCACACCATACTGGATCAACAAATCAGAATTATTGGTAATCCACGATTCAGCCTGCGCTAGGCCATCCACTAATGGAGTTTCAATCTCCACCGACTCTCCTGCCATAATGTATACCCTCTAAAATGTGTGGCGATCCTATAAATCACACGACTTTTTTATGATTGATAGACGATGTCGTCTCCATAGATAACCTGAAACTATGTCAGATTTTTGGCACGATATATCAATTTTGACGATTCATAAAGTGACGTTTATGCAAAGAACACAAAAACAAAGAGTTATCAGAAAAAACTGATATCGGCTCGTTACAGATTACGCAATGGTTTTCATTTTCGCCACCCTTTTAGGTGAGGAATAGCCCATTCATAAAACAAATACACCAGGCACAAAAAAACCCGCTTATTGAGCGGGTTTTGCAAACTTAACAGAGTACTGAATTCCGGAGAATTATAGAACGTCTACTGCGTTTAGGTCAGCGAACGCTTTCTCTAGGCGAGTTACCATTGAAGACTGACCTGCACGTAGCCATACACGTGGGTCGTAGTACTTCTTGTTTGGCGCATCTTCACCAGTTGGGTTACCGATTTGACCTTGTAGGTAATCATGGTTCTCAGCTTCATACTTACGGATACCATCCCAAGTTGCCCACTGAGTATCAGTATCGATGTTCATCTTGATAACACCGTAGCCGATAGACTCTTGGATTTCAGCTTCAGTAGAACCTGAACCACCGTGGAATACGAAGTTTAGAGCGTTAGGAGCGATACCGAACTTCTCAGCACAGTATGCTTGAGAATCACGTAGGATTGTTGGAGTTAGAACTACGTTACCTGGCTTGTATACACCGTGTACGTTACCGAAAGAAGCTGCGATAGTGAAACGATGTGAAACAGCGTTTAGTTTCTCGTATGCGTAAGCAACATCTTCAGGTGAAGTGTAAAGCTCAGAAGCGTCCATGTCAGAGTTATCAACGCCGTCTTCTTCACCACCAGTACAACCTAGTTCGATTTCTAGAGTCATGTCCATCTTAGCCATGCGCTCAAGGTACTTAGCACAGATTTCGATGTTTTCTTCTAGAGACTCTTCTGAAAGGTCGATCATGTGAGAAGAGAATAGTGGCTTACCAGTTTGTGCGAAGAACTCTTCACCAGCGTCTAGAAGACCGTCGATCCATGGTAGTAGTTTCTTAGCTGCGTGGTCAGTGTGTAGGATTACTGGAACACCGTAAGATTCAGCAACTGCGTGAACGTATTTAGCACCTGCTACAGCGCCAAGGATTTGTGCACCTTGACCTTCAAGTTTAATGCCTTTACCAGCGAAGAAAGCTGCGCCACCGTTAGAGAACTGAACAACAACTGGAGCTTTCACTTTAGCTGCTGCTTCAAGTACTGCGTTTACTGAGTCAGTACCTACAACGTTTACTGCCGGAAGAGCAAAGTTGTTCTCTTTTGCTACTTCAAAAACTTTCTGTACGTCATCACCAGAGATAACACCTGGTTTTACGAAATCGAAGATCTTAGACATGGATGTAATCCTATTTATCTGTCGTTTTAAAAATAAAACTTGTTAAGTTTAAATTCTTGCAAACGTTTGCTCACAACGTGCGTCATTCTAGCAAAGAACAATGTGACTTGCAGCAAACAACAAAGCGGGAGAATCATTCCCCGCTTTCGTTTAATTACTTAGCGCGCTCTTCAAGCATCGCAACTGCTGGTAGTACTTTACCTTCCACGAATTCAAGGAATGCACCGCCACCAGTAGAGATGTAAGATACGTCAGCTTTAATACCAAACTTATCGATAGCTGCTAGCGTGTCACCGCCACCTGCTACAGAGAAACCTGCAGACTGAGCGATTGCTTCAGAGATACCTTTTGTACCCGCTTCGAAGTTCTTGAACTCAAATACACCTACAGGACCGTTCCATAGGATAGTTTTCGCGTTGCCGATGATTTCAGCTAGAGCCGCTGTTGATTCTGGACCAAGGTCGAAGATCATGTCATCGTCAGCCACTTCTGAAACGTGCTTGATTTCAGCTTCTGCGTTTTCATCGAATGCTTTGGCACATGCAACGTCAGTCGCAACTGGGATAGAGCACTCTTTCATTAGCTTTTGAGCCGTTTCAACTAGGTCTGCTTCGTATAGAGACTTACCTACGTTGTGGCCATCTGCAGCGATAAATGTGTTCGCGATACCACCACCAACAACAAGTTGGTCAGCAACTTTAGATAGAGACTCTAGAACCGTTAGCTTAGTAGAAACTTTAGAACCACCAACGATAGCAACTAGTGGACGCTCTGGGTTGTCCATTGCTTTACCTAGTGCTTCCAGTTCAGCTGCTAGTAGAGGGCCAGCACACGCTACTGGCGCGTTCATACCAACACCGTGAGTAGATGCTTGTGCACGGTGAGCCGTACCAAATGCATCCATTACGAAGATGTCACAAAGTGCAGCGTATTTCTTAGATAGCTCTTCTTCATTCTTCTTCTCGCCTTTGTTAAACCGAACGTTTTCAAGAACAACTAGCTCACCTGTGTTTAGCTCTAGGCCATCTAGGTAATCTTTAGCTAGTTTAACTTCGCAATCTAGGGCGTCGTTTAGGTAGTTAACAACAGGTTGTAGAGAGAACTCTTCTGCGTATTCACCTTCAGTAGGACGACCTAGGTGAGAAGTAACCATAACTTTAGCACCAGCTTCTAGGCAGTGCTTGATAGTTGGTAGAGATGCTAGGATACGTGCATCAGAAGTTACTTTGCCTTCTTTTACAGGTACGTTTAGGTCCGCACGGATAAATACACGTTTACCTGCTAGATCCAGGTCAGTCATCTTGATTACAGACATGATGTGTCCTCTCAAATATTCAAAAAGTAAAGTTTTTAAGACCCGGCGACCCTGCCAAGCCCAATAATTCTTCAAACTGATTTAGATATGGAGTTTATCATTATTTATTTCAAGGCTAGAAATAAACATTTCTCCATCACCGCTAATCTGCATTTCCTCTAAAAAGTGGCATTGCAGCGTCAAACTTGACGGGGAGCGGCTTGCATTGCGAGTGCCGTATCTAACATACGATTCGCAAATCCCCATTCGTTATCACACCAAACCAACATCTTAACCAAATGGCCATTACTAACTCGGGTTTGCGTGCCATCGACGATCGCACTATGAGGATCATGATTAAAATCGATGGAAACGAGCGGAGCTTCAGTATAGTCAACAATGCCCTGTAATGTACACTGAGAAGCGTTAACAATGGTTTGATTTACGTCATTAACTTTCACATTTGTATTAATTGTGACGCTTAAATCCATGGCTGTGACGTTTACAGTAGGCACTCGTACTGAAATCGCTTCAAATTTGTTAGAAAATTTCGGGAAGATTCTTTCAATTCCCTTATGCAACTTAGTGTCTACAGGTATGATCGATTGGCTGGCTGCACGAGTACGTCTGAGATCAGAATGGTAGGCGTCGATGACCTGCTGATCATTCATCGAAGAATGGATAGTAGTGATAGTACCTGAATCGATACCAAAGGCTTCATCAAGAGCTTTGATAATAGGGACGATACAATTGGTCGTACACGAACCATTGGATACCACATTGTGATCTGCTGTTAGTGTATCGTGGTTAACGCCGTAGATAATGGTATTGTCGAGATCGCTGGCGCCCGGGTGAGAAAACAGGACTTTCTTCGCTCCCGCTTTGATGTGTTCTTGACCATCAGCTTGAGAGCCAAACACACCGGTACAGTCCAACACCAGATCCACTTCCAGATCTCGCCATGGTAGAAGATCGATTTCTGCCAGATGAAGAATACGGATGGAATCAAATTCTCCGCTCTCATGGTGAACGTAAATATGCTCCTGATCGTTAGTAATCTTCTTACCAAATCGACCGTGGCTAGTATCGTATTGAAGCAAGTGTGCCATCGCATCGGGCTGCGCCAGCTCATTAACGGCTACCACCTTGATATCTTGGCTTTTGCCACTTTCATATACTGCCCGCAAAACATTACGTCCAATACGTCCAAATCCGTTGATCGCAACTTTTAGCATGATTCCATCGCTCTACATCTTTTTCGTGTCACAAATACTACCTGATAGATTTATAAATCGCATCTAGTTCATCGTATCGGGTAAAAACAAAAAAGCCGAGTCACAAGGACCCGGCTTTCAAAGCAATTAACAATTAAGCTAAAAGCTCTTTCGCTGTGTTCACAACGTTTTCAGTTGTGAAGCCGAACATCTTGAATAGTTCACCAGCTGGTGCAGATTCACCGAAGGTGGTCATACCGATGATACGGCCGTCGAAACCAACGTACTTGTACCAGAAATCAGCAATACCTGCTTCTACCGCGATACGTGCCGTCACGTCAGATGGCAGAACCGCTTCACGGTAAGCTGCATCTTGCTTGTCGAATGCATCCGTTGATGGCATTGAAACAACACGTACTTGCTTGCCTTCAGCAGCTAGTTCAGCCGCAGCGTTAACCGCTAGCTCAACTTCAGAGCCGGTTGCGATAAGGATAAGCTCTGGCTTGCCTGCGCATTCTTTCAGGATGTAACCACCCTTAGCAATGTTCACTACTTGCTCAGCGTCACGCTC
>NZ_JPQB01000024.1:0-5220 GCF_000740665.1 Vibrio sp. B183 | reverse complement strand
CCGGAATTTGTTGACCACTACACTATATACAATGCCTTATAGGGAGAGTTGTGCATGTTAAAATACTATTTCTTAGCGGATAGCGGTGAGTTTGATATCCGTAGCTGCTTGTCTAAAGCCACAATGGTTTCGGTAGTAATAAGTCACTTCGGCCATCAAAAATACTTGTCAATGATACGTTGATAGATCGTCGGCGATCCATCTCCGCTGATTTTTAAACTATTCAAAGCCTGCTGCAATCGCTCCAACCTTCGGCTCTCTATTGCTGTGTTATACGAGTAATACAGTTCGCCTTCAACGAGTGTATACACAGCTTTGAAATCCTCTTGCGGAAGGTGTGTTTGACTTATCCACCAACGAGCCACATTTTCTTCATAAGCAATATAATTAAGTTGATTTGAATGCAAAGCATCAACTAACTCCCTGACATCGTCGGTTCTCACGAGATTGCCAACGGGAAATCCTGCATTAATAAGACTTTCTTCGCCAATATCCTTTCTGACTACCCCAATCTGACTTGAAAACAACGAGTATATATTTTTGATAGGAGCTGTAGAGTTTGTTGTGAGAATGACCACTTTCGTTTCGATAATGGGACCTACCCATTGAAAGTCATTTTCTCTGGTGTTGGTTCGGGTTGTTGAAAAGACAGCATGCCCCTCTTTTTTTTGGGCTGTCTTGTAAGCCCGGCGCCAAGGAAGAATTTTGATTGAAGAAACCCGAAGAGGAAGTCCAGCTAACTGGTGCATCTCCGTCAGCAGCTCGACAGAGAGCCCTTTTAACTCTCCGTTCCTTGAGTAGTTATAGGGTGGGTACTCCTCTGTCACATATTGTATTTCATTCTGCGCAGTGACGTGGGGACTCATTGCCCAGGCAACAATAAACACTAACACTAATGAGAGATACCTGATACTCATTCTAACTTACCTTGCACCCGATATTTTTTCATGAGATGGAGGTACTCGGGACTTCCCGTAAAGCCTTCGACATGTGCCCAGAATAATTGGGCCAGAGGTTCATTTTTCTCATAAAATGTCTTTGTAAAAGCCAGATACGATGACTGGTCTAGAACAGGAAGGGCCACTTTTTCAACGTTACCGAAGAAAGGGGTTGTTGAAAGGAGTTCATCATTAATACTTTCTAGTCCTACCCAACCACCTAAGCGGCCTTTACTGAGCAGTTCAAGCCCTTTACGCGCATCACTGACCTCTCGAACATCAAGCCCTTGATAACGTAAACTATCCACCACAGCATAGCGGGTGACGGTACCTATAGCGCCTTGTAGGTCATGGATGTCCCCTTCATGGTTGTAGACGTGGGTCCCTTTTCGTCTGTATAAAAAGTATCGTTGACGTTTGAGGTACTTCGCTTTATCTGGTTGCTCACCGACCATAGGGTAAGCCAAATACACCGCTCTCTCTGCTTTATAGCTGGCATGAAAGACGGCGTCGACCCGATTATTCTTTGCCATGCTCAGCACTCTCGACCAAGGTGCTCGTTTAAAAACCACTTCAAGCCCTAAATGCTCCGCGATGTGAGTGAGAGTTTCTATTGTCACCCCAGGCCTGTCCTTATCCGGTACCGTTCCAGTCCCCACAATATAAGGGGGGAACGCATCATTTGAATATGCGATGACAATCGTCTGACTGTTGGTACTAAAGGATAAAAGTGCTAGCAGACTCCATAAAAATTTCATTACGCAGCCCTTTGAAAGTTGATGCCTAAGGTGTATTTTAGTCAACTTCCGCCATATGTGCCGATTTTCACACCTGCCTAACCAGACTTTGAAGTTAATAATCGCGCGAGTAATAAAGCGACGGTTTATTTTTTGGTGAAAAAATTGGACGACATTAAAAAATAGACTAAGCTGTAGGCAGTATGAAGATGATAATCATACACCTGTCGCCTAATATTTTGAGCGCCCTTAGGGCGCTTTTTCTTTTCAAATAACGGGGACAAAAAGGGGGGGGCGGGTTCCATCAGTTGTGTTCTCAGTAGGTCGGCTTTAAAAGCACGTTACGTTTTGGCGGATGAAATAATCCTACACTCTTTCAATAAATGAAAGACTATATATCAAGGTAGAGGCACTGCCTGCCTCTGCATAGCCTTGAACTGAGGAAGCCGTCATGCATATTCACTATGTTATTGAAGCGATGAATGTCCAGACTGACCCGCTTTCCGCCACACTCACTCAGCAGTGGCAATCCGTTTTAATTGGTCTAGAAAAACAAGGGTTGGATGAACTTGCCAGAGCT
Organism: Vibrio sp. B183; assembly: GCF_000740665.1. NCBI lineage: Bacteria > Pseudomonadati > Pseudomonadota > Gammaproteobacteria > Vibrionales > Vibrionaceae > Vibrio > Vibrio sp. B183. Next base: position 2,965 of record NZ_JPQB01000024.1, on the reverse strand, counting down.
AGGCGAGCCATTCACTGGGTGGACTACCTCACTGCAGAAGATTTGAGAAACCGTTTATTGATTGCTCAAGTTCCTCAGGTGATTCACGCTCTGTCCACTTCCATGACACTCTTGACATGGCGTCGGTGCATTAATGAAGAAAAACGGGGGATGGTGTATTCTCGCTTCACTCCCGCTTTGCCAGATAATATTATCAGTCGTCACCAAACAAAGGCGCTGAGAGTGGTCGATGGGGAAACCAGGGCGCTGTCCTCTCCGTCTTTGAGCCGATGTTTACTTAGTGGTGATACGATTACACCTTTGGACGGCATCCTCTTTTTTCAATGTAAGCAGTTGGCTTTCCATATGGCTTGTTTCAAACAATATGCTCCCCAGATGCACATATCCACGTTGCCAGTGATGGTTTCAGACACATTGACAGGCACCACTAGAGCAATGACCTCGTATCAGGTGACATTTAATGACGAAACCTCCTCCTTTAGCCAAAGGTGAAAGGTGGCAGCTTCAAGCACTCTCCTAGAGTCGCAGAGGTTATACTGAGCATGACGAATATAAACACATAATATTGACTGGCAAATCAAGAAAAAGCCGCTATAGTTAACTCTGATGTCGTGCTTTACGCATATCACTCATACAACTTAGATAATATGGCTTTGCGCTCGCTTCCGAGCGCTTTTTTTTGAAGGTGGGCTGGCAAGCATGGCTATCTCCATCTACACTGAAAAGGAATAAGTTAGTTTCGTACTTTTTTGACTCCTTTTTAGTTAGTGGCGCGCCCTTCGGGGCGCAATTTTTCATCATGCAGTTCAAACCTCTCACCTAGTTCACAAAATAGTACCTTCGCTCACAAAATATCTTGGAAAATCAACGAACTCTCGTTATTTTTGTTCAGCTAACGTTAAACCTAACGACACCTAGCATTTTTATCACATATATTGTAACTGCTTAACGATACACGCTCTTATCCCTAAAGAGCGTTTTTTTTGTCTTGTGAAAAGGTGAATGGACGTCAAAGCTCAGCTCCTTTAGTGCCCCCCTCTCTGTTTCTTTGGTAGGTTGCTGCGATGTATCTACACTTAAAGTTAACGATGAAAATGGCATTCATGTATTTTTATCTCGATATCACCGAGCATGGTGAATAGTCTGAATATGTTAAAAAAGGTAGCTCTAATGAAAACGTTTAAAAATTGGGCCATCGCCACTAAGCTTTATAGCGTCTTGGCCATCATGGTTGTGATGTTACTCTCGCTTGGGCTTTTGGGTCTTTACGAAGCCGATGCTATCAATCAACGAGTCAATAATCTCTACACTCAAGAGTTGGTTCCGTTAGAAACCGTGGAAGACATGAAATCTTCTCTTTACAGGATAAGAGACAGAGCTGGTCGCCACTTGAGAGAAACAGATCGACAGAGTATCCATGAAGACAAAATAAAAGAGCAAAGGGCTCGCCTTAATAAGAATGAATCCAGTTACAGGGAATCCCGTTTGAGCCGCACTGAAATGGAGTTTATGGAGACGTACAAAAAAAACGCTTCAACTTACTTTGATTTATTGAATCGAAAAATCATCCCTCTTAGTCGAGAAGGAGATTTAAATGCGGCTGAGGTGGTTTTTTATGGTGACGCCCAAACGGCTTTTCGTCAGGCCCGTGAAGCCGTCAATCAATTAGCGGATTACCAAGTGAAACGTGCGGCTAAGCGACATAGTAATGCTCAGTTGGCCTACGAAAGTATGCTGCGCTCCACACTCACTATCATTGTACTAAGTATGGTGCTGGCAGGTCTTGCAGGGTGGTATTTAGTGCGCAGTATCACGCACCCTGTGTATGCAATGCGAGATGTTTTAGAGCAGTTGGATAAAGGCGACCTGACTCACCAAGTGTATTACCAGTCAGAAGATGAGATTGGTCAGATGGCTTCCAGTTTAAATACCAGCATTGCTTCTCAGAGAGAGCTCATCGGCAGTGTGGTTGACACAGTAAATAGAGTGGCGTCTTCTGGGGAAGAATTGTCTTCTATCACCCACAAAGCAGGAGAGACGATTAAGGAGCAACGCCATCTCACAGAGCAAGTCTCAACTGCCATGAATGAAATGATGGTCACGGTACAAGATGTCGCAACCAATATTGCAGATGCATCTAACGCTTCCAATGAAGCCAGTGCCCAGACTGACGAAGGCGACCGAGTCGTCCTTCAAACAATGGACGAAATTGATAAACTGTCTAGCCAAGTGGAAGAGTCCGCTAAGGCCATTAATGACGTTGAGCAACACAGTAACGAAATTAATACCGTTTTGGATGTCATCAAGGGCATCGCTGAGCAAACTAATCTTCTTGCGCTCAATGCGGCCATTGAAGCGGCCCGGGCGGGTGAGCAAGGACGTGGTTTTGCGGTGGTGGCTGATGAGGTCCGCACGTTAGCAAGCCGCACTCAGAAGTCGACAGAAGAAATTAATACCATGATTGAGAAACTGCAATCGGGAGCAAGAGAGGCCGTTACCGTGATGAGCGAGAGCTTATCTCAAACTCAATCAGCAGTGAAGTATGCCGCTCAGTCAGGTGAGGCCCTCAAAACCATTGCAAATGCGGTAGAAAAAATTAAGCAAATGAGTGAGCAGATAGCACGTTCAGCCGATCATCAAGCCTCGGTCTCAAAAGAGATTAACCATCATATTATTTCGATTAGTGAAATGGCGAGCATTACCGCAGATGGTGCGACACAAACATCTGCAGCCAGCGAGGAGCTCTCTCAGATGAGTAGCCACTTACAAGGCTTGGTCACTAATTTTAAATACTAATAAGGGATGGTTCGTCAGGAGTGGTATTTAAGTTGAGAAAAAAGCGCCCTTTGCAGGGCGCGAAACTAACTAAAAGGTAGTCAAATGTACTAAGTTAAGTACTTGTCCCATTTAAACTTTAGTATGGTTTTTGGTTTGTGCCAGAATTGTAGTGGTCAACAAATTCCGG
>NZ_JPQB01000023.1:0-67773 GCF_000740665.1 Vibrio sp. B183 | reverse complement strand
TCTAGCCCAACCGTCGATGAAGGCGGTACGGCCGTCTTTGATGTGACGCTGAGTAATTCAAGTGAGTTGGCAACGCCTGTCACTATGGCACTGGCGAATGGTACGGCGGAAAGTGGCGACTACACCAGCAACCAAATCACCGTCAATTTTGCCGATGGCACCAGCACGGTGGTTAACGCGGTTAATGGTGAATTCAGTTTTAATGTTCCAGCGGGCAACAGTTCTTACACTGTGTCGGTTGAGACCACCGATGACAATAACGCGCCTGTATATGAAGGCGATGAAACGTTCACCTTAAGCGGCGCTAGCGGCAGTCAAACAGGTACAGTGAGTGGTGAAGCGACCATTCAAGATGGTGGTGAGGGCAATGACGATGACCGCCCCGAAATTACCAGCATCTCCAGCCCAACTGTCGACGAAGGCGGTACTGTCGTCTTTGATGTCACGCTCAGTAACCCAAGTGAACTGGGCACGCCAGTCACCATGACGCTGGCCAATGGTACAGCGGAAAGTGACGACTACACCGCTAACCAAATTACGGTCAACTTTGCCGATGGTACAAGCACGGTGGTCAACGCGGTCAATGGTGAATTCAGTTTTGAGGTGCCTGCGGGCAACAGTTCTTACACTGTGTCGGTTGAGACCACGGATGACAACAATGCGCCAGTGTATGAAGGGGATGAAACCTTCACTTTAAGTGGTGCTAGCAGCAGTCAAACAGGTACGGTGAGCGGTGACGCGACCATTCAGGATGGTGGTCAAGGCGGTGACGATGACCGCCCTCAAGTTTCCATCTCAGGAGGTGGGGATGTTAATGAAGGTAATGCCGCTAACTTCACGGTTCATTTGTCAAACACTGCGACATCGACGGTTTCTTTCGTTCTCACGTTAAATGCGGGAGATACTTCAACAGAAGATCTGGCTTCGTACCAATATCAAACTGCGAATGGTACTTGGTTGGATGTGCCTACGTCGGGAGAGATTTCTGTTCCTCCAGGTTCGAGCGCCGTAAACGTCAAAGTTATCACTCAACAAGATGATACTTATGAAGGGGATGAGAGCTTTAGCCTGTCCGTCAGTGCTGGGAACGGAACAGTTAGCGCGTCAACAGACACCACCGCAAGTGCTACGATTTTAGATTTCGAAGATAATCCACCTGAAGCAGAAAATTTTGATGCAACACTCGACGCAAATGGAAATGCAAGCATCTTGTTTAATAGCGAGGATGCTGAACAAGATCATATTTCTGATAACGAAGATGACGCAACAAACACACCTGTTGGCGTTGTTATCACAGAGCTTCCTGAGTCGGGTCAACTGTATTACGGCGATCAGTTGATCGACGCTGATGATCTTACGAGCTTTAATTCAGAAGGCGAAGTGCTGCAGCAAGGAACAATATTCAGTGACCCAAACCTGATTCGTTATGAAAATGATGCTGAATCGACAGGCTTCGTTCTGGGAGTAAAAGAAGCGCCCGATGGTATGGGTGGCGGCGCTAGCCAATCTAATTTCTTAAATTGGGGTGAATCTGTTCAAGGTAATGCTGGTCAGAGGGTTCTGACTTTTGACAACGGCGATTCAATCACAATTACTTCTTCAGGTCAGGCATTAACACAATACTTTGGTCAGCCAAATGCGGGGCATATTGGATATGGACTTGCAGTAGGAAATGATGGCGGTCTTCAGCAAGGTGAGACAATTACGATTGATTTTACCCATCGCCCGTCAACGTCTGTAGAAGTAGGGTTAGATGGACTCGGTGGCTGGTTTGAGGATGGCCACGAGTTTGAAACAACAGCGATAGTGCAAGCAAAACTTGATGATGGCTCAATCATCGAAGTACCAGTCTCAAAAGAGACCTCAGGCAATACAGATTTGTTCCATGTTGTGACTATCGATGCTCCAGAAGGTCGAAAAATTGAAGAGCTGATAGTTACCACCGAAGGCCCGGGTAACTGGGAGCTGCGTTATCTAGAAACATCATCAAATGACACTTTCGATTACCGAGCAGTAGATAGTGATGGAAATTACAGCGACGAGCACACGGTGACTCTAGTCGAAGGAAACCAAGCGCCGGTTGCAACAGATGACCCTGTTGCGTTTGAGGTCGCACTTGGTACCTTTAACTCTAATTCTTGGACACATGATGGCGTGAGTATTAGCGGTAGCTATCAAGGTCAAGATCAGTCTATTACTCAAAGCGGTGTCAAACGTGGGATTGCGGGTGACGAGAATGGAGGGCCAGGTGCTCAAATTCAATACAACCGAGAAGATGGTGAATCTGAGCAGTTCAGAGTAGACCTAGATAAGCCTGCGACAGAGTTTAGCTTTGAAGTATCAAATCTATTCAAAAATGAAGGTGGAAGTGGCAACCATGAGCAAGGTAAATGGGTGGCCTATCTCGGTGATAACCCAGTCGCGAGTGGCACTTTCGTCGCCAATGATGGTAGCAACCACGGTTCTTATCATTTTGACGAGCAAGACCTCGGCGGCGTAGCATTTGATAGCGTTGTTTTTGAAGCGACAGATTTTAGCAACATTCCTGCCCGTGGCAGTGACTCTTCAGACTATTTCCTAACAGGCTTTAAAGCGTCTGGTGACGGAGCATACGCAGCCAATCAAGGAGAAGTTCTTGAAATTCCTTTGACTGAACTATTGGGTAACGATTTTGACCCGAATGGCGACAATATTCGAATTACCCATGTCTCTGAAGTCAATAACGCCAGCGCTAGGATTGAGAATGGCGTAGTTTATATAGATCTAGATGATGCGTTCGTTGGTAATACTACGTTTGATTACGTTATTACCGATGATAAAGGGGGCTTTGCTGAGGCGACGGTTTCAATTGTAGTGAATCCATTGCCTCAAGAGGTCGCCGTAGAATCTATCTCAATGCTTGAGAATTCAGTGGATGAAGGGGATAGCCTTGTTTACAAAGTGACACTGGAAGAAGGTGTACTGCAAGAAACACAATACAGTGTCACTTTTGGTAAGTTAGATAGCGATAGCGCAGACAATTCGGATGTGGACTTGTCTCAAGTGATATTCACCAACGGGGTGACTTATGACTCCACGACACAGCAAGTGGTTGTTCCTGTCGGTGTTAGCACTTTCTCCGTTCTCATCCCGACCGTGATAGATGGTGTTTATGAAAGTTCCGAAGATTACACACTGATTTTAGGTGAACAGCAGGCCACGGGCACGATTGAGAATGTAGATATACCATTGGTGTCGGTTTCTGAAAATGTGAGTGTCAGTGAAGGCTCAGCTGCAGAGTTCACCGTTTCATTGAGCAAAAACACGGCTGAAGCGGTGACTATCAACCTAGCTTTGGCTCACTTAGAGACAGACGCGTCTGATATTTCAAGCATGGTAGTGGAGTATCACGATGGCAACAGCTGGCAAACGCTGGCGATTGCTCCAAATGGTGATGTCATACTCCCAGCAGGGGTGACTCAGGCTCGCGTTTCTGTTCAGACAAGCGATGATGATTCTCAGCCTGTTTACGAGGGAGCTGAGCGATTCGAGCTTGCCGTTAGCGGTGTTGCTGGTGCTCAGGGTTCTGACTCTAGCGTGGCGACTATTGTCGATGATGGAAGCGTTGACCCTGACGGCGAGGGCCCTGAAATCGCCGATGATGATCGTCCGGTTGTTACCTCTGTCAGTGACCAAAATGTTGAAGAAGGCGGTGTTGTTAGCTTCGATGTCGCGTTGTCTGCAAAGAGCACTTCGGATACCCAAGTGGTTTTAGAGCTCAATGAAATTAATGCCACGTCACCAGAAGACTTTAATGGTAGTGTTGTGACGGTGAAATATGGGGACCCTGAGCAATCAGAGCAAGTCACCCTACAAAATGGTGCTTTTGAGTTTGATTTACCAGCCGGTGAAAGTGATTTTACTGTTTCTGTACAAACGAACGATGATCAGGTATCCGACAACAACGAGACATTCACGTTAGCGGCCAAGACAGAGTATCAATCGAATCAGGTTAGCGGTACAGCTACGATCCAAGATAATGAAAAACCAACCATCGATTTAGATGGCAGTGAATATCAGATTGAATTTGTCAGCGAAAGTGCGGGTTATCATAATGTATTCGGCTACTACGTTTATGATGAATCGTCAGATACACAGCAGCTTCAAATCTTGATGTCAGACTCGTACGACTCTCGTCAAAATGGGTTTGATCCTGTCCTTGCGAATCTAGATAGCATGGACAACGTCGAGTACTTCCTCATTCCAAATGGTGCCAATGCAATTGAAAATGCACCATCAGGCTCAACGTTTGAAGTGGATTCAAGTGGCAAGTTGCTTGTTAATGGAGCAGAGCAATCCAATATTAATGTGTTCCTGAGCCATGACGAAAACTCTCACCTGAGAATATCTGAAAATAGCGATGGCAATACGGTTTTAAGCTTTGACGACCAGAAAAATCACGTCAATGATGACAATGACTACAACGACTTAGTCATCAAAATTTCGAAACAAGACACCAATGTTGATTCTGCTACTTCTTTCACTGAAGGTGATGATGCAATCTCGATTGCGAATGCAAGTATCGACATTTTTGACGACAAAGACGCTATTCAATCAATGCAAGTCACGTTGACGAACAAGTATGCAGGCGATCAACTTACTTGGCCTTCTACGCCTGGGTTCACAGTAAGCCAGACTGTGACATCTAACAGTGTTACGTTGTTGATTACAGCCGATACAGTTGGTGGCGTATCTTCTTCAGAGTTTGAAACTTTCCTCAAAGGGATTCGATTCGAAAATACCAGTGAAAACCCTGATGAAACGGGTCGTGAGATCGACATCCATGTGACGGATGCTTCGGGTCAACAATCAGAAACGGCAACGACAACGGTAAGCGTTGTTGAAGTGGCTGACCTGACCGTACAACAGGATGCTAGCGGTGATGAAGATAGCCAAATTGCGCTGAACATCTCTGTCCCTGCGAACAGCTCCGTGACTGAAATTGTATTGACCGATTTACCAGACGGTTCGATTCTTAAGTCTGGCGAAAATATCATTGCGATCAGCAATGGAGAAGCAACGCTGACTCCACAACAGCTAGCGCAGTTGACCATAACTCCGCCAAACAACAGTGACGAGAATTTTACGGTTAATGTTGAAGGTTACACTTCTTCGAACGAGCTTATAGAGCAACATAGCATCGATGTTCAGGTTGATGCTGTTACTGACGTGCCTTTGATTACTATTGCAGAGCCTGAAGTCGTTTCGTTCCATGATTTCGATTCTATCGACATGGGTAACCGCTCATGGCGCGGTAATGTGAGTGCGAGTGAGCTTACACAATCTGATGGTGCTGAAGGTATCTGGGGAACGGATAACCGTAATAGTTACAATGAAGTTGGTAAAGAAACCGTCTATCGAGGTGGAGTCTCAGGCCGAGATAACCAGATATATGAACTGGAAGGTCGCCATGGCGATGACCAACTATTCACTCAGTTTATTGCGCAAGCAGACCAGTTCTACACCCTTTCATTTGATGTCGTCGCGCGCAGGCTAAATGATTCTCCATTGACGGTATTCCTTGAAGATGAAAATGGTGATCGTAAAGTTCTGTTTGAGTACATCGATCAGCAAAGCCTCAATTGGCAAACCGAAAGTATTAATTTCCAAGCACCATCGGATGGCGAGTACAAAGTTGTATTTGAATCAGAAACATCATCAAACAGCTACGGTGCGCTGCTCGATGACATAACGTTAGAGAAAGCAGACAACATTGGTTACGAAGACAGCTTCATCCCGCTTAGCGATATTGTTGTTGGCTTAAGTGATACTGACGGCTCAGAAACCTTGTCTTTGGTACTTAATGGATTACCAGAAGGGTCTGTTATTCGAGATGGCAATGGTCACTCGATCACTGTTGTAGCAACGCCAGATGGGAAGAATAGCGTAGATTTGTCTGCATGGAGCAATGACCTGACGGGACTTGAAGTGAATGTTCCTGAGGAGGGCAGCTACCCGCTCGAATTTGTTGTAACCGCACAAGATAATGCACCTGCGACAGCTGAGTCAGTCAGTAAGGTAATTAATCTAACGGTATTGCCTGTGCTTGATGCTGAGAGCAAGGAAGTGACACTTGATGAAGACGAAAACTACATCTTAGGCGTCTCTGACTTCGGCATTACTGATCTAGATGCACAAATATCAATTTCTGAATTACCGAGTTCAGGTGTTTTAGAGGTGCAAACTTCGCCGGGAGTCTGGGCACCAGTTTCAGAAGGTGATTTGATCTCCGTGAGTAATGTGTCTCAGGGCAATCTCCGCTTTACGCCTGAAAATAATGAGTCAGGATACAACCAGCATACTGGCGCCGGAGAAGGTAACCTGAATCAGGATTATGCTCACATTAACTTTGTGGTTGAAAAAGGTGATGCCAAGTCTGATGCAATGACGCTCACTCTTGATGTTACCCCCGTGGCAGACACTCCAGTTCTTAGCATCACTACTCCTGACACTGTGCTTCCAGAACAGCACTTTAATGTGGCGACATGGACGGGAGTGATAGTAGGAAACGATAATGGTCAGGGTGTAAATGGCAGCACGTTGATTTCAGCTATTGATGCTCTTGATCCTCAGCTTGCCTCTTCAAGCACCACAACCAATGCACAAGATACTGGAAGATGGGCAACGGCAGCAGACAATGCCGTGCTCGTGACTGGTTTGGTGTACCTTGAGGCTGGAACGAGTTATGACTTTGTAGGGCGTGGTGATGACAGCCTAGCGATCACCATTGGTGGCGTTATGTCCGACCAAGCCTACTGGGGGAGCTCAAGTGGGCAAATTCAGGGTAGTGCCTTTACGCCTCAGGTGTCGGGTTATTACCCACTTGCGATTTACCACCACAACCAAAGTGGTCCAGGTAACTTTAATGTCGATGTTTCTATAAATGGCGCAACAGCAGTTGATCTTACCAGCTCTGCTCTATCCGTAGTGACCGACGAAACACAGCTGGATCAATCTGATGTCAGGGCTTCAGAGCTTAAGTCGGTAAATGGTGTGGAAGTATATGAAGTCTACGGTTACAACGAAGGGCTTCAAGATACTGAAATCCCACTTTCTCAGATTACGAGTGCTCTTAACGATAACGATGGCTCTGAAACGCTGCAGGTCACATTGAGTGGTTTACCACAAGGTGCGACACTGAGTGATGGTGGATCGCATAATGTGGTTGTAGGCGCTTCCGGTGAGGTGGATGTAACGACTTGGGATCTATCTTCGTTATCCGTTTTACCACCCGCAGGCTCTCACGACGATTTTACAATTACAGTTGTGGCCACAGCTTCAGAGGTGAACTCAACCAGCGAGGCGGATTCTCAAGCAACGATAGATGTTGTCGTTCATGAAAACAAACCTACAGTGACGCAATCAGATGCTAATGTCGTCTATGAAGACCACAGTGCGATTGGTAATGTGCTGACAGATATAGACGGTAGAGACAGCGACGAAGATAACATCCTTTCTGTTGAACACTTCTCTATCAACAATGTCTCTTACCCAGCAGGCGGTAGCGTGACTTTGTTTGAAGGCACGTTTGTCATGCAGGCCAATGGTGCTTATGAATTTACGCCAAACGCAAACTGGTCTGGTCAGCTTCCCGTTATCACTTACACGACGAATACGGGTGCCTCAGATACGCTATCCATTCAGGTCGTGCCAGTAGCCGATGCACCTCAGATCTCTATGACTATAGGTGAAATGGAAGTGGTGAACGTTGCGACGGAGCAAACAGATGACGGCCGCTATGAGACATCTCAAGATAAAACAATCCCAGTCAGTGTTTCTGTTGAACTCACTGATATTGATAGTAGTGAGTCTTTAGGATCGCAAATTGTGGTCACAGGTATTCCTGCCGGAGTCGAAGTGTATGTGAACGATAGCTTAATTGTCTCACAACCTAATGGCTCTTATCTAATCACACTAGATGGTGATGGCGACGCGTCCTTCGATATCAAAGTACCTCACGATTACAGTGGTAGCTTAGAGTTCCCGATTCAGGTTCAAGGGTCTTCCGTCGAAACCGTCAACCAAGATACAGCGCATAGTACAGCGGAAGAGACACTTTCTTTCCGTAGCTATGTGCTTGAATCAGGCTCCCATGGTGATGACACTATTGTTGGCAACGGGGATCATGAGCTCATTGTCGGTGATGTACAGGGTATCCAGATTATTGCGGGTCAGGACTATAACATCGCATTTGTTCTCGATACTTCAGGTAGTATGGGTGGAAGAGTTGGTACGGCGAAAACAGAAATTATTGAGGTTTTCGATCAGTTACTTAGTACTGCTAACTCAGGTGATAATGCCGGGACAGTCAATATCCTTTTGACTGAGTTTGCTACTAACTCAGGTGTAACGATATCGGTGGATTTGAGCTCTCCAACCGCACGCGCTGATTTTGTTTCTCAGCTAAGTAGTATCGAGGACAATGGTAGTGGTCTTACAAACTACGAAACCAGCTTCGACGCCGCTGTTGAATGGTTTGATAGCAATACTAACGACCAAGCCGAAAACATTACTTACTTTATTACCGACGGTTATCCTAACGCCAGCAACCACCTTAATGTGACGTCCGCCGATTTTGACCAGCTTGTGTTGGACTATGATACGTCAACGAAAGATGTTGTGACCTTAGAGGACATTCTGCCTGACAATTATTCTGTGGGAACTGCAGTCTCTTACAAAGGCGAAGAAATTGTCTCCAGTTCTGGTGCTGTTAAATCTCCACTGACAGGAGCAACGCTTGGTAACTTAAGCTATTCAGGTGGATTGCGATACACCGATGGTAGCAATGCATCTGTGCAAGCTCGTCATATGTATCAGGTATTGGCACTAATCTCAGCAGTGGAAGCAGTGGGTATTGGTAATGGAATTAATGAAGCTACCTTATCGCAATATGATTCTGATGGTGTCGTTGTCCCTAACATCAACGTAGATAAGCTAGCTGAAACAATCCTTGGTCAGGAAGTGACCTTAGAGCAAAGTGAAGACAATATCGAAGGTGGGCAGGGCAATGATATTCTATTTGGCGATCTCATTGATTTCGATAACATCGACGGCCAAGGTATTGCAGCATTACAGAAATACGTTGCATCAGAGACCAGCAGTCCATTAGCTGATGTATCAGCAGAAGATGTTCACAGTTATGTTCGTCAGAGCCACAGTGATTTTGATGTTTCCCGTGACGGTGATCAGGACGACACTCTTTCTGGTGGAGCAGGAGATGACATTCTGTTCGGTCAAGGAGGGGATGATACTCTGGACGGCGGTGCAGGCAATGACATCCTGTTGGGTGGAGCGGGTGATGATACGCTCATCGGTGGCTTAGGTAGTGATATTCTATCTGGCGGCGATGGAGAAGATGAATTCGTCTGGCATTATGGTGACCTAGATGGTGGTACCGACGTAATTACGGATTTCCATGTATCAGAAGATAAGATCGATATTTCTGACCTGTTGGGACAAGATGAAACCATGGAAGAGTTGCTCTCTGATGTCTCTGCCAATGTTGTTGATAGTAACGGCATTGAACTCACCATTCAGAGAGACAACGGACAAACCACTCAGTCGATTAAGCTGGATAACGTCGTCGATCAACTCAACGGCATTGATACCAGTCATGGCAGTATCACGGGCAACGACTTGACCAATTTACTGAATGAAATTATCAAATCACACGATTAAAAAAGGGCCGTAAGGCCCTTTTCTATTAATGAATTTGTCTGCTTAGATAACTTTACAAGCAAACCCTTTAAGGTAAAAACCTTCTGGGTAAGCGGTATCAGTAGGATGATCTGCAGCTTGTTCAAATCGCTCGACGAACTTGACTTGTCTACCCGCATCGACAGCAGCATCCGCGATGATTTTCTGGAATAGAACTTGGTCCATAAGGCCTGAGCATGAATACGTCAGCAGCGTTCCACCAGGCTTTAGAATCTGCATTGCCAGCATGTTGATGTCTTTGTAGCCGCGACATGCACCATTGAGCTGAGCTTTGCTTTCTGCAAACTTTGGCGGATCCATGATGACAACATCAAACTTGGTGCCCTGATCGCGATATTCACGTAGCAACTTAAACACGTCAGCATTGAGGAACACAGCGCGTTTTTTAGAGATATCGAACTCGTTAAGCTCAGCATTGAGCTTTGCAGTATCCAGTGCTGGCTGAGAGACATCAGCATTGATGACACGTTTTGCATCACCTTTAAGCGCATACAAGCCGAACCCACCGGTGTAGGAGAAGCAGTTAAGTACCTCTTTGCCTTTAACGTATTTCATGGCTTGTTGGCGACTGTCACGTTGATCTAAGTAGAAACCTGTTTTATGTCCGCCAACGATGTCGACGCTGATTTTGACTCCATTCTCTTCAATGACAACAGATTTTGGTGGCTCGTCACCATGTAAAACACCAGTACGTTCTTCTAAGCCTTCCTTCTTACGTACCGCTACGTCTGAACGTTCATAAATGTTGCATTGCGGGAATACTCTTAGGAGAGCATTTATCAGCGATTGTTTCTGGAACTCTGCGCCAGCACTTAAGAGCTGACAGACAAGGTAGTCTTGATATTTATCGATAGTAATACCAGGCAGACCGTCTGATTCTGCTGCGATCAATCGATAACCTGTGAGACCGTCACGCTCAATCACATCTTGACGAAGCAGTAGTGCGTCTTGGATACGTTTAACAAAGAAATCTTCATTTATCTCAGTTTTCTCAAAGCTCCAAACACGGGCACGAATTTGAGAGTGTGGAGAGTAAGCGCCTTTTGCCAACCATTTACCGTCATGAGTAAAAATGTCCACTGTTTCACCTAATGAAGGTTCACCCTCCATTTTGCGAATACCGCGAGAGAAAATCCAAGGATGTCGACGTCTTAAGGATTTATCACGGCCTTTTTCAAGATAAATAGCTGGAGTCATGTGTTTACTCAATTGATTGGTTTTGAAAGGTTGGCTATTTTCAGGGAAGTGGGAGTGAAAAGCAAATAAAAGAGCCGCCAACTGGCGGCTCTGTACATTACGCTTTAAGGCCTGTGAGTAGGTTTTCCATGGAATCACTTTGCCCTCTAAGTTGCTCGATATTTCCATTGGTTGCGTTGATCATTTCGCAGACTTGGTTGGATTGATTGCGAATTTCTTCCACACTCGCCGCGATGCTATCCGCAACAACACCTTGTTCCTCTGCCGCAGTGGCTATTTGCACACTTGCATCAGATATGGATTGGTTTTTGTCTGCTAAGGAAGCAATTTCAGTATCCACCTCTGACATCAGTGTTTGGCCTTCGCCAGAGTTGACCACTGTTGTTTCCATCAGTTTAGTCAGCGACTGGCTGTTGCGCTGCAAGGCTTCAATCATTGACTGAATTTCAACAGTTGACTGCTGAGTCCTTGCCGCTAATGCTCGAACCTCATCTGCCACCACGGCAAAACCTCGGCCTTGTTCACCGGCACGTGCAGCTTCGATAGCTGCGTTAAGAGCAAGCAAGTTAGTTTGCTCAGAGATCCCGTTAATCGCGGTGACTACCTCATCAATTTGAGCAGCATTAGCATCAAGCTCTGCAACGGCTTGAGAAGCAGATTGGACTTCGTTAGATAACTGTGAAATGGAGGTTAGAGTATGGCCGACTTTCTGTTGTCCTTGCTGGGCGACAGAGCGTGCGTTTTCAGTTTGGGTGCTGGAGTCGTGCGCAAGGTTCGCCACTTCGCGAATCGTTGATGCCATCTCTTCCGTTGCACTCGCTAGTGAGTTCAAGTGTTCTTGCTGAGTTCCGGAAATTTCAGCGCTGTGTTGGTTAGACTGATTCAGATCAGAACTGATTTGTTGCATGAGTGCGACTGATTCCTGAATCGACAAGACTAATGACTGCTCTCGCTCCGCGACTTTATCTATGGTGATGGCAATTTCGCTAAACTCATCACGGACTTTGAAGAAGTTCATACGACTGGTTAGGTCACCATCTGCTAGGGTGTTCAGAGCTTTATTCATGGTGAACATTGCGCCACCGATAAAGGTCATAATGTAATACACACAAGAGGCGATAAGAGACAATGTCACTAGAATGATGACAATGTGCGTTGAGGAAAGGGCGGACCATAAGTTTTGACTTGGGTCTGCGACTAGACTGAATGCGCCGTTATTGACACTTATAGCCCCTTCGCCAGCACCAATCGAAATGGTTTCTGAATTTGCGAGTAGAGACGCGACCTGACTTTGAGTGAGATTAGCTGATTCAATTAGACCTTTCATCAAAACTAGTTCATCTTGATAGAGGTGGTTAAGCATTTGATCAGCAGCACTATCGAGAACGAAAGTTAGGACTAAAAGTGCGATGATAGGGAGGAAAAACAGGAGGTAAAACTTTTCCTGTATCTTTAGATGAATGAGATATTTATCAATCCAGCGAAATGGTATTTCTTTCATAATTGCTATTTCCGATGAAAAACCCGTAGTTCCATATGGGTCGTAAAACATACCAATCGAATATATCACGGACCTTGTATTGAGGGACTAGTTATGAATCAAAAGTGCGAGAAGTTCACAGTGTCTGGCATTGTTCAAGGCGTTGGCTTTCGTTATCACACCTCCCACTATGGCATGAAACTGGGCTTAACAGGCTATGCGAAGAACTTGAACAATGGAGATGTTGAAGTGGTGGTGTGTGGTAATGAAGAACAAATAGCCGACATGGCAAAGTGGTTGGAAGATGGCCCTAAGACGTCACATGTTGATTCAGTAGTCTCAGAGCCAATGTCTTATAAACCGTTTAGCGGATTCAAAATTCTTTGATATTTACAAGCATTTCGCGGGTTTTGGTAAACCTGCGAGCTTGGTTGCCTGTTTCGCAGGGCCTTGCTTAAACAGCTTAAAAAGGTATTTACTATTGCCTTTCTCAGGGCCATGCGCTTTTTCCATGGCTTTCACTAGCATTCTCACAGCTGGGGATGTGTTGAACTCTTCATAAAACTCTCGAACAAAGTGGACAACTTCCAAATGAGCTTCAGTCAGTTCGATACCTTCTTGTTCTGCAAGGATTTGAATCATGCCTTCTTCCCACTGAGTATGATCGAGTAGGTAACCCTGTGCATCAGTTTCGATTGATTTGCCGTTGTATTCAAACATTGTTATAGGTCTCAAAAACTCAGATATAGAATAGGGTAGCGCAGCTTAGGTTGGGACAACAATATGTAGGAAAAGAAAAAGCCCGGAAGTTTCACCTTCCGGGCTTAATTTAATCAACTTGTGTCTACGAATTAATCGTCATTCATGATGCCTAGAATGCTAAGTAGGCTGATGAAGATGTTGTAGATAGATACGTACAGAGTAACCGTTGCAGAGATGTAGTTAGTCTCACCACCACGGATGATACCCTGAGTTGTCATCAGAATTGCCATTGTAGAGAAGACAATGAACAAGCTGCTAAGAGCCAAGTGTAGGATTGTTGACTGAATGAAGAAGCTTGCAATCATACCTACAACTAGTACGACAAATAGAGAAAGCATTAAACCGCCCATCATAGACAGATCACGCTTCGTTGTCAGAGCATATGCAGAAGCGGCCATGAATGAAAGCGCTGTACCGCCAAGAGCTGTTAGAACCACATCGCCCATACCTGCGCCAATATAAGCATTCAGAAGAGGACCAATGGTGTAACCAAGGAAACCGGTAAACACAAATGTAAACACGATACCCATGCTGTTGTTACGGTTCTTTTCAGTCAAGTAAAGTAGGCCATAAAAGCCAACAAGCATAATGATGATACCTGGGCGAGGTAGATTCATCGCCATAGATACACCAGCAACAACCGCTGACCATAAGAGCGTCATAGAAAGTAGAGCGTAGGTGTTACGCAATACCTTATTGGTTTGTAGAGCACTTTCTTGATTCGAAGTGCGGGTAAACATAGGACTGTTCATAATCTTCCTCGTAAAGGTTTTATGTTTATAACTACATTTATGAGGGCGAACAATGAAAAAATCAAGCCCTATCAATGCATGCAGTAGAGTAAATGATAATAGAAATACAAAGTTATGTATTTTGAAAGATGTAACACAATATAACAAATAAAAAGAGGCGATCTAAATCGCCTCTTTAAAAATTTGCTCTTTTTTCTTAGTGACTTAAGATTTGAGCAAGGAAGTTTTGTGTTCTATCTGACTGAGGATTTTCGAAGAAATCGACAGGGTTGTTCTCTTCAATTATCTCTCCAGCATCCATAAAGATAACTCGGTCAGCTACTTCTTTCGCAAAACCCATTTCGTGGGTCACACAGAGCATGGTCATCCCTTCTTCAGCGAGTTCTACCATAACATCCAGAACTTCACGTACCATTTCTGGGTCAAGTGCAGACGTTGGTTCGTCAAACAGCATCACTTGTGGGCTCATGCATAGTGAACGAGCGATAGCTACACGTTGCTGCTGACCACCAGATAGTTGACCTGGGTATTTCTCTGCTTGATCTGGGATCTTAACCCGCTCTAGGTACTTCATTGCAATCGCTTTGGCTTCTTCCTTAGGCATCTTCTTCACCCAAATTAGCGCCAATGTGCAGTTTTCCAGAACGGTCAGGTGAGGGAAGAGGTTAAAGTGTTGGAAACACATGCCGACTTCTCGGCGTACTGCCTCTATATTCTTCAAATCTTCAGTAAGCTCATTGCCTGATACAATGATTTGACCTTTTTGGTGCTCTTCCAAGCGGTTGATGCAGCGAATCATAGTCGACTTACCTGAGCCCGACGGGCCACAAATAACGATTTTTTCGCCTTTTTTAACATCAAGATTGATGTTTTTTAGTACGTGAAACTCTCCGTACCACTTGTTCATATCCTTAATCTGGATCATGTAATCTTGTTGTTGCGTCATAATACGTCCTTGAGCTTTCTGATTATCGTTTGTGACCGGTATGAAGTTTGTTTTCTAGCCAAATCGAATATCTCGACATGCCAAAACAAAATACCCAGAACACTAACGCGACAAATACATAACTTTCTGTTGCAAACCCTAACCACTCAGGGTCAGTGTTAGCAGCTTGACCTATACCTAGTACATCAAACATACCAATGATAAGTACTAGACTTGTGTCTTTAAACAAACCGATAAAGGTGTTAACGATTGATGGAATCGTAATTTTCAGAGCTTGAGGAAGAACAATCAGCCCCATTTTCTTCCAGTAGCTTAGCCCGAGCGCATCGGCTGCTTCATATTGTCCTTTAGGTATTGCCTGTAGGCCGCCACGAACGACTTCCGCCATATACGCAGCACTAAACATAACCACACCAATGAGAGCGCGGATAAGTTTATCGGTTTCAGACCCTTCTGCAAGGAACAATGGCAGCATTACTGACGCCATGAACAGAACTGTGATGAGCGGTACGCCACGCCAAATCTCGATGTAGACAGTACAGATACTTCGAATGATTGGCATTTCAGAACGTCGACCCAGCGCCAGTGCTACACCAATAGGCAGAGACACAACAATACCGACCAACGCGATGATTAGCGTAACCAGCAATCCGCCCCATTTGTGTGTTTCTACAACTTCTAGCCCAAATACGCCACCGTACAACAGTGCAGCGATAATGAATGGGTAAATGTTGACGAAAAACAGCCAAATCCAAAGACGTTTCGGTGTTTTCTCATACGCAAGCAACACAGTGAAAATAGCTAGCGTGAAGTAAAATAAGCGAGGGCGCCACAGCTCTTCCTGAGGGTAGAAGCCGTACATGAACTGTTCCCAGCGAACACTGATGAACACCCAACATGCTCCATCCCGTGTACATGCATCGCGTGTGGTTCCGACCCAATCTGCTTTAAGGATTGACCAATCAAACACTGTCCACAGAAGTGATATCGCTAAATACGCTAAGACAACCGTAAGGATAGAGTTTACCGGGCCATTGAATAGGTTTTTGCGTAGCCACCCGACCACACCGACCGTATTAGCTGGTGGTGGCAGGTCTGGCTGAAATTGATGTACTTTCATGCTATCTCTCCACCAAAGCAACTTTACGGTTATAGATATTCATCAGAGCTGAGGTAATCAAACTCAATGATAGGTAAACGGCCATTGTCATCGCAATGATTTCAATTGCCTGACCTGTCTGGTTGAGCGTTGTACCTGCAAACACAGAAACCAAGTCTGGGTAACCAATTGCCATCGCAAGAGATGAGTTCTTGGTCAGGTTTAAATATTGGCTTGTCAGAGGTGGAATGATGATTCGCAGTGCTTGTGGAACAATAACGAGCTTCAATGTTCTTGAGCGGGGTAGGCCAAGTGACATTGCTGCTTCTGTTTGCCCATGGCTAACGGCATTGATACCTGAACGTACAATCTCAGCAATGAATGATGCGGTATAGATACTCAAAGCCAGAAGTAGCGCTGCCAGCTCTGGGATGATGCTAACCCCACCTTTAAAGTTGAAGCCTTTAAGTTCAGGATATTCCGCCGAGATAGGTGAACCCATTAGGAAGTAGACCACTGTTGGGAAGACAACAATCAAACCCAACGCAATTCGTCCCATTGGTGTCTGCTGACCTGTAAGACGTTGCTTGTTACGTGCCCAAATACTGATAAAGACGGTGGCAATGATACCAATCACGAATGAAGCAATGACAATTGATGAGCCAGCTTCAAAAATTGGTGATGGGAAATACAGCCCACGCACGTTTAAGAAAATGGCTTCGCCTAGACTGAGGCTCTGTCTCGCAGAAGGTAGAGCCTGTAGGACAGCGAAATACCAGAAGAAGATCTGTAGAAGAAGAGGGATATTTCGAAACGTCTCAATATAAACAGCAGCAAGGCGACTTACTAGCCAGTTTGATGACAGACGAGCAATACCCATAACAAAGCCTATAACTGTGGCAAGGATAATTCCGAGAACAGAAACTAAGGCAGTGTTGAGGAGGCCGATAATAAATGTGCGGCCATAGGAATAAGTTTCATCGTATTCAATCAGCGTTAGGCCAATCCCAAAGCCCGCTTCTTGCGTCAGAAACCCAAAACCCGTGGCAATACCACGTGCTTCCAAGTTAGTCAGTGCATTATTGACAATCGTGTAGAAGAAAAAGACCAGAGCCAGTATCGCAATAATTTGAAATACGACCGATCGAAAGGTGGGATTGTATAAAAGGCTAGCGTTAGAAGTCGGTCCGTTATCCGTCTTCGACGCAACAGTATTAGTAGGTTTCATACAGCTATAACCTCAAATCCATTTTTTGTAAAAAGGGCGGCTCACACCGCCCATTTTGTTGTTATGTTTTGCTTAACGGATTGGTGGAGCGTACATAAAGCCGCCCGCATTCCATAGTGCATTTACACCACGTGAGATTTGCAGTGGAGAACCCTTACCTACAGTACGCTCGAAGCTTTCGCCGTAGTTACCCACTTGCTTAATAACTTGGTAACCCCAGTCGTCTCGAATACCTAGGCCTTTACCTTTAGGACCATCCACACCCAAAATACGTTTCACGTTTGGATCTTTAGATTTTAGCATCTCATCCGCATTTTTAGAGGAAATGCCGTACTCTTCCGCGTTCACCATTGCTGAAAGAGTCCACTTAGCGATGTTGAACCATTGATCGTCGCCTTGACGTACTACAGGGCCGAGAGGCTCTTTAGAAATGATTTCTGGTAGTACCTCAGCTGAACTTGGATCTTGAAGGTTTAAGCGAAGTGCATATAGACCAGATTGGTCAGTAGTTAGCACGTCACAACGACCTGCATCGAAACCTTTTGAAGTTTGAGCTGCTGTATCGAATACTACAGGCTTGTATGACATACCGTTATTACGGAAGTAGTCAGCTAGGTTTAGCTCTGTCGTTGTACCAGACTGAACACAAACCGAAGCACCATCGAGTTCTTTTGCGCTCTTAAGGCCAAGATCCTTCTTAACCATAAAGCCTTGACCGTCGTAATAGTTAACACCTACAAAGTTCAGACCCAGAGCAGTATCGCGGTGAAGTGTCCATGTTGTGTTACGAGATAAAACGTCAATTTCACCCGATTGTAGAGCGGTGAAACGTTCTTTAGCGGTTAAAGGCACATACTTAACTTTTGATTTGTCACCAAGTACAGCAGATGCAAGAGCTTGACAGTATTCCACGTCGATGCCTTCCCATTCACCCTTTGAGTTAGGGTTAGAGAATCCTGGTAGACCAGTACTTACACCACAAGTTAGGAAACCCTGCTTAGTCACTTTATCCAGAGTGCTATCTGCTGCAGAAGCGCTCGTAGACATAAGAGCAGTCGAAGCAGCTACTACTGAAGCAAGAAGTGTTAGTTTGTTCGCCATTTGTATCCTTCCTGTATGATCCATGTTAAACCAGGTAACACCTGATACAACGAATTAAAAAGTGTTGTGTTTCAATAGTTATTGGCTGATCCTTCAACTTTTGAGTTGTATATAAATCAACCATTTATAAGCGTAGGAAAGGATTGGTGAATTCTCAAATGTTTAATTTAAAAAGATTTTTGATTGAACTCACAAACCCGATCTGTAATTAGAATGACGAAATGTTAATCGAATGTAAATAGTGCAAGACTTCACACTAATGGTGCAAAAGCCGAGACTCACTATAAGTTAGTATTTACACAATATTTACATTTCGGACAATTGATAAGGAATAAAATATAATTCTGTAAATAGCATTAAATTTGGTGGTAAATTATACGTTTGTCATTGTTGGGTTTATACATACGCCCCATTTTTGGTAGTATCTGCTGTTATAGGTTGTTGAATTGTTCAAGGAATGAAATGCAGTATTTTCCTCTGTTTATGAATCTTTCCGATAAACCCGTTTTGGTTGTTGGAGGGGGAGAGGTCGCTTGTCGTAAAGTGGATAGCCTGGTTAGGGCTGGTGCGAATGTAACGATCGTGTCACCCAAAATCGATACGTATCTACAAAACTTAGTGGAATCAGGTGATTGTTTCTGGGTTCAGAATTTTTATACTGACGACTTGCTTAACCGAAAATATGTTCAAGTGTGGGCTACCACCGATAACCCAGAACTAAACCATCGTGTTTACCATGACGCTAAAGCACTTGGTTTGCTTGTTAACGTTGTTGATGACCAACCTTATTGTGACTTTATTACTCCTTCAATGATCAATCGAGGTCGTATTCAGATAGCGATTTCAAGTGGGGGGGCATCACCTGTATTAGTTCGCAACATTCGCGAGAAACTTGAAGCAACCTTGCCTCAAAATTTGTCATTACTTGCTGACTTTGGCGCTTCAAAAAGAAATGATATCAAACAGCATTTACCCTCTGTGGATTTAAGACGCAAATTTTGGGAATCCTTCTTTGATGACCCAAGAATAGATTTGGCATCAGAGCGTAATGAACTAGAAGAGGTTTATCGAAACACCTTAAACGCGGGCACTGAGGATCAAGGAAGCACGACTTGGATCGACTTTGGTAGCGATGTTGAGCTATTGCCGATGAAGGCGCTGAGGTTAATGCAAAAAGCCGAAGTGGTTTTCTACAGTAAGGATTGCCCGTTTGACTATGTGGACTTAATCCGGCGAGATGCGGAGCGGTTAGAATATACTGACGATGTAGATTTATCGAAAAAACTGTTGGAAGCTAAAGAGAGCGAGTTGAGAGTGGTGGTCTTTGTTGCTCCAGAATCATCGCAATTTAATTTGTTGAAAAATGGCGATCTGCACATAAGGCTCGGTCGTATTTAATCTCACCAATATAGAACGCAAAAATAAACCCGCATGACGCGGGTTTATTGGTATTTATGGCCTTCCAATGAACTTAATCGCGGAAGTTCTCATACTGAAATGGTTGTCCTAGATCCGCTTCACGAATCATCGCAATGGTTGCTTGAAGATCATCGCGCTTTTTACCCGTAACACGGACTTTTTCGCCTTGTATAGAGGCTTGAACTTTAAGCTTGGCATCCTTAATCGCTTTAACGACTTTTTTCGCCGTCGGTGTATCAATACCTTGTTTGAACACGACAAACTGGTGCCATTTTTTTCCTGATGCTTCTTCGCCTTTTGCTTCCATTGCATTTACATCAACACCGCGTTTAGTTAGATGTGAACGCAGGATGTCACGCATTTGCTTTAACTGGAAATCGCCCTCTGCATTTAGCCTTACTGACTCATCTTTCTGCATTTCAAATGACGCTTCGACGCCACGAAAATCAAAACGAGTCGACAGTTCGCGAGACGCGTTATCCACTGCATTACGAAGCTCAACAGTATCGATTTCAGATACAATATCAAAAGATGGCATTGCTCAATTTCCTCTTGTTTAACCGCGTGTTTTTACTGCATTTGCTAACAGGTCTAGCATTTCAGCAGTGTCTTCCCAGCTCAGGCATGGGTCAGTAATTGACTGTCCATAAGTCAGGTTATTAATGTCTTTCATTGGTTGATTGCCTTCTAGGATAAAGCTCTCAGCCATGATTCCCGCAATCTGATTCTTGCCTGATGTGATTTGTTCGCAAATGTTTTTCGCAACGTCTAGCTGTTTACGGTGCTGTTTTTGACAGTTCGCATGACTGAAATCAACCACAAGGCGCTGAGGTAAATCGAATTCAGCCAACTGTTTGCATGCAGCTTCAACGGATTCAGCATCAAAGTTTGGCCCTTTGTCACCACCACGAAGGATAACGTGGCCATACGGGTTACCGCTTGTGCGATAAACAGTCATGCGACCATTTTTGTCCGGTGAATAGAAGTAATGAGAGGCTTTAGAAGCGCGAATCGCATCAATCGCAATTTTAATGTTGCCGTTTGTACCGTTCTTAAAACCGACAGGGCAGGAAAGCGCTGACGCCATTTCACGGTGAATCTGAGACTCAGTGGTACGTGCGCCAATCGCACCCCAAGTGATTAGGTCTGCAATGTACTGACCAGTAATCATGTCGAGGAACTCAGTAGCTGTCGCAAGACCTAGCTTGTTTATATCTAGAAGCAGCTTACGTGCTTTGTTAAGGCCTGTCTCGAGTGCATAAGAACCATCAAGATTTGGGTCTGTGATCAGGCCTTTCCAGCCAACTACAGTACGAGGTTTTTCAAAATACGTTCGCATGACGACAAACAATTCGTCTTTGTATTGCTCTTGGATGTCAGACAGGCATTTAGCGTAGTCAAGAGCAGCGTCGGTATCGTGTACAGAACATGGGCCGACAATCACCAATAAGCGATCATCTTCCCCTATAAGAATTTTTTCAATTTGACGGCGAGATTCAGCGATGCGTTCCGCTACATCGTCCGTAATTGGGTGGGCGCTTCCAAGCTCAGCCGGAGTCGGCATCGGACCCAGTGGCTGGGTTCTTAATTCATCGGTTTTGAGTGGCATACAATAGCCTGTTCTTTTTATTGCGAAGCGGTAAAGATAACGGAAACGTCAGTAGGAATAAACCTCTTATCTGCATTCTTAGTGTGTCTACCTATAGTGAGTGAAATATTATTCACTTATAGTTACTAAAGATGCTCTTCGGGCTTGTTTTACTTTGGTTCTGTCGGTATGTTCAGGAAAGAATCAAACAATAAAATGCACGGAGCAGTAATGAGCATTAATACTTCAGGTGAATTGCATTCAGAACTTAGTTTAGGTGATGTGATACCGGGTGAGGAATCGTCATCAGAAAGCACGCACCTCTTTGTTTCTCTTTCCGATTTAGTCTCAGAAAATATTTTCTACCACCCATGCTATAAAAATGTCGAGTCCACTCTGAATGACGTTGAACTCAGCTCAATTGACGCGATACTTGGCGAAGTGTCGATGGAAGAACATTTCGTTGCCACGTTAACTGAGCGAATTATGCAGTCGGTGAAGCCCAACCATCAATCTGTGCGTGTCGCTTTAGGTAATGCTGATAGTTATGAGTTGAGCTCACTTCTCGGTGGGAAAGCAGAAGCAAAAGAAATCAACCCGGCATTAGGTTTGCGTGGTGTATCTCGATACGCTCAAGCGAAGTTTAGTTCGGCATTTGCGCTAGAATGTCAGGTAATCAAGGCATTGCAGCAGCAAGGTGTTCAAGTTGAAATTGTTGTGCCTTTTGTCAGAGCGTTGTCTGATGCAGCAAAGATTATTGATTTACTGGCAGAGCAGGGGCTACCAAGAGGTTTAAACGGGTTGAAGGTTTTGTATACCGTTGACGTACCTTCCGCTGCGCTGCTCTCAGAGCGCTTATTGCATTACTTCGATGGCTTAGTTATCAACCTAGAGAATCTCACTCAGTTTACACTTGGTGTCGACAGGCTTAGCGAGGAATTGGAACATCTTTTCGATCCTCAGAGCGAAGCTGTAATCGACCTTATTGATATGGCTGTAAAAGCGGCAAATCACAGTAATAAGCCGGCATTGATCGTGAGTAGTGGACTCGCTAATTACAACAATATACAAGAATATGTTCTTGAGCATACTTATATTCAAGTTGTTGTGACGGTGTAACCTAAGAATAGGTGACTTTGCTATAACTTCAAAAGGTTGATGTTAACAAAATGTTGACATCAACCTTTGTTCGTTATGAACTAAAGAAACATATAACAACATGTCGGACCAGTGAAATGCTCTCCCCACTTGCTAAAGCCAATTTGTACCTCAAACTTTTCGGATTTTTCAAAGTACCATTGATTTGGTTGTGCCGGCCTAAAATACTCAAACTAGATTCTGATTCAGTCGAAATCAAAATACCTCTAAAAAGAAAGACGAAGAACCATCTCAATAGTATGTACTTTGGTGTGCTGGCGATTGGTGCCGATGTGGCAGGTGGCTTTATGGCGATGAGTAAAGCTCAAGACAGAGGTCATAAAGTGTCTCTGGCCTTTAAAGCCGTTGATGGGCAATTTCTTAAAAGGCCTGAAGGGGATGTCCATTTTGTGTGTAACGATGGGGCACTCATTGACAAAATGTTGGATGAAACACTGGAATCCGGAGAGCGAATTAATCAGCCAGTGAAGATTACCGCCATCTGTCCAAGTTTACATGGTGACGAGCCGATGGCTGAGTTCCAACTTACTCTGTCATTGAAGAGAATGGGTGGCTAATGTCATCCACTTCCATTTGCTCAATGGCAACAATTTTGTTTCTGTTGAGCACGATTTTCCAACGATAATAGTTGGGTTCGTCATTGTGATTGTCTTCCCTGGCAATGAGATTTATCAAGTGACGTTTCTCGACAGATTCCTTACTGACTTGGCTATTATTGAGCGTGTAAACCTTGTTTGAACCCTTATCCATCAAGCGCATAAATGGTCGCATACTCAACATCATGGATTCGCGAGTTTCTTCATAACCACTCATAAACTTAGAGGTCGACATCTCTGTTTCTGAGCGGTAATGAAGGATCTGTTCTTCACGCTGTACAACGCGCTTTTTACGTATTAGCTGAATACGATCAGGCAATTTGAGCAAGTTCTTGTAGTCCAGCCACTCAAGCTTCTGGCCAACTGCTTTGTTTGTGGTCGGGTCGAGGTAATATTTGCGCCACTTAGGTCGCCCTTTGCGTATCCACCGCCACATCACATCGCGAAGATCATCTTTAAAAATCTCACGCAAAGCGTAGACAAACGACATAAGGATGATGAAAGAGACCGTGATTTCACCCCAATAATCTCGCGCTAGAATAGCGGTAATGGTAACGAAAACCATAACAAAACCAGTAGCTGAGCCTTTGACGACACGCTTCATATTTTTGCCGAGCGACTGAGTTTTTGCGTTTAATACAACTGGATGCTCAATCAAACGGCGTAGCAATCTCATTTTGTTACTCAGTCGCGTTACGTCGTCACGTACACTTTTCGAATTGTAGTTATTGAGCTTACGGTGTGCCGCTTCTTTTTCGACGATAGCTAACAGCCGATCTTTGATTGTCTTGTAGTCACTATCACGTGGCATATGGGCGATGAGAGACATAAAACGTTGGCCAGTGTACCAAGACAGGTAATTGTCGATGTTGGCATAGTAACGCTTCAGGCTCTCTTCGTAAGGAATACTACGTCTTAGCTTTTTCAGGATATCTAAGGCAAGCTCAATCACTTCATCCACTTCTTCAGTCGTGATGACATCAGAATTGTGTTTGTTCAGTTCATTCACTGCTTTGTCTAAAGCAATTACGTACTGATAGGCGAACAAACTCAAACTTACACGATACTGCGTTGATGAAAGGCGGCCCCGTTTCGCCAATCGACTGTGTACGAGTGGAAGCAGGGTTTTGTCACTGAAGTAGGCTCTTTTCTGAATGATCGACTCGTAGTAAATCTCGCTCTCTTTGAGTACATCTGGTGTTAGGCCGAGTTCGCCAGGGATAAAAAAATAGAGGTCGAGATCTGACTTTTTAGACGAAGCCATAGCGTGGGAAATCTTAAGAGTGATGCCGTCCTGCTTATCAACGGTGAGCAATGAATACTCCTGAAAAAATTCTAATTATCTGGCGAAAGCATAACAGAGTTTCGGTATAATCACCGCAAATTTAGCAAGAGACAGTTGAAATGATTAAAGTTGGTCAGATAAACCACTTAGAAGTAGTAAAAAAAGCAGATTTTGGCGTATTTCTCGATGCAGGTGATTTCGGAACAAGCTTATTACCTAATCGCTTTGTCCCAGAAGGAACAGAAGTAGGCCAGTTTGTTGATGCATTTTTGTACTTCGATTCTGACAATCAGCTGGTTGCAACCACTGAAACTCCAATCGCTCAAGTTGGTGAGTGGGGGTTGATGACAATCGAAGGCGTAAACAGTACTGGCGCTTTTGCTGACTGGGGAATCAAAGGTAAAGATTTGCTTATCCCATTCAGTGAGCAACGCACGCGCTTTAAAGCAGGCCAGAATGTGCTGGTATACGTTTATACAGACAAGGCGTCGGGCCGAATTGTCGGTACCACTAAATTTAATAAGCTGTTGGACAAAATGCCTGCTATCTACCAACGCAATCAACAAGTCGAACTCATTATCGCTGAACGCAGTGACTTAGGTTACAAAGCGATTGTGGAAGGTCAACATTGGGGAATGATCTTCAAATCCGATGTTTTTGGTAAATTGTTCGTCGGTAAACGACTCAAAGGGTACATCAAGGGCATTCGCGAAGATGGCAAAGTGGACCTTTCTTTACAGAAAATCGGCGTTGCCAAAATGGATGACTTGAGTCAGAAAGTAATGGATCTTCTTGAAAAGAAAGGCGGTTTTCTTCCTTTGAATGACAAATCATCTCCGGAAAGTATTTTCGCTGCGTTTCGTACCAGTAAAGGTACATTCAAGAAAACAATCGGCGGTTTGTATAAGCAAGGAAAAATTACGATAGAAAAAGATGGCATTCGCATCGCTTCGTAATTGAAGTCAAAAAAAGGCCCGAAGCGGATATAGCTTTGGGCCTAGGGGAAGGGCTCTTACAGAGCCTGCGCTAACTGATTGATATTCGATGATTTATCATTAGATAAAGTGTAGTACATCATCGCACTTTCGCTAGGTAACTCTGGCATTTCCTACTAATATTTTGCGGTTTAGAATAGATTTTTATCTCGTACTAGCTCTCTAGGTAGACCATTCTTCACTCGGTTCCCAACCCATTTCCCTAGTCCAATCACATCGTTACCAAGCTTTACAATCACTTCACCTTTGCCTGATTGGTTCTCTGGTCGAACGTCTCTACCCATAAACCATTCACGGGCATCATCAGTAGAAAGTGTGACGCAGTTCGACTCGTGACCAGTGGCTAACGCTGTCGCGACCTGATGCTGCCATCTGTAGCCTTTCTTATGAGCCTCCGCGATTTTAATCCCCATTCTTGAGAAGCGAAATTCGCCAAGCATAGGTCCTAGTGCGTTAGGGAAGAGCCAGACATCGTTGTCGCGCATCCAAACTCCTGAATCTTTGGGAAGCTCGATATCTAAACTGTCACGCAGCTGTTTACTGATTTCTTGATGAACTTTGTTCGATGCTTTTTCGAATGGGAACTTGCCTAGGCGCTTTTTCACTTGTGGTGCTTCAGTAGAGCCAAGCTTTTTCATTCTGGCGACAAAGAAGCCTTCACAATCATACATTTGAGGGAAAATGTGCAGGAAGCCTTCCTCGGTTAACGCTTTCTCTGATTCAGGGAAGAGAGAATCCAGAGGCTCAAATTCTACGAGATCGCCAAATTGTTCTTTCAAGTGTAAACAGACTTGTTGGTTTTCTTCGATGCTTAATGTGCACGTTGAGTAAACCATAACACCGCCAGGCTTTAGTGCGTAAAACGCACTCTCTATTAGGTCTTTCTGGGTGTCAGCGATGGATAGAACGGAATCTTTGCTCCAGTTCTTCATCGCATCTGCGTCTTTACGCACTGTGCCTTCACCTGAGCAAGGAGCATCAATCAAGACTGCCTCAAACTGTTCTGGCAGCCAGCCACCAAAGACTCGGCCGTCATAATTACTCAGCGCGGCGTTGCGCACACCACAGCGTTCAATATTGGCGTGCAAGACCTTGACTCTGCTTGATGAGAATTCATTAGCGACCAGCACACCTAAGTTATCCATTTTTGCCGCAATTTGAGTGGTTTTTGAACCCGGTGCAGCGGCCATGTCGAGCACACTGAGGAAGTCGTCATTCTGATCCTGAAACAAGGCCGACACAGGCATCATTGAGCTGGCTTCTTGAATATAGAACAAGCCGGACATGTGTTCTGCCGTGTTGCCAAGTGGGGTTTCTGATTCGTCGGCATCGATCCAAAACCCTTCTTCACACCATGGTACAGGTGACAGTTGCCAGCCTTTTTCTTGGGCTCGCTGGGTAAACTCTGAGATAGAAATCTTCAACGTGTTTACGCGAATACTTTTACGGAGCGGACGTTGACACGCGGCGACAAAGTCTTCCATATTGAGGCCGTCAGGAAGAATGGCTTCCATTTCTTTCAAAAATTCTTCGGGTAAGTAGACGTTCTGATGCAAAGTTCTATCTCAGTTTTTATAGGGGCCGGAATTATAGCGGATTGAAAAACAAAACGCAGCGAAATCGCTGCGTTTGAAAGCCTAATGTTATTTATGGTTTCGGAATAGCGGTGCGCCATGTCTTCCAACTCTCCTCTGGTGTTGGATAGAGGAAGAAAGACTGACCAGGCTGGGCTATAGGCTGAAGCTGACTGTTCTCAGGAGTTGAAAAGGTGATTCCGCCTCTCACAATACTGTCTATGGTTCCTGCTTTGATGTTGGCGCCACCCAAACCGATGGAAACATCGACACCTGAAGTGTTCCAGAAAATGCTATTTTGTCTTACAAGATAAGCGTATTTAGGTTGGATAGAGATGGTCGAGACAACGCGATCAGCAAACTCTCCGAGTTCCACATTAGTCACTTTACCCACTTCAATTTCTCTATAGAGTACAGGTGTGCCTTTAGCGACGGAGCCACGAGACTCGCTTTGTAGGGTGAAGGACACCCCCTGATTATCTCTCTCTTCTTTATTAAGATGGAAAGTATGCTGAGCTTTACCTTCCCCAGGGACTACGTTAATAGTTTGAGTGAGAAGGTTTTGAAGATTCTTCACGCCATTCAAGCCAACAGTCGCCTGAGCAACCCAGAAGTAGCTACCTTCGGTTGCTAGCTTGTCTGCATACTCAGGCAGCACTCGCAGTTTAATTTCAACACGCTCACGCTTAAAATCAGGTATAACAAGGGTGACTTCACCCACTTGTACACCGTTATATTTTACCGCTGTTCCTTTGGTAATATTGTTCTCACCCTCAGCATTGAGCGTAATGACATGGCCAAACTTTCGCGCAGTTTTGAAATCTTGATAGAGCAGCCATTTATCATTTTGTTTGTTTTCGACACCCGGCAAAGAATCGAAAGCGATACCGCCTTGAATGAGTGATTTCAAAGGCGCAGCCTTAACACTGATACCAGCTAGAGTAGCATCCACTTCAACGCCGGAACGGTTCCAAAACACAGTCTGTTCAGTGACAAGGTGTTTGTATTGGTTTTCAATACTCGCGGTAATGATCACGCCACCATCAACAAGGTGGAAATCGGAAATGCTACCCACTTGCAGGTTACGATAAAGTAGTGGGCTACCTTTGCTGATAGAGGGAAGCTCGTTAGCAAACAGCGTAATACTTTCTGAGCCAGACATATTGTATTTCGCCAATTCCGCTAGGGACTTACTTGGATACAATGTGTATTGCTCTCTAGGGTTGTCAGAACCTTCGCTAACAAAACTGATAGAACCTGTAAGAAGCTGCTGTGCTGGCGGGACGTTGATGTTCAGTCCAGATTCAGTGAGCTCAGCGGTGGCGCTACCTGTGACGAAGAATCGGTTCTGTGACTTAATTAGCTCGGCGTAGGTTTTATCCACCAGAACGTCCAAGTTTACCTTCTCACCTTTGAGCAATACTTTCGTTACTTCACCAACGGTGATGCCTCGGTATAGTACATTAGCACCAGCACCAAGTCCGAAAGAATTGTCAGCAATCAGAGTCAGAGCCACAGATTTAGCTTGTTGTTTATTAAACTGTTCTTTGCGAATGGCGGAGAAATAGCGAGAGCGATCGCCTTTTCCAGGAACTAGGGTAAGGAAATTACCTTTCACCAAGTTTGTTAGATTTTCCACACCAGAGAGAGAGACTTTTGCTTCTTCGAGGATAAAATTGCTGCCGCTCGTTAGCATGTCTGAAAAAGCTGGCTGAATGGCGGCTGAGGCGACAATCTCTTTTCGCCCATTACTGAGCTGTAAATCAGTGATCTGACCGATTTCGATCCCTCGATACATGATAGGGGCACCAGTCGGACTGATTTGATTATCATCTGGCAGGGTGATTTTAATTGGTATACCACGCCCCGCGGTTTTTAGATCTGGGTAGAGTTTAAACCGAGTATTATCGGCAACGGGTTCACCGCCGTCTGGCGAATCGACGGCAATGGAACCCCCAATCAGGGCACTTAAACTCTCTAATCTGACATCAACCCCTTCAAAGCCAATATTGGCGCCGATACCGCTGACATTCCAGAACCGACTTTCGTCGGTAATGACCTTTCGGTATTCATCGTGAATTGAGGCTTGAATGAGGACATTTTTACCTTGGCCGTCAAGTTGATAGCTATAGACTTCACCAATTGGAATCTTACGATAGACTATTTGCGAGCCAACAGAAATGCCGCCTAGATCTTCTGCTCGGAGGGTGATGTTCAAGCCTTCATTGGCGAGAATGTCTGAAGGCGCTAGTTCAAGCGCAGTAAACTTTGTTTCAGGTTCTGCTGGGTTATCACTAGGTTGGATTGCAATGTAGTTACCTGAAACCAGAGCGTCTAACCCCGAAATTCCTGAAAGGCTAGCGGTCGGTTTTACCATCCAGAAGCGGGTTTCCTTTGAAAGTAATTTGGCCGCTTCTGGGTAGATATCTGCTTCGACGTAAATACTCTCAAGATCTTCAGCCAAATTAATATCACGTACCATGCCGACTTCGAGACCCTGATAGCGAATGGTCGTTCGACCTGCAACTAAGCCCTGAGCGTCAGAGAAGTAGATCTGAATTCGCTGACCGGCGTCGTTAATCGCCTTAATAACTAACCAACCTGCGAGCACCATGGTCAATACGGGTAATAACCACAGCGGTGACACGCCTTTATTGCGCTTAACGTCCGGTGAGTAAGAAGGCTGATTAGAAGATGAATTAGTCATTTAAAGGTTCTTCTCTTTTCTCTGATTTGCTCTTAGCTGAATCTGGGTAATTGTCCCACAACAGTCTTGGGTCAATACTCTCTGCCGCCAGCATAGTCAATACAACAACGATTCCAAACGCAACCGCCCCATACCCTGGAGTAAAGTCGAGTATCTGGCCGCGATCGACTAACGTCATCATGATAGAAATTACAAACAAATCCATCATGGACCAACGCCCTATCCATTTAATAACAAAATAGATGATCATTCTCTGACGATGAAATACTTTGCGCTTGAATTGGATCGCGAGCAATAAGTACGCCAAACCGATGATTTTGGCGACGGGAACGACAATACTCGCTACAAATATAATGACCGCAATGCCTGGCATACCATTCTTTACCAGTGATGCAACACCGGAAAAAATGGTGTCTTCAAGCCTTTGTCCATTAGTAATTAGAATCGATATTGGGATGAGGTTTGCCGGAAAAATGGCAATCGTAGCGGCAACAAGATAAGCCCAAGTTATTTGTACGGAACGAGGCTTTCGATGATAAATGGGTTTATGGCATCGAACACACTCAGTTCCTTCTGGCTGAGAAAGATGACAATGGTGGCAGTGGAGTTGTTTTTCTTTGAAATGATAAGAACGTTCAGACTCGTACGCTTCCCAATAGCGACGTACACTCACTCGTGTTACAAGCATGACTGTCGCGATCTGTAACAGGACCAAACCATATAAACCGACGCCCACGTATATGTCAGAATAGTCCTGCAACTTAAAGCAGGAAATAGCGACACTAACGAGAAATACATCAATCATCACCCAGTTTTTGAGGTGTTGAATCGTATAAAGCGAATATTTGAGTAACGGAAAATTACGTTGTTTTAATGCAGCGTGAGCAGTTAGGACCGAACCGCTGACTAGTAAAGGAGCGATGGAGCTGCAAAAGATAATTAATAAAGATAGGAAAACAAAACCTTCATCAAATAGCGTGAAAACGCCAGAAGGTAAGGTCGCTGGAATCATGACGCCAAATAGGCGAATACTAATAAAGTCAAAGAAATGAGAAGGTATGAAGAGCAATAGACAAGTAATCGCAATGGCTAGGTTACCGGATAATGAAGGTGTACCTCCACGATATAACTTGCTTCCACATCGTGGACAATAAGCGCTTTTGCCTCGCTCGACACTGACAGTATCTATTGGGAGTTCACACCCATGACATAGTCTTACATGTGAAGCTTCAGAAAGGTGAGACGTTAATTTAGGAGGGCTCATATTGCCCTCCGAAACTTAAGCAATAGCAGGATCTCAGGCGTGCGATTGAACGCTTCCATAAAGCGTCTGGTATAAACCTTCTTGTTTAACCAACTCAACATGAGTCCCTGCCTGTGTTACTTGTCCATCTTCTAAAACGTAGATCAAATCAGCCTGTTTAACTGCAGACAGTCGATGAGCAACGATTAAAGTTGTACGCCCATCTAAAAACTCTGTCAGTGCTTTATGCAGTGCTGCTTCTGTCGCCGTATCTAACGCAGACGTTGCTTCATCCAGAATGACAAACTTAGGATCGCTAAGAACCATTCTTGCAATAGCAAGTCGCTGCCTTTGGCCGCCGGACAATCGAATGCCGTTTCGGCCAATTTGTGTATTTAAACCGTCACTTAACTGACTTATGACATCCTGCATTTGAGCAATTTCAAGCGCTCGCCATAATTGCAAATCGTCATAGTCAGAGCCGAGCGTCAGATTATGCCTTAAACTGTCATTGAATAGTATAGGTTGTTGTAATACAACGGCAATTTGATCACGTATTACGTCATAACTGATATCATCTGTTGTCTCACCATTGAAACGAATGATACCTGAATCCTGTCGATATACACCAATGAGCAACTGGATGAGCGTCGATTTTCCGCCACCACTTGCTCCAACCAATGCAACTTTCTTTCCAGCTGGAATATTCAAGTTTAGATTATCGAGTACTTTGCTTTCTTCATTATAAGAAAAATCAATGTTTTCAATCTTGACGTCGACTTCTCTGTCCGTTGTAAACGGGTTGATTTTACTAAGTGGGCGGTGCTCTTCTTCCAAGTCGAGTAGGGCATTGATACGTCCCATTGCCGCTTTTGCGCTGTACCAAGAAAACTGAATACCAAGTAACTCTTGCACTGGGCCCAACATAAACCATAGGTAGCCAAAGACAGCAAATATTTGACCGATGGTTAAGTCACTGAACAAGACCATTAACATGGCAACAGCACGGAACAATTCAAAACCAAGCAGGAATAGAAGAAAAGAGACTCGTCCAGCGGCTTCGGATTGCCACGCGTATTTATCAGCGTCTACACGAACCTGGTTGGCCTGTTGCTTTAATTCGCTAAGAAATTCTCGTTCACGATTGGCTGCACGCAGCTGGTAGATGCCGTCTAAGGTTTCAACAAGACGATTTTGGAATCGCTCAAAAGATTGGTTCTCGCGTTTTTTAAGATGTTTTACTTTACTGCCCAGCTTTCGAGAGAAGTAAATAACAATAGGATTGACCAAAAGGATGAATAAGCCGAGACGCCACTCCAACCAAAGTAGAACACCAGCTGTACCGATGACCGTTAACAAACTAATGAGGAATTTACTGAGTGTTGTACCGATGAACTGGTCAATGGTTTCTACATCGGTAATCAAGTGAGCATTGATACCTCCGCTTCCACGCGTTTCGTATTGTCTGATACTGATACGACCTAATTTGTCGATCATCTTGCTGCGCATCTGATACGTGATCGTTTTGGATACGAGAGTAAACTGGCGTCCCTGCAGGATATTTAAACCTTGGCTCACGGTTCGCATCAGAACGACGAGAAGCAGGGTAAGGAATATATAGCCGGTTGGTGTCTGCATTGAAACAGGCAACACTTTATCCATTAACTCAAGGCCCGTTGCAGGCTTATCAAGCAGGACTTCATCGACCATTAAAGGCATTAAAAGAGGGATAGGTACACTGACGAGTGTTGCGAAAAGCGCGATGATGTTGGCGAGAACAAGTTTTGACTTGTGCTTTTTTACTTGAGTTATCAGCCAAGAACGGCTAATAGTGTTGGGGTTATCAGACATTATAATGAGAATGCTTACTATTTAGAGTTTACGGACGATTGTACGTTGATTCATGATGGAAGTCTCTAATTTTCAAATGGAAGTCAATATGAAAATAGAACATTACCACCGCTTAACCAAGCAAGCTGTTGCACTTTTAGAGTCAGAAAAAGACCTTATCGCCAATTTGTCGAACCTAAGTGCTCTTTTAAATATGGAGCTTGAGGAACTTAATTGGGTGGGTTTCTATCTAAT
Source organism: Vibrio sp. B183 (assembly GCF_000740665.1). NCBI lineage: Bacteria > Pseudomonadati > Pseudomonadota > Gammaproteobacteria > Vibrionales > Vibrionaceae > Vibrio > Vibrio sp. B183. Next base: position 34,802 of record NZ_JPQB01000023.1, on the reverse strand, counting down.
GAAAGAAGGGGAACTGGTTCTTGGTCCATTTCAGGGGCAACCTGCGTGCGTGAGAATTCCTGTTGGTCGTGGTGTATGTGGAACAGCCGTGGCAACCAATAAGGTGCAACGTGTTTACGACGTCCATCAGTTTGAAGGACATATCGCGTGCGATGCCGCCAGTAATTCCGAGATCGTCATTCCATTTAGCATTAATGGCCAAATTGTAGGTGTACTCGATATTGACAGCCCGAAAGTGGGTCGATTTAGTGAAATAGATGAAGAAGGTTTGACGTTTTTGATGAGCGAAGTGGAAAAGCTGTTTAATTCACACGCTATCAGTGCATAATTTCCATATTGAGTGTGGTTTTTCGCTTGCAGGTCACTATAATACCTGAAATATTTATCTTAATGCTCGCGGACAAGCCGCACTAACCAGGACTCCTCATGGAAAACACTGAAAAGTTAAAAAACAGCAAAGAAGTGATTGCATATATTGCTGAATGTTTCCCTAAGTGCTTTACTTTAGAAGGTGAAGCAAAACCACTTAAAATTGGTATTTTTCAAGATCTTGCGGAACGTCTAAGCGACGATCCAAAAGTGAGTAAAACTCAGCTTCGTGCAGCGTTAAGACAATACACTTCTTCATGGCGTTACCTACACGGTGTTAAGCCGGGTGCGACTCGTGTTGACCTAGATGGCAACTCAGCAGGTGATCTGGAAGAAGAGCATGTTGAACACGCAAAAACAGCGCTAGCTGAAAGCAAGGCTAAAGTGCAAGCTCGTCGTAAAGAGCAAGCTCAAAAAGCTCGTGAAGAAGGTAAAGCGAAAGCTAAGCCGGCTAACAAAAAGCCACAAAGCCGTCGCCCACAACAAAACAAAGCACAGAAAGCCAGCAAGCCAGTAGAAACGCGCGCTCTGAATGCTGATGAAATTACAATCGGTAATCAAGTAAACGTAAATATGGGCAAAGGAAACATGGCTGCGACTATCGTTGAAATCAATAAGGAAGATGTGCGTGTTCAACTGTCTAACGGCCTGCAAATGGTTGTGAAAGCGGAGCACCTGCGCGCATAAAGGAGATACTCCTACGCATGAAATGCCGTTCAAAATTGTCGCTGATTGCTGCTAGCCTCTGGCTGGCAGCTTCGTCAGCAAACGCTCTTGAAGCGAAAATTACTCTCGAAGACTTACCCGTCTTAGCTCCTGAAGCCCAACATGCGACAGCAAGTAAACGCGTTACCTCACGCTTCACTCGTTCTCACTACAAGCACTTCACACTCAACGATCAATTCTCTCAGGCGATATTCCAACGTTATGTAGAGTCTCTCGATTTCAATCGTAACGTTTTCACGCAAGCCGATATCGACTCATTTAACAAGTGGGCTGCTGGTATCGATGACCAGCTAAAGTCCGGTGATAACCAGATTGCTTTTGATATTTACAACTTGTCGATGAAGCGCCGCTACGAACGATTTGTCTATGCACTGTCTTTGCTTGATAAAGAAATGAAGTTTGATACTGATGAAAGTATTGAGCTCGACCGAAGTGAAGCGGCTTGGCCAAAAGATACGGCGGAGTTGGATGAACTTTGGAGAAAGCGTGTTAAATATGATGCGCTGAACCTCAAACTGACGGGTAAAGATTGGGAAGAGATCAAAGACGTCTTAGGCAAGCGTTATAACAATGCCTTGAAACGTCTGAGTCAAACTCACAATGAAGATGCATTCCAACTGTACATGAATGCGTTTGCCCGTGAAGTGGACCCGCACACCAGCTATTTATCACCGAGAAGTGCTGATCAATTCCAGACGGAAATGAACCTTTCACTGGAAGGTATTGGTGCCGTACTTCAAATGACAGACGATTACACTGTAATTCGCTCATTGGTCGCTGGTGGCCCTGCATCTAAGAGTAAGCAATTAGCTGAAGGTGATCGCATTATTGGTGTCGGCCAAGACGGTGAAGATATTGTTGATGTAATCGGCTGGCGACTAGATGATGTCGTTCAGTTGATTAAAGGCCCGAAAGGGACCAAGGTCAATCTACAAATCTTGCCTGAAGGTAAAGATGCGAAAGCGGAAGTCATCACCATTATTCGAGACAAAATTCGTCTTGAAGACCGCGCAGTGAAATCTGAAGTCATTGAAAAAGATGGTAAGAAGATTGGCGTATTGGAAGTACCAAGCTTTTACGTTGGTCTTGCAAAAGATACAGATAAGTTGATTACCGACCTGAAAGACCAAGGCGTAGATGGCATTATTGTTGACTTGCGTAACAATGGTGGTGGTGCGTTAACAGAAGCTACGGCTCTATCTGGTCTCTTTATTACTAGCGGGCCAGTAGTTCAAGTTCGTGATAGCTACGGTCGGGTCAATGTAAATAGTGATACCGACGGCAAGATCAGCTACGACGGTCCGATGACGGTATTGATTAACCGCTACAGTGCATCAGCTTCAGAAATCTTCGCTGCTGCTATGCAGGACTATGGCCGCGCGATTATTCTTGGCGAAAACTCTTTTGGTAAAGGTACGGTTCAGCAACACCGTTCGTTAAATCATATCTATGATTTATTTGATAAAGAGTTAGGTTACGTTCAGTACACAATTCAGAAGTTTTATCGTATCGATGGTGGCAGTACGCAAAATAAAGGTGTTGCACCTGACATTGCTTACCCAACGCCAATTGAGCCTAGCGAAACAGGCGAGAGTGTTGAAGATAATGCACTGCCTTGGGATAGTATTGATAAAGCAAAATATGAAGTGTTACAGCGTAACGAAAAACTGATCAACAAGCTTAATAGCGAGCACCAAGCCAGAATCGCTAACGATCTGGAATTCCAGTTTATTGCTGAAGATATCGAAAAGTATAAAGCTGAGAAGGACGATAACTCACTATCTCTTAACGAAAAAGTTCGCAAAGAGGAAAGTGATAAGGCGGATGACGATCGCTTAGCTCGTATCAATCTGAGACAAAAATCTCACGGAGAGAAAGCATTTGAATCTCTCGATGATGTGCCAAAAGACTACGAAGCTCCAGATGCCTATCTAGATGAATCCGTAGCTATCATGGTTGATATGCTTAAATAGCTGAAAATAAAGGAAATAAAAAGCGAGCCAATTAACGGCTCGCTTTTTTTATATCAATAATTAACGTGATATAGATCAAAAAATTTCGCTTAATCAGATTTCGGCTCCTAAGCTTAAAGAAAAGAGTGAGGGGTGCGCTATGAGATGGATTGGAATTCTACTGACTTGTTTTAGCGTTTCTGTGTTCGCGAGTGAAACCAGAGATAACAGCGATTTAACTCAATTCGACCAGCCATTCCTGCTCGGTGACTGGTATTTGGTTAACCCAAATCCTGAGCAATCTGAAGAGAATTTTTTAGCCATCAAACTCAGCCTCGACTCCAACTATAGCTTCAAGATCGACATTCAAAAACGCGATTATTCGGTGGATCACTGGGAGGGACTTTACGCCGCGAATGAAGATACATTAATTCTCGGTTTGAATACCTCTGAACCGCAAATTTACAATTACAGCAGTAATCACAATATGTTGAATCTCAACGGTGTGGTGTTTACAAAAGCGTTATCCAACGCACTTGCGGGTATGTGGTCAAGTGCTCAGTTGAGTGGACATGAAATGGTAGCCAGTGAAGTTCAGCGGATGGATTTGATTTTGCAACCTGACTTCGTATTTATGTTTAGAGTGAGTAACGAAGAAGGCGACGAAGCTATCCATAAAGGTGTGTACTACACCGAAGGAGAGCATTTGGTGCTGCTCTATGAAAATGGTGAACATGAAACAAGATACAGCTTGAACAGCGATATTCTCACTCTGGAAATGGAAGAAGGAGCACTCTACGCCGTGCTGAACCGGGTAAGGTGATGCAACATTCAACAAATATAGGTGAGTATTTAGACGTATAGTTTGAACTTATTCGCCACAGTAGGGTAAAAGCGAGGTATTTAGACATAATACCTCGTTTTTTTAATTGTCTGGGGTTAAGCTAGCTCAAAATAAAATTATCAGCGTTTGCAAATAACAACATATTCAATAAGTGTCTCGAATAGACACAAGCACAATGTATTACATCTAGTCAGAAGGATTTCGACATGGCTCAAACACCTCAAGCCAAATATCGCAAAGATTATACTTCACCATCCCATACTATTTCAGACATCGACTTAACTTTCGATCTCCATGATACCGCGACAATCGTAACGGCGGTTTCTCAAGTTAAGCAGCTAAAAGATGACACAACGCTTCAATTGGAAGGTGAAAGCCTTAAGCTGGTTAGTGTCTCTGTTAACGGTGAGGCTTGGACAAGGTTTGAAGAAAAGGAAGGTGCGCTAGAGATTTCCGCACTACCTGAAGCGTTCGAACTGAAAATCGTCACTGAAATTAATCCCGAAGAAAACACGGCTTTGGAAGGTTTGTATAAATCTGGTGGCGCTTTCTGTACTCAATGTGAAGCGGAAGGTTTCCGTCGAATTACTTATTACATGGATCGCCCAGATGTATTAGCGAAATACACAACAAAAGTGATCGCAGACAAAGCGGCTTATCCATTCCTCTTGAGCAATGGTAACCGTATTGCAGAAGGAGAGCTGGAAGGTGGCCGTCATTGGGTCCAGTGGCAAGATCCGCATCCTAAGCCTGCGTATCTATTTGCATTGGTTGCTGGGGATTTTGATGTCCTTCGTGATAAGTATGTGACTAAATCTGGTCGTGATGTGGCATTAGAAATCTTTGTCGATAAAGGCAACCTCGATCGAGCGCCTCATGCAATGAAGTCTCTTATCAACTCAATGAAGTGGGATGAAGACCGCTTTGGTCTAGAGTATGACCTTGATATCTATATGATTGTTGCGGTTGATTTCTTCAACATGGGCGCAATGGAAAACAAAGGTCTTAACATCTTTAACTCTAAATTTGTTTTGGCTAATGAACAAACGGCAACAGATACTGACTACTTAGGTATCGAAGCGGTTATTGGTCATGAGTACTTTCACAACTGGACAGGCAACCGAGTTACTTGTCGAGACTGGTTCCAATTGAGCCTGAAAGAAGGCCTTACTGTATTCCGTGATCAAGAATTTTCATCGGACTTAGGCTCTAGAGCTGTGAATCGTATTAACAACGTACGAATTATTCGTGGTCCACAATTCGCAGAAGATGCAAGCCCTATGTCACATCCAATTCGTCCTGAAAAAGTTATAGAAATGAACAACTTCTATACTTTAACGGTATACGAAAAGGGCAGTGAAGTTATCCGAATGATGCATACACTGCTGGGAGAAGAAGGTTTCCAGAAGGGTATGAAGCTCTACTTTGAGCGTCATGATGGCACGGCGGCAACCTGTGAAGATTTTGTCACGGCTATGGAAGAAGCATCAGGTGTTGACCTGAAACAATTCCGCCTATGGTACAGCCAATCAGGTACACCAACGGTATCCGTTACAAGTGAGTATGATTCAGCGGCACAAACGTATTCGCTGACGGTTTCTCAACGTACTGAACCGACTCATGAGCAACAAGAAAAGCAGCCGCTGCATATTCCATTTGATGTTGAGTTGTACGCGGAAAATGGTGATGTCATCGAGTTACAATGTAACGGTAAAAAAGTTGAAAGTGTTCTTAACGTTACCGAAGCGGAGCAAACCTTCGTGTTCGAAAACGTATCTGAGCAACCAGTACCGTCTTTGCTACGTGAGTTCTCTGCTCCAGTTGTTCTCGAGTACGATTACAGCGATGAAGAACTGATTTTCCTGATGGTGCATGCGCGTAACGAATTTGCTCGTTGGGATGCTGGTCAAATGCTGTTAGCAAAATACATTCGTAGTAACGTTGAAGCAGTGCAAAACGGTCAAGATGTTGAACTGTCTCCAGCGCTGATTGATGCCTTCCGAGGTGTCTTATTGTCAGACAAGCTTGAACCAGCATTTATTGCCGAGATGATGGCATTGCCAAACCACAATGAAGTATCCGGCTGGTATAAACAAGTGGATGTTGATGCCGTTGCTAAAGTGCTTAAATCTATCAAAGTGAAGCTGGCTGCTGAGCTAGAAGATGAGTTTGGCGCGCTTTATCACAGTTTGAAGCAGGTTGAATACACAATCGATCACCCAGCGATCGGTAAGCGCTCTTTACGTAACACTGCTTTAGCTTACCTAGCATACACGGAACAAGGTAATGAGTTAGCAGAGAAGCAGTATTTCGATGCGAACAACATGACAGACACCATTGCAGCAATGAGTGCCGCGAATAGTGCGCAACTAGCATGCCGTGAAACACTGATGTCAGACTACAGTGATAAGTGGAAACATGATGGCCTGGTTATGGACAAGTGGTTTGCGCTGCAGGGTACTAACCCGGCAGATAATGTCTTGGATGTAATCAAGAATACGATGAGTCATGAAGCGTTCAGTTTGAAAAACCCGAACCGAACTCGTAGCCTCGTTGGATCTTTCCTGAATATGAACCCAGTGCGGTTCCACGCTAAGTCAGGTGAGGGCTACAAGTTCGCAGGTGAGATTCTGAAAGAACTGAACAGCAGTAACCCACAAGTCGCTTCGCGCCTGATTGATCCATTGCTCAAGTTCCGTAAATACGATGAAGAGCGTCAAGCGCTAATTAAAGCAGAGCTTGAAGCACTCAAATCGATGGACAACTTAGCAAAAGACCTATTTGAGAAGGTTAACAAAGCTCTGGAAGCCTAATCGCTGAGCGAAACAGTAGCACTTTATAGTGCTACTGTTTATTTATACAGTTCTTTCCTGCGCTTGGTAAAATCGTTACTTTTTTAATCAAAGAAAATGAATCAGTACTACTTTTCACTCAACATCTCTTATCAATCTTTTCTCGCTCATTACAATGGTGCGGCGAGCAACGTTTTAGTGGTGACAGACAATGGTTTACGCCTACAATTGCCTGCATCAAGATTCAGACCTTTTCTTAGTCAAATTGGCCTTAAGGGGCGTTTTCGTTTAACAACTGACCAAAATAACAAGTTTCTTAAGTTAGAAGTTCTGTGAGCAACTGATTTTATAGGAGTTTAAATAGTGCCTTAGTCACATTATCGAACATTTCACCTCCTACCACTCCTAAAAGAATTAACTATTTATCAATAAAGCTTTTACAATAAAGCGGCATTACCCGTGTTAAGCACTATGCTTACAACATCCCCCAAAAATATATACAATTCTAATTGTGGAGTGTGATTATGACCGCGCGTGAAACTCTGATGCCGGTTCTGCTTGAAAAGGTCTACAAACTGATTCAAGACAAACTCGAGCTTGCTCATCAACCTTTAGTCACTCAACTTGCTCAGCATTTATTCAATAACATATCTCAAGACGACCTAGTCGAACGAAACGAATCTGATTTATATGGCGCCGTAGTCAGCCTTTGGCACCATATTAATGAGAAAAAAGCAGATGATGTATCGGTCCGAGTTTTTAACCCGACCGTTAGCCGTCAAGGATGGCAATCCACACACACCATTGTAGAAATCGTCGTTCCTGACAGTCCTTTCCTTGTTGACTCGGTAAAAATGGCACTTAGCCGTTTAGACTTAGCTTCTCACCTTATGCTTCATGGCCCTACACAGATTGAACGCAATAAAAAAGGTGAAATTACCAGTATCAATGAAGGTGAAGGCGTACTTCAGTCGTTATTCCATGTTGAAGTTGACCGCTTGAGCGCGAAAGAGATGATGAGCTCTCTAAAAGAAGAGCTACTTAAAATCCTGACTGATACTGCTTTAGTGGTGCAAGACTGGTTACTGATGGTTGAAAAACTGGAAGAAGTAACGAATCAAGTTGAAGCGCAAGAAGGTAAGGTAGAAGTCGAACGCGATCGTTACGAGGAGACGATCAAGTTTCTGCGTTGGTTAGGTGATCACAACTTCACATTCATGGGCTACAAAGAATACGATCTCGTCAATGTTGACGGTGATACTGAACTTCGCCCAACAGCGGACAAAGGCCTAGGACTATTCGGCAATCGCAATCGTGTGCGTAGTGTGAAGCTTTCTGACTTTCCTGACTCTGCACGTCTGGAAGCGAAGAAGCCATTCTTGCTAATCATGACTAAAGGCAACACGCCTTCACGTATTCACCGCCCAGCTTATACCGATTACATCGGTATTAAGAAATTTGATAAAGACGGCAAAGTTGTCGGTGAGCACCGTTTCACTGGTCTTTATACCTCCGCTGTTTACAACCAGAGTGTCGAAAGCATTCCGCTAATTCGTGAAAAAGTTGAACGTATTCTTGCCGCAAGTGGCTATCGTGAAGGTTCGTACTCTTATAAAGCATTGCATAATATTCTTGAAAACTACCCTCGCGATGAACTGCTTCAAGCGAAAGAAGAAGAACTTCTTGAAGTGGGCATGGGTGTGGTGCAGATGCAAGACCGCGATATGCTTCGCCTGTTTGTTCGTAAAGACCCGTTTGGTCGTTTCTTCAGCTGTATGGTGTACGTAACGAAAGATCGTTATAACACAGAGCTTCGTCGTCAGACTCAGCGAATCCTAAAACAATATTTCGGCTGTGACAAAGAAGTCGAGTTTACAACTTACTTCTCAGAGAGCCCACTAGCCCGAACTCATTACATTGTTCGTGTTGATAACAACAACATGGACGTAGACGTTAAAACGATTGAGCAAAACTTAATGGAAGCATCTTCAACTTGGGATGATCGCCTGTCTGACGCGATTGTTGCGAACTTCGGTGAAAGTAAAGGTCTGCCTTTATCGAAAGAGTACCTACGTGCATTCCCTCGTTCGTACAAAGAAGATGTCATGCCTGGTTCTGCAGTAGCAGACATTGAACGTCTTGAAGCGCTTAGCGATGACAACAAGCTAGGTATGTTGTTCTATCGTCCGCAAGAGCTGGGTTCAGATTCAAAATCAGTTCGCCTGAAACTTTACCATCGAGATGAGCCTATTCACCTTTCAGATGTGATGCCAATGTTGGAAAACTTGGGTCTACGTGTGATTGGTGAGTCACCTTATGAAGTTCGTAAAGCGAATGGTCAGGTGTATTGGATCCTCGACTTCTCAATGCTTCATAAGAGTGAAAAGACAGTTGATCTTCGTGAAGCTCGTGATCGTTTCCAACAAGCGTTCGCTGCAATTTGGGCAGGTGAACTGGAAAGTGATGGTTTCAACCGCCTAGTACTTGGTGCTTCATTGACGGGTCGTGAAATTTCGATTCTTCGTGCCTACGCGCGATACATGCGTCAGGTAGGTTTCCCGTTCAGTCAACAATACATTGAAGAAACGCTAAGCCATTATCCGGAACTAGCGAAAGGTTTGGTTGAATTATTTGCTAAGCGTTTTGATCCTAAATTTAAGGGCAGTCAGAAAGGCCAGACTGAACTGACTAATAAGATCACAGAGCAACTCGATCATGTAGAAAGCTTGGATGATGATCGTATCATCCGTCGCTATGTCGAAATGATCAGTGCAACGCTGCGTACTAACTACTATCAGCTAGACGTAAATAAGCAGAATAAACCTTGGCTATCGTTGAAGATGAAGCCGAGCGACATTCCAGAAATTCCTCAGCCAGTTCCTGCATTTGAGATCTTTGTATATGCACCGGATATCGAAGGTGTTCACCTACGTGGTGGTAAAGTCGCTCGTGGTGGTCTTCGTTGGTCAGATCGTCAAGAAGACTTCCGTACCGAAATCTTAGGTCTGGTAAAAGCACAGCAAGTTAAGAATACGGTTATTGTTCCGGTTGGTGCAAAAGGCGGCTTTGTTTGTAAGCGTCAGCATACTCTAAGTGGTCGTGATGAGATCTTTGCTGAAGGTCAACGTTGTTACAAACGCTTTATTCGCGCACTTCTAGACGTATCAGACAACATTATCGAAGGGGAAGTGATTCCGCCGAAGAGTGTTGTTCGCCATGATGAAGATGATCCTTATTTGGTTGTTGCGGCAGATAAAGGTACAGCGACATTCTCTGATTTAGCGAACTCTGTATCTGATGAATACAACTTCTGGCTAGGTGATGCTTTTGCTTCCGGTGGTTCGAACGGTTACGACCACAAAGCAATGGGTATTACAGCGAAAGGTGGTTGGGAATCAGTAAAACGTCATTTCCGCGAAATGGGTATTAACTGTCAGACTACAGACTTCACTGCTATCGGTGTTGGTGATATGGCTGGTGACGTATTTGGTAACGGTATGCTGCTGTCTAAGCATATTCGTCTACAGGCTGCGTTTAACCACATGCATATCTTCATTGATCCAAACCCAGATTCAGCGAAGAGCTGGAAAGAGCGTGATCGTCTATTTAAGTTACCTCGTTCAAGCTGGGAAGATTACAACGCTAAGCTGATCTCTAAAGGTGGTGGCATCTTCTCTCGCCGAGCGAAGTCGATTGCTTTGACACCAGAAATTCAGAAGATGATCGGCACCAAGAAAGCGTCATTAGCACCAAATGATCTCATCAAGATGCTGCTTAAGATGGAAGTTGATCTTCTATGGAATGGTGGTATCGGTACCTACGTAAAAGCATCAAACGAAACGCACACTGATGTGGGCGACCGTGCTAACGACGTTCTGCGTATTGACGGACGTGACCTACGTGCAAAAGTTGTCGGTGAAGGTGGTAACTTGGGTATGACTCAGTTGGGTCGTATCGAGTATGCTCTGACTGGCGGCCGCGTAAACACGGACTTTGTTGATAACGTTGGTGGCGTGGATTGTTCGGATAACGAAGTTAACATCAAGATCTTCCTCAATGGCTTAGTAGCCAATGGCGATCTAACGGTTAAGCAGCGTAATAAGATCCTTGAGTCCATGGAAGATGAGGTGGGTGAGATTGTTCTTGATGACGCTTACTGCCAATCTGAATCTATCTCTGTGACTGAACAGCAGGGTACGTCTCTCGTGAAAGAGCAAATTCGCTTTATTCATGATTTAGAGAAAGCGGGTCATCTAGACCGTGCACTTGAATACATCCCAGATGATGAAACGTTACTTGAGCGTGAGAAGCTAGGTAAAGCATTGACTCGCCCTGAGCTATCAGTGCTAGTTGCTTATGGCAAGATGGTTCTGAAAGAAGAGCTAGTTCATGATGACATCGCTAACGATGATTACCATGCACAGCAACTTGTTAATTACTTCCCAACTGAGTTACGCCGTAACTATTCGCAGCAAATGGATAACCATCCGCTGCGTGCTGAGATTATTGCAACAGCGCTTGCAAATCAGATGGTTAACGAAATGGGTTGTAACTATGTGACACGCCTTCAAGAAGAGACAGGAGCACATGTTGTTGATATAGCAAATGCTTATGCAGCGTCACGTGAAATCTTTGGTTTAGGTGATGTGCTTAAGTCACTGCGTGAACTTGACAACGAAGCGTCAACGGAAGCGCAGTACGATATGATGTTCTATGTTCGTCGAACGTTACGTCGTCTATCTCGCTGGTTGTTACGCAACCGCACTGGCCGCCAATGTGTGAAAGCACTGATCGAACTTTACCAAGGTGATGTTGAAACGATCAAAGCCAAACTAGACGATATGCTGGTTCCATCTGAAGTCGAAGAGCATAACGAAATGGCTCAGGCATGGATTGAGCAGGGTATTAGTCCCGAAATTGCTAATTACGTTGCACGTTTGTCTAGCCTATACTCAGTACTGGATATTTCCACAGTATCTCGAGAAAAGGGCAAATCAGTAGAGCAGAGTGCTAAGTTGTACTACAACTTGGGTGATCGTTTGTCTCTTCACTGGTTCTTGAAACAGATCAATGGTCAGGCTGTCGACAACCATTGGCAGGCACTGGCAAGAGCGGCATTCCGCGAAGATCTTGATTGGCAGCAACGTCAGCTAACAGGTCAGGTATTAAGTTGCAGCTGTGCGCCAGAAGATCTCGACGTGATGAAAGCTCTGGACGATTGGATCGAAAATAATGAAATTTCACTCCATCGTTGGGAAAACATCCTTAATGAGTTCAAAGTCGGTTCAGTACATGAATTTGCTAAGTTCTCTGTAGCTTTACGTGAATTGATGCTGCTTAACTTAAACTGTTCAGCTAACGAGTAATCGACACATATTTCGTTGAATTATTCGGTAAAACAGTAAATAATACAGCCCCGTTTATACGGGGCTTTTTTCTATCGGAGGCACAATGCTTTACCGTCTAGCCAGAACTGGCTTTTTCCAACTTGATGCCGAAAAGGCACATGATCTCGCAATTCAAAACTTCAAACGTTTCACCGGTACTCCTCTCGATCTTCTTTATCGTCAACAACTTCCTAATCGTCCAGTCGAATGTATGGGCCTGACTTTCCGTAACCCTGTTGGCTTAGCGGCGGGTTTGGACAAAAACGGCGAATGTATTGAAGCTTTCGACGCAATGGGATTTGGCTTTGTTGAAGTCGGCACGGTAACACCGAGACCTCAAGCTGGTAACGATAAGCCGCGTCTTTTTCGTTTAGTGGAAGCTGAAGGAATTATCAACCGAATGGGCTTTAACAACTTAGGTGTTGACAATCTGGTTGATAACGTAAAGAAAGCCAACTTCGATTGTGTGCTTGGTATCAATATCGGTAAGAACAAAGATACACCGATTGAAAAGGGTGCCGAAGACTATCTGATTTGTATGGAAAAAGTGTATGAGCACGCAGGCTACATTGCAGTGAATATCTCATCACCAAATACTCCTGGATTACGCTCACTTCAGTACGGTGAAGCGTTGGATGAACTTCTGTCTGAGTTAAAAGTGAAGCAGGCCGAGCTAGCTGAGAAGCATAATAAGTATGTACCACTTGCACTTAAGATCGCTCCGGATCTTAGTGATGATGAGATCAGCCAGATCTGTGAGTCTTTATTGAAGAACAGCATTGATGGCGTGATTGCGACAAATACAACATTGGATCGCAGTGTTGTTGAAGGAATGAAGCATGCCAATGAAGCGGGTGGGTTGAGTGGCCGTCCGGTTCAATCTCGAAGCACCGAAGTTGTTCGTCGTTTACATGAAGAGTTGGGAGAGCAAATTCCGGTCATCGGGGTAGGTGGTATTGACTCATACGTTGCAGCGAAAGAGAAAATGATGGCTGGTGCACAACTTGTCCAAGTTTACTCTGGTTTTATCTATCATGGTCCAACGCTGGTGAGAGATATTGTTAAAAACCTATGATGGCTTTGGTGACGCTGTCACACGAACATAAAGCTTGAATTTACTCAGTTTCTGAAGAGGGGATGATTTATCATTTCCTCTTTTTTTTTGCTTATTAGCGAATAGAATTTCGGTAAATGTATGGGAAGGTAATTTAGTGTTTTACCTGAATTGACTTTTACACGAGATTGGAATGATGCTTAAACCGAGTGACAAATGGACTTGGTACTATGATGACACAGAGCAGCACCTGATGCTGGATCTGGGTGATGATATGGTATTCAAGACAAATCTTTCCAAAAAGTTGATTGTAGATTGCGCAATCGGTGTTAACGAATTCTCCGTTGACGACGCATCTGCTTACCAGACATACAAAGAGCAAATTGCTCATCTAGACCTTTCAGAGCCTCGTCAGGCTGAATTAGCACTCTATTGTGTTGCGGCAAAGCGCTTCCATAAGCCAGTCCAACCCAAGAGCTGGTTCTTCGATTGCATCTCTGATGGCTTAAGTGTGCCTGTGGAAGGCGATTTTGTCCAATTATCGAACAGCTACAGTGAGGGTTACTTCCTAGTACTAGAAGTAGGAGACAACTCTAGCTTATGCGCCTCTATTAATTTGGAAGCGTTCGTTCTCAATGGAGTCAAATCTTTGGGGTTTGGCCAAGCGATTAAGGTCATGCACGATCGCATGTCGAGCGCCAATCATATTCTCTCTGGTCAGACACAACCTATGGCTCTGGTCAGCTAACAATTCGTTCCTTTGTTTCATTTCCCTGTCGGCCTTCGAGCCGACTTTTTTTTGCCTAAAAGAACCTTCCAATGAGAATGGAGGTAGGGGATAACGTGAGTCATCCATAATTTTTCGATTTATCTATCAATAAAATATTCCCACTTGTGATACTTCTACGCTCCTCATTTAACCATTTATTCCCCAATTAGCCATTTTTTGTAATTAAATTACGCAAATCAAACATCTTGGTATAGTCCAATTTTGGTGTAAATAAGTATTCACTACCAACTTAAGCCTTAACTTGCTGTACAAAGTTGTGTCAGCTCCAAACTTCAGTTTGAAAGTAAATGATCCGCATGAATATGCTGATGTTTTGTTCAATTGAGTGTATTGAGGGAGAGATAAAGGTGGATTGAGCTAACGTAATTGATGTGAGACAGGTATAATGAAGGGTCATTTATCAAGAATTTAAGAACACTATGCATCAATATCTTGCGGTTACGTCCAACGGTTTGGAAAACTTGTTGGTTGAAGAGTTAACTAAGCTAGGGATCACAAATGCCAAACCTGTTCAAGCAGGGGTACGCTTTAAAGCATCAAATGAGCAAATTTATCGTTGTTGCTTATGGAGTCGCTTAGCGTCGCGTTTCGTCCGTGTGCTATCTGAGTTCACTTGTAACGATGATATGGATCTCTATCTAGCAACGTCTTCCGTGAACTGGGTAAATCAATTCCATAGTTCAAAGATGTTTGTTGTTGATTTTAATGGTACCAACCGTGAAATCCGCAATAGCCAGTACGGTGCAATGAAAGTGAAAGATGCTGTAGTGGATAGCTTCGAGAAAAAGAACTTGCCAAGACCGTCGATCAGTAAAGATCGTGCAGATCTTCGCATCCATGTTCGTCTACATCGCGATAAAGCGATTCTTGGTGTGGATATGGTGGGTGGTGGCCTGCATCAACGCGGTTATCGTCCAGAATCTGGTCGTGCGCCACTTCGCGAAACCCTAGCGGCTGCCATTATTCTACGTAGTGGCTGGAGTGCTGATAAGCCTCTGTTAGACCCTATGTGTGGTTCAGGCACGCTATTGATTGAGGCGGCCATGATGGCGGCAAACATGGCACCTGGGGTAAACCGCGAGAAATGGGGCTTTGAATCACTAGAAGACTTTGAACCTGAGCTTTGGGCAGAGATTAAATCGGAAGCGGCAGTACAGGCGAGAAGGGGCGTCAAAAAAGTTGACACTAAGTTTTTCGGCTTTGATAACGACGCGCGAGTGCTTAAAACCGCAAAGGACAACGCGCGTCGAGCAGGTGTTGATTCCCTGATTGAATTTAACCTTGGTGATGCTGCGCAAGTTAAGCGCCCTCAAGAGTTTGAAGCGGGTGTTATTGTTTCAAACCCGCCATACGGTGAGCGTTTAGGTACTCATCCTGGTTTGATTGCTTTGTACACGGCATTTGGCGCTCAGCTGAAATCTGAATTCGGTGGCTGCCAAGCGTCTATTTTCTCTAGTTCTGATGAGCTTTTAAGCTGTTTGCGCATGCGTGCAGATAAGCAGTTCAAATTGAACAATGGTGCGTTACCGTGTCACCAGAAGAACTACTCAATTAGTGATCGTCCGGTTGAAAATAAAGGTGACAATGTCACTGAATTACTAATTGCCCCTGATTTCTCTAACCGCTTGAAGAAGAACATTACCAAAATTGGTAAGTGGGCGCGTAAAGAAAAGCTCGATTGCTACCGTATCTATGATGCAGACTTGCCAGAATACAATGTTGCGATTGACGTTTACCTTGATCATCTTGTTATCCAAGAATACGCGGCGCCAAAGAATATTCCAGAAGAAAAGGCTAAGCGCCGTCTAACCGATATTATTCGCGCAGCTATTCAAGTAACGGGTACAGAAGCGAATAAAGTTGTACTTAAAGTTCGTGAGAAGCAGAAAGGGCGTTCGCAGTATCAAAAACTGTCTCAAGAGTCTGAAACGCTCAACGTTCATGAATATGGTGTGCAGCTTAAAGTAAATCTTCACGACTACCTAGATACAGGCTTGTTCTTAGATCATAAGATTACTCGTCGTAAACTCGGTGAAATGGCTCAAGGTAAAGATTTCTTAAATCTGTTTGCTTACACCGGATCTGGAACAGTGCATGCCGCTTGTGGTGGTGCTAAATCGACGACGACAGTGGACATGTCAAATACCTATCTCGAATGGGCGAAAGAAAACATGAAGCTCAACGGGCAAGTAGGACGTCAGCATAGATTCGAGCAAGCTGATTGCCTTCAGTGGCTCGAACGCTCAACGGCACAATTCGATCTTATCTTTATTGATCCGCCTACATTCTCCAACTCTAAGCGTATGGAACAAAGCTTTGATGTACAGCGAGACCATATTCAGTTAATGAAGAATCTCAAGCGCTTGCTTCGTAATGGCGGCACGATAGTATTCTCAAACAATAAGCGTCACTTCAAAATGGATAAGGACGGTTTGGATGAACTTGGTTTAGTTGCGAAGAATATTTCGCACCAAACTCTTCCAATGGATTTTTCTCGTAATAAACACATTCATAACTGTTGGGTTTTGACTCACAAGGAATAGTAGGTCACAGGTGATCACTTTATATAGCACAGAAGGGTGCCATCTATGTGAGATGGCATTTGACCTTACAAAACAGCTCAATATTTCTCATCAGGTCGAGATTGTCGATATCGCTTTCGACGATGAATTGTTTTCTCGTTACGGTGTCACCATTCCGGTGCTCAATTATCAAGGTAACGAGCTTAATTGGCCGTTTGATTTACAACAATTACAGCTTTGGTTAAACGAAAATGGCATTACTAACAATAAATAACGGATTACTGGCTTATGGCGATCATCCTCTTCTAGACAATGCAGATTTTGCGTTGCAAGAGAATGAACGTGTTTGTTTGGTTGGTAGAAACGGCGCGGGTAAATCCACGTTAATGAAAGTGCTTGCCGGTGAGGTGGTGCTTGATGATGGAAAACTAACGGTTACCCAAGATGTTGTCGTTTCACGCTTAGAGCAAGATCCACCACGCAATCAGGAAGGTACAGTGTTTGATTACGTTGCTGGTGGACTAGCAGAAATCGGTGAGCACTTAAAGATCTATCAAGATCAGCTCGATCTGATTGCGGTTGATCCATCAGAGCAGAACATCAATAAACTTGCCCGTATTCAGGAACAGCTAGAGCATACTGGAGCTTGGCGTTTTGAAGACCGTATCAAGAACGTGCTTGCTGCGCTTAAGCTCGATGGTCACACTAAACTGACCGACCTTTCTGGTGGTTGGCAACGTAAAGCAGCACTTGCAAGAGCACTGGTGCGCGATCCAGATGTATTGTTACTTGATGAGCCAACTAACCACCTTGATGTCACAACGATTGAATGGCTGGAGAATTTCCTCAAAGATTTTCGTGGTTCGATTATCTTCATTTCTCACGATCGTGCCTTTATCAAATCTATGGCGACGCGCATTGTCGACCTTGATCGCGGCAAACTTGCTTCGTTCTCAGGCAACTACGATAACTACCTAGTCGATAAAGAAGAGATGCTAAGAGTCGAAGAGATGCAAAATGCAGAATTCGATAAAAAGCTCGCTCAAGAAGAAGTTTGGATTCGTCAAGGCATTAAGGCTCGTCGTACACGTAACGAAGGACGTGTACGTGCGCTTAAGAAGCTACGAGAAGAGCGAAGCGATCGCCGTGAAGTACAGGGCAAAGCGAATATTCAGATTGATGATGCGTCACGCTCAGGCAAGATTGTCTTCGAAGCGACGAATATCAATTATGACATTGAAGGTAAGTCGATTGTTAAGGATTTCTCTTTCAATATCATGCGTGGTGACCGTATCGCACTGATTGGTCCAAATGGATGTGGTAAGAGCACTTTATTAAAATTACTACTTGGCGATCTCGTACCAGACTCAGGCCGACTTCATTGTGGTACTAAACTCGAAGTCGCTTATTTCGATCAATACCGCGAAATCTTAGATCCTGATAAATCTGTTATCGATAACTTGGCAGATGGTAAACAAGAAGTGATGGTCGGTGGACGCCAACGCCATGCACTTAGCTACTTGCAAGACTTTTTGTTTGCACCTAAGCGAGCTCGCACACCGGTAAAAGCGTTATCGGGTGGTGAAAAAAATCGCCTTTTACTGGCACGTATCTTCTTAAAAGCGAACAACTTATTAGTTCTCGATGAACCGACCAATGATTTAGATATCGAAACATTGGAACTTTTGGAAGATTTGCTTGCCAACTATCAGGGTACGTTGTTGCTTGTCAGCCACGATCGCCAGTTTGTTGACAACACTGTGACAACTAGCTGGATTTTCGAGGGTGAAGGTGAAATTGAAGAGTTTGTTGGTGGTTACCATGATGCCCAGCAGCAACGTGAACAAACGAAGAAAGCTCGTGCGGTTGAAAAACCAATCAAAGCTGAGAAACAGGTTGAGGAATCTCCCAAAACAGCGCCAGTAAAGAGTAAGCCTAAGAAGTTATCCTATAAACTGCAGCGTGAACTTGAAGTGCTGCCGGCAAAACTCGAAGAATTGGAAGCTGAGATAGAATCAATGCAAGAGCAGGTGAACATTCCTGACTTTTTCTCTCAGCCAGTAGAGCAGACACAACCGATTTTAGATAAGCTTTCTGCGGTAGAGCAGGAACTTGAAGTTGCTTTCGAACGCTGGGAAGAGCTCGAAGCAATGCAACAGGAAAGTTAACATATAATGAGTAGTAAAATCTTTAAACTATCGTCCATTACATTAGCCGTAGCCGCTTCTTTTGGAGCGCATGCCGCAATATATAATGTTTATGATTACCAACCGGTGGTCAATGGTAATGCCAAAACATATGGCGTAGCTATCGAGCCTGGAAGCACGGATTGTTGGGGAAATGCCTGCACTCAGACGACTTCGCAAATTGCTTATGAAGAAAAGTTGTATTACGAAGGTTTTAACTATCGAGATGAAGCACCGTTTCGCTACGAGTTTGGTTATGATCTATTAGAAGAGGGTTATGATGGTTTTACTAGCTACTGTGGTAGCTATTTAGGCTACAATAGTACTCTTTGTGATGATTGGGCTACAGATCAGTATACCAACGGATATGCTCGAGAAAGCTCTACTGTAAACAATTCAATGGCGTATATTGAAAGTGGATCATCTCAAGTCCAGAGCGCTGAAAATAATGTGATTGTAAATAGTTTTGCGTCTGGCACTGGAGATGCGATCGGTACTTATTATGGTGGAAGTCTGAAAAACCGCACCGTTGCATATTCGGACACATCACTAGATTCGACTGGTTATGATCAGAGCAAAGTGTGGGCTAAATCCGGCAGTCTTTATGTAGGTAGCGTTTCTAAGCAGTCAACCAACAATACGAACGACTATTATTCTTATGGAGCTGTTTGGAACGGTAGTACTTTAAAACGTATAAATTGGGTTTCAGATGTAGGTGAAGATGGACGCAGCATGCCACAAGGGAGTGCACGTGATCTGGCTGATGTATCAGGTACCACATATGCTGTAGGTTACAACTCTGATTCAGATGAAAAGCCGGTCGCCGCTGTCTTTAATTTGACTGACTTGGATAGCATATCAACTAGCTTTGTGAGCCGATTCCAAAATGAAAGTAATTATCTTAACTCTATTCTGACTTCGATAAATACCAATGGTATTGCGATAGGTGAAGTCAAGTATGCGACGCCATTAAATGGTGCTTATGCAAACAGTCTGTTTTACATAACAGACCCTGCTAATCCCAATAGTAGTTACAGTGAATTCTCGGGCTCAATATTCTTCTCTGGCGCAAATGGTAAAGCCGGTGCTATCAATAATAACGACGAGGCTGTCGGGGCGATAGACAACCAAACCCATCAGGAAAGCGGTGGTGGTAAGCCTAGATCTCAAAGAGCATTCATTGCGCCATTAAGCTCAAATGCGAAAGCTCCTCTGAATAACAGAGCTTGGTACTTAGATGATCTTACAAATGATGGTATTAGCTCATCGACAAACAACCAATTTCGTATTATAGATGCGACGGACATTAACGATTCGGGTGTAATTTCGGGCACTGCTCTTTATTGTTCAGGTGGATATGAAACTACGGCTATTGATTCGAAATGTAATGGTGGTTTGGCCGGCTCAGAAAAGATTGTTGCAGTAAAACTCGTTCCTATTAATGGTGCAACGACTTCTGATATCCAAGCTCGTCCTGTAACTCAAGAAGACAAAGTTGATCGCCAAGGCGGTTCACTGGGTTTCCTAGCTCTGACTATACTTGGTTTCTTAGGGTTCCGTAGAAAATAGGTTAAATTTTAATCTAGGGCACAGGTTCACATTTTTGGATCTGTGCCTTTTTTATACCTTGAGAAAGGCGGACTTTTGATCGATTCTTAATTGTGGAGTCATAAAAGCTCCACAAAAAGTTAATAGTAGTACGTTAGAAAAACTTTATGTATGAGGACGACACTATGAAGAGACAAAAGCGTGACCGCTTAGAAAGAGCTCAGTCTCAAGGCTATAAAGCAGGCTTAAATGGCCGCTCAACGGACTCATGTCCTTACCAACAGATGGATGCTCGATCTTATTGGCTCGGTGGTTGGCGCGATGCCAGGGAAGACAAACACTCTGGTCTCTACAAATAAAAGGCTCAATCCACATACGACATAAGGAACAAACAAAAACCTCAACAATTGGGGTTTTTGTTTAATTACTTAACGCACTATAACTAAATATTTTGATGACAAAAAAGCGACTCAAGAGAGTCGCTTTTAAAAGTATTTCAAATTAGAAAGCAGACGTGTCTTGGAACAAGCCAACTTTAAGATCTTTCGCTACGTAGATCTCTTTTCCATCAACAAGTACACGACCGTCAGCTAGGCCCATAACAAGCTTGCGATTCACAACACGCTTCATATGAATCTCATATGTGACTTTCTTCGCTGTCGGTAGAATTTGACCCGTGAACTTCACTTCGCCAACACCAAGAGCACGGCCTTTACCTTTACCGCCAACCCAGCCAAGGAAGAAGCCTACTAGCTGCCACATTGCATCAAGGCCTAGACAGCCAGGCATTACTGGGTCACCAGGGAAGTGGCAATCAAAGAACCATAGGTCTGGAGTAATATCGAGTTCTGCTAGAATCAGACCTTTACCGAAATCACCTTCAGTTTCAGACATCTTAGTCACGCGGTCCATCATCAGCATGTTTGGTGCAGGAAGCTGAGGATAGCCCGGGCCAAACAGTTCACCTTGGCTTGAGGCTAGTAGATCTTCGCGGTTATAAGAATCACGTTTGTTTTGCATTATCAATTACTCCAAATTTTGATAGCAGCATGTTAGTGAACACGTGTACGCCAAACAACTCCGATCAGTCTAAATGTGACTAATCTTTGTTCTAAGAGAACCAGTTTTTGATGCGCTCCACAAATCCTTGAGGAAGTTCATGTTTTTCAAAGTTTTCAATTCGTTCTGCGATCTTATGAATCACGCTTGTTTCATCATCGTCACGGAAAGGCTTGCCCATAATGATAGGGATTGCTTCATCAACGGTTTCGACAGACCAGATGTGAAACTCATCATTTTTAATGCTTTCTACTACATCTTTATGAAGGGCTAAGTGTTTTAGATTCGTTTTAGGGAGGATGACGCCTTGTTTACCTGTAAAGCCTTGGTGTTTACAAACGCGATAGAAACCTTCAATTTTCTCATTTAGGCCACCAACTGCTTGAACGCGACCAAATTGATCTACCGCACCAGTGACTGCGATCTGTTGATTAATTGGATATTCAGATAGGGCACTCACAAAAGAGCACAACTCCGCGAGCGTGGCGCTGTCGCCATCAACCTCACAATAGGACTGTTCAAATACAACTGAAGCAGAATAAGGCAACGGCTCATCCAATTGTAGCGCGCTTGAGACAAATGCTTGCATGATCATCATGCCTTTTGCATGGAGGTTACCACCTAGCTCAGCTTTCCGTTCAACATCGGAAATATCGCCGTCACCAAAATGGATAACACATGAAATACGCGCTGGCTCACCATATGAAAGCGGGTGTCCGGAAACATCAATGACAGTTAAACCATTAACCTGGCCAACACATTCACCTTGGGTTTCAATGATTACCTGGCCATCTAATATGTCTGATAAGGCGCGCTCGGGTAGATAAGATTCGCGCTGATACTTCGAATCCAATGCCTTGTCGAGTGCACTCTCATCAATTATCTGGTCGTTAGCATGGATTGAAGCTTCTTGAAATATTGATAGGTACCACAAAGGCTCGATCGGCATATAGCGCTGATCTTCAGTGTACCTAGCTCCTGCAACCATTAATCTATGAATTGCCTCAGAAGAGATAGTCGGTAGGCTGTGTTCTTTCAACAGAGACGACAAGTAACCCAAATACAGTTCTATGGATTGTTCACTTAATGTGATTTCGTGTTCTATCTCTGTATAAGAAGCTAAGCCAGTATAGAGTTCATCATCCATGTATTCTAGGTCAGCGATCTGATCTCTGTCGCCAACTACAACGAGTTTTACGTCATAAGAATTGCTTGGAAGATCGTTAGCAATATTGCGCGGTGTGGTATTGATTGGGCTAACACTCTCACCTAGAAAAACCGATTTGAATACAGGCCAACTGCTTGGATTAGCGAGAAGCATATTAGCGGAAACGATTAAGAATCCACCATCAGCTTTGGCTAACAATCCTTTCTTGTGCGCGATAATTTCGCCAGATTTATTACACGAATAGGTACCAAGAAGTTCGTTTATGTTGATGCTTTCTGTGGAAATGACGTTACTGTCAGAAACGAAAGATAAACTACGCTTAATATTAGAACGGTAGAAAGCGTTATCTGGCGAGTTTACAACGAGAATTCTGGCGAAACCTTTGATAGCAGCAAAGGTAGATAAGGCTTGTTTTAATCGAGGCTGAACGTCGAGAAAACCGACATCGGGTAGGCTTTCAAATCTCGATATTACATCGTCATAACTTGTGTATTGTGGAGTGACTGCACGCCAGCTTTCTTGGATCATCAACAGTATTCATGTACTTGAAAAGGTCAGAAATTATATAGAAAAACGGTTAAGTATGACATAGCGAATTTAATGTGATGATCTAGGTCGATTTTTCTACAATAAAGATTGTAACTAAAGTGATGGTGAGTTACGCTGTCACCCAAATTGAATGGAAACTGCTTACAATGAAATATCAACAACTTGAAAATTTAGAATGTGGTTGGAAGTGGACGTATCTCATCAGTAAATGGAAAAATGGAGAGGCGATCACTCGGTATGTTGATACGAGTGAAGCAGAGGCCGCGGTTAATGAATTGCGCCATTTAGAGCATGAGCCAACAAAAGTGTTGGAGTGGATTGAGCAGCATATGTCGCTTGAGCTGGATAATAAGCTCAAGCAAGCCATCCGTGCTAAGCGTAAGCGCCATTTTAACGCGGAGCAAATTCATACCAAGAAAAAATCAATCGATTTGGATTATCGCGTTTGGGAGAAGCTTTCGACTCGCGCAAACGAACTGGGCTGTACATTGTCTGACGCCATTGAATACTTGCTATCTGAAGCATCACGCAGTGAGAAAGCCAGCAAAGCGGTCAATAGCCTCAAAGAGGATTTGAGTAAGTTACTAGACTAAGGAGCATGTATGCTTTACGTGATTTTGGTTGCTGCAATTGTTGTATTCTGGTTAGTGGCGGTTGATAGGCCAGTGTTGCGTGTTCAGTTTAAGTCTGGGCACATCACCAAAGAAAAAGGGCACTTTCCTCCAACTTTTCGCCACAATATATTAGATATTGCAGAGCGCGATCCTTTTGATGGTGAGCTGAAAGTCTATCAGCAACGCACAGGTTCCAAGTTGGTTTTTTCAAAGCAAGTTCCTAAGAAAGTGCAGCAACGGATAAGAAACGTATTTCCACATCAAGGCTTTCGCTCTAAAGGCAAAAAGAAAGCACATTAAGATCAGTTACACCTAGAAAGCCCCCAGCTAATTACCGGGGGCTTTTCTTTTACAAAGGCAGTGGTTTTTATTCATTCATTTTGCGGCAGAATAATAAATGGAACGACATGTTGTGCTAGTATTACATCTATCACCCAGAGCCGAGCTTTTACACTTGTTACTCACTAATAAGAAATACAATGAAGAGGCTAATCAGCTTGCGAGCAAAATTGCGGCATCGACTAGAGAACGTTATGCCAAATGGCTGGTAAGTATAAAGTATGTGCTTGATCAGTCTGATGTAGATTCTGTGCTTAGTCGTCAGAGCGAGTTTTGCGATACAGTGATTCTTAACGAGAAAGAGCGTGTAATGAAAAACCAGCGGCTGCTTCTCGAGTGTGAAAGCAGTAAAGTCGAGGAGAGGCGTCAAGCGGCTGAAGAAAGGCAAAAGATACATGAAAACGTAATCGGGGACATTTCAGAATCCGCCATTAATAGAATGATGGACAAACTATCTGAACTGGAGGTTTTAAAGCTCTTTGGACGTTTTCCCGATTTTTCATATTTTTTGAGTACTGCTTATTCGCCTTCGGTAAGTTACAGCAAACTTGACGTTTTAGCCGTAAACGATAACCAACTGAAAAACAATCTTTTCGAACTGTGTAAGAATCCCAAGTTTTGTGCGCGCCTCGGAAAATCTGTACGGAGTTTTACCGACACGAAGATGGCGATAGGACTTCTAGGGATCGACAATAGCCGAGTTCTGTTTCCAATACTAATGGTTAAGCCTTTACTCAGATGGGATGAGCCTACTACCAAACTGATTGCCCCTAAGCTATGGCAGCATATGATTTTGACTGCAAATGTTACTCGATTTCGCTTGGAAGAAGCCGAAGTCAGATCGCCAGAACAGGGGGTGGCAATTGGCATTTTACGAACTATTAGCCAGTTTGCCATCGTGAACAACTTTCCGATGATGTTTGAGGATGCATTGGTTGAGCGAATGCAGTTTTATCGTGATAAAAACCTTCGTGAAGAATATTACGCTTGCGCAGAAATTAAGCCAATAATGAGCATTCTCCCTGATGTTATTATTGGCTTAGAAAAATCACTAACGCGTAAAGTCGTTGAGTTTATAGATTGGTCACCTACAAACGTACATTTAAAAAATGCTCTCTTAGAAGATTTGGAAGATACTCCGATGTTAGAGAGGAGCCCTTATGGTGTTGCATTGGCTCAAGCTCAGGCTTACTCGATATACGATGCTCTTGAGCGTAGCAACGTATTTGTTGAGAAACATAAACCTTTTTGGTTCGCTAACGTACAAATGCCGCCAGATGCATTAAAGGCCATTCGCAGCAGTCATCCAGGGCGCATTGAGTTAAGTTCTTAGGCTAAATAGTATGCTTTCCAAAGCACTATAACTAAAAACATTTGCTAATCTGTAAATAGGTTAGCCATAACTTACTGAAGGCTCAGAGTGTTACCTCCGACAAATTCAGCCAGTAGAAAGCTGAAAGTACAATTCCGTGATGTTACACACGAGTTATGATTACGTTTGCACATTATCTCTCAGGTTTTATTAAAGTGATGAATGTCATTATTGATTTGAGGGAGTATGCATAATGAAAGGTACTTGTCTGTGTGGTTTTGTTGAAGTGCAGGCTGAGGAAGAACATGAAGTCAGTTTGTGTCATTGCAATATGTGCCGACAATGGAGTGGTGGACCATTACATGCAATACATTGCCACTCGAAAGTTCAGTTTTCCGGAAACTCGATAAAACGCTATCGATCTTCGGAATGGGCAGAGCGAGGTTTCTGTTCCACCTGTGGTACCCATCTTTTCTATTATCTTATACCTGGTGATGAATACGTCTTGTCGGTGGGCTTGTTCCAAGAACATAGCTTTTCACTTAAAAACGAAATCTTTGTCGATGAGAAGCCAGGTTACTATGAGCTGAATTCAGGATCTCATAAGATGACCGCGCAACAGGTTTTTGAACAATTCGCGCCAAAGGAGTCATAAGTAATGTTTCCGATGGATGTCTTTGTAACTTACACACTTGCTTGTATTGTGCTCGTTTTATCTCCTGGGCCAGACAATTTGCTGGCAATAGGGCGAGGGTTAAGCCAAGGAAAGTTAGCTGCTGTGGTATCAGGTAGTACCTCCGGTACAGGTATTCTGTTTCACGTCTTGGCTGCAACATTTGGTTTGACCGTCTTAATTCAGACTTCAGAGTTAGCTTTTTACATTGTCAAAACGGTTGGAGCAGGTTATCTGATATGGTTGGGTGTTAAGGTTATTCGAAATCGTCAGTTGTTTACGTTGGAACCAGCTAAAAAACAACCATTGAAAGTGATATTTTCGACTGGATTCTTGTCTGCATCGTTGAATCCAAAACCTGGCATGTTCGTGTTAGCGTTTATCCCGCAGTTTGTTAACCCCGATTTGGGATCAGTCACCATACAAATGATAGGTTATGGAGTATGGTTTGCTGTACTTACCGGATTTGGTTTTTCGTTAATGGGTGTTTTTTCATTTCAACTCTCAGATTGGTTTCATCGTAAACCTAAGCTTGTGACATCAATGAATCTAGGGGCTGGAGCCACTTTCATTGCATCTGGACTAGCGGTGGCATTCATGAAGCAAAAATAGGTTGTTTGTTCATGTTAATAAAAAAGAAGCTCTCAGCGCTGTCGTTGAGAGCTTCTTTTTTATCATGATTCGATAACGATATCAGAGTCGTCCGTCGTAAACAGGTTTGCTTTGTTTTGTTTGATGAGCTGTGCCGCGTATGAAGGGGTGACAGCATGAACATCGCCTTTAGCTTTTAGTGTATATGCTTCCCAAGCTTGATCACGGTATTTACCAGTTTGAGTATATTGAATTAGTACTTTCATCTTGACCTCACTATGTAACGGTTGGTGAACCTAGTTTTAACAGTAATGCGATCATTCCAGTTATGCACCTGCTAAAAATGCAACATAAGATTAACCTCTTTAGCAATATTATGTGGCACGGCATTCGCACCATTGGCTTGTTTGACTAGAGCTTCATTTACGAGTTTGATGGAAAAAGTTTTGGGATTAACTTCTCAATTATAAGTATTTATATCACTAACTGGTCTTACATGTATTAAATTTGGATTATTGCTAGATTATTAATGATAATGCATATAAGTAATTGAATTTAAAACTCTGATTAATTCATTTTAAAAATTTAAATTATTGATTGAGATTAAAACATAAAGATTATTTCTATATAAATGACCGTTAATCGACCTATATAGATTCAAGTGTCTATATGCCAGGCTTTTTGCTGAACGAGCCTCACAGAGATGCATTGTGACGGCTTTCATAAAAAAATGAATTTGTTACTGTAAGCGGGCCTTGGTAATAATCCAAGTGCCTTACGTTTGCTGTTTCGGGTAAGCAGGCCGGCTCTTAATGAGCCGGTTCTTTTTTATTTTTCTCTTGAAGCATGGCTGTTTAGAGCTGTACTCGTTTCGGCCCCACAGTACTACAACATCCTAGACCGAACGTCATTTTCTGGCTTATCTAAGCTCCTAGCCAACAAGATGTACCATTGCAAATCCAATTTAATGACGAAACTCTAAACTTTTAACCAATTCTCATCTTCACGTAGAGCAATGATTTGTGAACAGGTTTACTTCGGGTTAGTTCACATGCAAAGCTAATGATATTTTTGTTATTCATGAGGCTATAGCTATGGTGAATATGTTGAACGGAAATATCCTGAAGACACCTTACGATCACTTTCTATGAAAGTTTCTAGGCTCAGTCATGAGCCTTTTTTTTCACCTAATGCTTAGACGCGACGCACTTTCATTGTCCTGAAGCAATTCAGCAATCGGATTGAAACATCGCATGGTTATCTTACTCTTGGCAATCAGGCAGATGCTATGTCGCTAATCATGTTACATGCTTTCATCCAAGACTATAGCGCTTGGAAGCTCCACTTTTTCACCGCTCATCTTATGAGCGGTGCTTTTTACTATCACCATTCATGTGTTTCCATTTATCTAGTAAAACATCAACTTACATAAAGACTACATATCACCGACAGTAACTTACATTTTATCCATTTATATTGCTCCTGATTAATAATTAGCAACAGGAATGCATATGAATATAAAACTGCTCACGTTACTAACCGTTCCAATGGTGACGCTAGCTGGGGTCAGCTCAGACTCTATGTTTAAATCGCTTGTAAAAGATAAGCCTAAGGCCGATTACGTGTTTAGTGCTCAAGAGCGTGCAGAATTGCTTGCAGAAAGGTTACCGATACTTAGCTCTATGCAATTAACCTATGAAGGACAAACATACTCCAAGATAAAATACGCTGATGAGTATGGTCGGGATACGTTAGTGCAACTAGAAAGTGTATCAGGAAAAACCGTCACTTTAATGATTGATGACATGTCAGATGCCGATGCAAGGTGCCTTATTTACTCTGATAAAAATGAACTTGATAGCTTTGATTGTGGCCCCAAAAAAATTGCAGTATCCTCGAACAAAAGCTTGGTGGAATCGCAAACACAATTGGGCATGAAAACCCTGCGCTTGGAGTATCACCAAGAGGCACTTGAGTACCTTACGATGATCGGCTCTACCATCTTGACTCCGATTGTGACGCCAGCAGAAATAAAGATAAAAACATCGTTTGCATTTGATGACTTTTACAACGATGCAGTGTGCGGTGGTCATTGCCAACAACGTATTGAGTCGACATTAGGTGTGACTACTTTCACTCAATTACAGACAATAGTGGATCAATATCAGGGAACACCAATGACTATGGTATTTGACAGCCATATTGGTGGGAGCGCGGATGACGACATCAATATGTATACAGGCTTGCTGATCAAAGACAACAATATGAATACGTTGGTCACTGAGAACGGTTCCGTATTCTCTGGAGGCACAGACCTCTTTGCTGCAGGGAACAAGCGTACTCTAGAGCGAGCCAGTGATGTAGGTCGGATTGAAATGGCTCAGCAAATAGGAGTTCATAGCTGGTTTGATGATGACTTAAAAAAATCCGCTAAGCAGATTCCTTACACGGACGAAAGCCACCGTAAACAGGCCACATACTTTACCCGAGTTATGGGTGACAAAGGCATCGACTTCTATTTGTTTACACTGGATTCTGCGCCAGCGCAGGGTGCGCATTGGATAACAAAATATGAGTCAGATAAGTATGACTTCATTAACGAAATCATCGATCAGCCGTAATGTATTCAAATGGAAGCAATCAGCAAACTACGTGTTTGTATCTGCGAAGAATTTATAGGACATTCACACGATCACGCTCTATGCTTTCTTTAGTTAAGTGAAAGGTAGAGCGTATGAATCAACTTACTCGCAAACTGTGCCTCTTTCTGGCGATGGCTTCTATTTCCGTTCATGTTTCAGCCACAACAACGATCAGGCTGGCTTACTCAGATGTTGAATCTTATCCGTTTCAAATGGGAGATGGTGCTGACGTTGCTAATCCGCCTGGCTTAGCGTTGGATGTACTTAACCAAGTTGCCAAGAAATTAGACCTTAACATCGAGTATATACGCCTTCCAGGTAAACGCGTTCTGCAAGATATAGGAGCAGGGAAAGTCGATGGAGGGTTCATCTTTTCCTACAACTCACAACGGGCGAAATATGCTCGCTATCCAACAAGTGATGGTAAACCTGATGGGAGTAAACGTATCGCTACCATAGGGTATTACTTCTATACACTTGACGACAAACAACTCAATTGGGATGGAGAGAACCTAGCAGACACCGATCAAAAGGTCGGTGCGCACTTGGGTTTTTCTATTGTCAGAGAGCTAAAGAAGAAGCAGCTAAAAGTTCACGAAGTCAAAACAACTGAACAACTGTTTAATATGCTGCAATTGGATCGTTTATCCGCCATTGCTGTCCAAGATACGATGGCTCAGCAGTTTTTGAGTAGTCAGAAAATCAGCAACATTAAACAAGTCCAACCTGCGATTACAACGAAGAATTACTACCTAGTATTGAGCCACGATTTTGTTGATGTGAACCCTGAATTGGCGAGAAAAATTTGGAGCGAAATTGAAGAATTAAGAGACGATACGTTTTCAAATCAAGGAAATAAGTATTTAGAGTAAATATCAAATACCATAGGTGACGATGTCACATTTTGTGTCTATAAAACCTGTTGAACAGGTGGTTAGTGAGAGCTAGACTGCTCATCTTTACGCCGTAAATGCTAATTAGGTAAATTATGCAAAAAATATCTCTTATCGCTCTATTGATCGGCTCCACATTTCCCGCGATGGCGGCGAATAATCCAAACATTGAATTCATGACTCACATCACCTGTAAAATGGGAGGATGCACCATGGTTTGTACGTCTGCCGAAGGGAAAAAGGACGTGAAAGCAAAGGGGATTAACAGTGCCGATGTAGTGACATACAAAAGCGGTACTGTGCAGCACAATTTAGTTGTTGGCTTTCAAAAAATGGTGGTGACGTCACCTGCGGGTACTGAATCTTGTACTCTAAACAACATCGATAAAATAGAAAATCAGTAGATCATTAATACGGCGAATAACGTTCAATGTTATTCGCCCAAACAGCTAAACCATTCGAGATGCTAGTTCGCGCACGTTTGCTTGCCAATCCACGATCTTGTCGTTATCTACAAAACTGGCAGAACATAGAAAAACCGATTCTAAACACTCTATCCCACAAAATTGAAGCGTAAATTGATTCAGCTGTGCCAAAACTGGATCTGCCTGCACTTGAGCGTATTCTTCTGGAGCATCCATCGTCAGAATTAGTTGAGATGTTTTACCTTCTAAAAGTGGAATTACGTTTGGGTTGCCACTTTCATATTTAAAAGCGAATCCAGGTAGAAGAGAGCGGTCAATCAGGCCCTTAAGCTTAGCTGGTATGCCTCCCCACCAAATTGGGCTCACAATCGTGATATGGTCCGCCCAGAGAAGCATCTCTTGAAACTCCTGCAAACTAGGCTCAAGCGTTTTCGAAGAGTCGTATCCGCCAGATAGATCAGGGTCAAAAGTCATTGATCCTAAATCAAATCGACGAACGTGATGTACAGGAGCCACACCGCTTTGATAAGCATCAGATATTGTGTGGCAAAGGCTTTGTCGCTTTGGGTTACCGTTGAGTATTAATACGTTTTTCATCATCTTTCTCCTTTGAGTGGGATGATGAGTGTAAAGTCTGCCCATAGGGGGAGAGTCAACCACTATTCACATGAATTGATCGCTTCAATACAGGACTCTACATTTTTAAGCTTTTCGGCGAGTAGAGTTTGTTCCCGCAATAATCTTTTTCTTACCTCAACCAGAAAGCCTTCAATGCGCTGCCAGTCAACTTGATTGTTCTTGTAGACGATGATGCCCTTAAGCTCAGAAAGCTTAACTCCGAGAAGCTTTGCCTGAACAATTAGGTTAAGAATGTCCACATCTGAATGTTTGTAGATTCTGTAGCGCCCTTGGCGCTGTGGCGTTTGGATAAGCCCTAACTCTTCGTAAAGCCTGATGGCTTTTATCGACAAGCCCGTTTTGCGGGAAACTTCACCTATAAACATGAAACCTCTGGGAGTGTATGAATTTATAAGAGTCTTCGATGATGAATATGTAGTGGCGAATTTTCACAAAGTAGGGCAATGACGCATCGTTACCAAACTAGAGAAATCAAACATACTCTACAAATAAATGCTTCTTATAATGCTCATCAATCAGCTCACGTATCTCTTGAACAAAATACTCATGTTTTTCGTAAAACTTGTCACCGAGCAATAAGGTGTGCTGTACGACGTCATTCACTAACTCAAGTCGGGAACTTGGCAGCAAAAAATTGGTTTTATCATGCCTGATTTTAACCAACAGATCTCCAAGCCTTCTCAGCTCGGCCAATATGGCCTTTTGTGCCAAGCCTTTCTTATGCATATGGGCTTCCCAGAACCAGATGATCAAATGATCTTCACAAGCAATGGCTTTACTGTCTGGCTGGTTAATGGTGTCCATTCGAAATAATCCGTTGTCTAAAGATGCAACATAGTCATGCGCATTTTTTACCCATCTTGTGAGTCACTATGCATACATGAACGCAATAACAATGAACTCTATCAAAATAATTGAATATGAAAAAGTCATGCTTACATAGATTTACATAGACAAGGTTGGTGCAATAGCTACCTAAGTTCACTCCCAAAATTCGCTTTATGAGCTAACTTTTTAATATAGGTAAAACTCTAAAGCATATTAAGGGTAGGGTTAGCATGATCAGCTATATAAGAAACATGACTATTTTCACTCTGTTACTCAGCTTTGCTAGCCTTTCTGAATCAAAGCTAT
Organism: Vibrio sp. B183; assembly: GCF_000740665.1. NCBI lineage: Bacteria > Pseudomonadati > Pseudomonadota > Gammaproteobacteria > Vibrionales > Vibrionaceae > Vibrio > Vibrio sp. B183. Next base: position 2,594 of record NZ_JPQB01000023.1, on the reverse strand, counting down.
TGCGCTTTGCCGTAGTCCCCAAAGAAGAGAACAACCCATTTTTTGAGGCAAGCCGAGAAGGGTGCATGGCTGCTGCAAAAGAGCTCAATAATGTAGAATGTGTTTATCGAGGCCCCAAAAGTGTAGATATACGTAAGCAAGACAAAATCATTTCTGACTTGCTGGATGAAGGGATAGACGGTATTGCTATTGCGGTGCCTCAGGGTAAGTTTATGCTTGAACACAGTATGCAGAAAGTGCAAGAACTTGGTATTCCGGTAATCACTTATGATGCTGACTTCTCAACAGAAACTTTAACTAGATACCCGCAAATAAGAGCGGCTTATATAGGCACTAACGACTTTGATCTAGGAAAGGCACTGGGTGAGCAACTTAAGTCTCAACTCCCAAATGGTGGGACTATCATTATCCAAAGCGGTCGGCCTGATTCACCGAATTTAAATCTCAGAGTGATGGGAATACGCTCAGCGCTATCAGGCAAAGAGTACGAGCTACCTCCTGGTGAGCGTCTAAAAGGAGAGAACGGCTGGACGGAGTTTAGTAAACCACTTCACAATTTCGGTCAGTTCGATAGGGCCCTTGAGGATCTCAAAAACGTACTCAACTCTTATCAGGAACGCGAAATTAACGCCATCGTGGCCGTAGGGGGCTGGACTCAGTTTTTAGAAGAGTATAGAGATGTCGTTACCCCTCACAAACAGGCCATACTCGACAAAGACATCGTTATCATCACTGCAGACACAGCCCAAGAACAACTCGTGTATTTAAAAGACAACCTAGCACACGGTAATGTAGGTCAAAACCCCTATGAGATGGGAAAGCAAGCAATATTGACCCTCTACAAGCTTGTGAACAAACAAGCTGTAGAGGAGGTGATGTATATCCCAATGACTTACTGTACGCCCGACAACTATCAGAGTTGTACCAAAAACTAGTTTCGATGTGGTAAGCATTCAGCTCAGATAGCAATTATTTGGATATGTTCAAATATGTTTCTATTTGGTCAGTGGAATTAAATTAATGATCTGACCATCTTTCACAATAAACAATTCTGGACTGATACGAGAGTTACGGTGTTCATTCCATGTATGTATATGGTTGCTAGCAAACTGAGCAAAAACATCATCAGGTGAATCAAAAGCGACTGCACTCAATATGGTTCTTGTTGGTATTGATACAATAATCTCATTTGTACCAAGCATAGAATGTATTTTTTTCATTTGTTTTGCCGAGAGAATTGTTTCACTTACGAATGAGCCTGGCATTCCTGCTACAACTTGTTCGTTGTAACCTTCTGGGAAATACCACTCTACTTCGAGCTTATCAATGTTTTTGAATGCATTCGATGCAGCTTCCTGAAGATCGATTTCCTTATCACCATCGAGAAAAAAATAATTGCTAGGCGTTTCAGCAGCGTAGGCGATAACTAATTTTGGATCTTCATTCGAGCCTAAGAGCACTTGATACACTGAACCTGTTTCTATCCCCATCCAGTCTCCCGGTTTTAAGAGAGGATAATAGTCTTTATCTGTCAAAGACTCTAAAAACTCTGCAGTACCTTCAGGCGCCTTCTTTGCCTGATCTAAAATTTCTTGTGGATACTCTGCGACCATCTTCGTTTGAAGCTCATTCGCGGACACAAGAGTCGATAGCCCAAGAAGAACTGTTGGAACTATTAATAGGGACTTTCTCAACGTCATTTCCTTTATTTTATTGATACGGGTTATCTCGAAATATATAGATTCACCAGGAAAATGCTAGCTTATATTTATATCATTTTTAGCAATTTTTTAATCGGAGTAGGTTGAGCTTCTTAATCTGGTGACAACTTTACGCTGAAATTGAGCATATCCTAGAAGCGGTCTTGCTCCCCGACCCCGACATTCCGACGACATAAGCATGATGGTTATCGAGTTTGTTATTGTTGTTGATTGGTTCCAAGGTTTCCTCCAATAAAAAGACCGTCCAACAGTGGACGGTCTTAGTGGTACTGGTTTATGTGCCTTAGATGCCTAATATCAAATGCTTTGGATGTGCCTTAAGTGTGACTTTTCTCACCTTAGTGCTGTGTTGATTCGGATTGTTCCTGCTGGGCGCGCTCGAGCTCAGCGCGTTTGGCCTCGAGGTCGAGCTTTTTAAGCTGGCGATGCTGCATAAAGAGTGAAGCACTTAGCCCAAGCACGGCAACGCCGAGTGCAATCTCTTCTTTGTACTTCACGGCCCAGGGCGGAGGACTGACGTTGTACTTGAGAATGACCGGCGCGGCCGCCTGGGAAATCGCGACTGCATTGCTTTCATCAATCTCCATTCGCGGGTCGACGAACTCTTTGACCATGGTATCGACGATACCCATGCCGACTAAAACACCTTCCTGAGTGGCTTCGAGTGCCATCTGTTTCGCGTCGATTTCGTTTTGCTTTTGCGCTTTGTCTTGCTGCTCCTTCTCGAGCGCGACCTCTGGGTCAAACTCGGTTTCGATTTCATCCAGAAAAGCGGTGGTCTCTTCTGCGCTGCGTGTCTCGAGTTCTAGTTGTTGTTCCTGGTCTTGTGATGTAGTCATGATGGATTCCTCAAACGAAGCGAAGATGAGAGAT